>NZ_JAEUOI010000237.1 GCF_016790145.1 Propionivibrio sp. | reverse complement strand
CGATGGGCAGTTAAAGAACGAATCGGCGCGCCACCACTCTGCCAAGCACCACCCCTGGTGCCTCTAACATCAGTGAAGGTTTCCGATGCCTCATTTTTTCATGTTCCGGGGTGGCAAATCAATCGCCATGATGGTTAGAAGCGCTCGGGTATGGTGTGCAGACCGCCAAGAATCAAAACGCTCGACCTAGCGGACGGGGAAACACCATTGCTTGCCGCCATGGGAGCCAAATGCCTGCAATACTACACGGGAAAACTGCTGCCACAAACCGATGCACGGATCAGTGCATCATTTGTACCTGAGTTCAACAGCTTGCCCTGGCTCTTTTTCGCCAGGTCGCCGGAGGTACGCCCTCCCAGTGCGCAAATGCCCGGTTGAACGCGCTGGTGCCGGAATAGCCAAGAAGTACGGCAATCGCCTCGATGCTACTCATGGTATCGCGCAACAACTGACAAGCGGTAGCATGCCGTGCCTCGTTGTGCAGATCGCGAAAGCTTGTACCCGCCTCCTTCAGACGACGGTTCAGGGTGCGCGGATGCATTGAAAAGTGCCTGGACAGTTGTTCAAGTGAGCAGCGGTTGGCGCCGATCAGAAGCAGCAGGTCGCGATAGGCACGGTCGCGAAAATCCTCATTTGAATAACGCCGCATCTCCGACACATGCCGCAGAAAGTGGTGGCGCAACAGGGGGTCGGCCAGACGCACTTTCCTGGTCAGCCAGGTGGAACGGAAGACCAGGGCCGTGCGGGCCGCGTTGAAACGCAAGGGCGACTGGAAGAAGCGCTGATAAACCCCGACATCTTCAGGCAGATCGTGGCGAAAATGAACTTCAAGCGGCAACCATTCTGAACCGCACAGGGCGCGCATGATATTCCAGCCGATAGCCATAGCACCATCGCTGATCTGGTCCGAACCGGCGATGCCCCGATGGTATATCTCGTAGCCGAGCAGGCTGGTCTTGTCGGACACCTCCAGGAACGGGGTTGAACCACGATCCTGCAGATCGAAGTTCGACACCAGATCATTGAGGGCCGTCATGACATCCGGCGCATTATTCACTAGAAACCCTGCAGCACCGAGTTCCGAGGCGGCGCTACGCTGACCCGTCAGCAGACCGAAATGGAGGCAGGCCGTTGCACGAACGCAGGCCATGAACAGACTGCCCATGATCGGGAATGGGATGGTGTTATCCGGGTTCTCGAAGATCCTCTCGGTTAGATCGAATTGCGATAACAAGCGATCAGGCGCGACTCCGAATTCGCGCAAAAGATCAGGGATCGCCGAAATCGGACCCACACGAACCATACCTCGCTGGGGTGGAAGGCCTTGGCCTGAACTTGAATTCATCGTGGATTGGTGGAGGATGCTGTCTTTGCTGTCGCAAATGGTTAACTTAATGTCGTATTTTGTCAATCAAACTTTCATCTCATACGCTAGACTCAAGTCATACCGCTGTTGCACTTCGGACTAGAATTCGCCGTGTCAAATAATCAAGGTTGATTTATAGAAGACCTTCTTAGTGTCTGTAAAGGAGTGCCAAAGATGAAACAGGAATCAGGAAAGACAGGCGTTGCCGCGAAAATAGCGGCATTACTGCTCGTTGCCATAATGTCCGTCGCACCCGTTGGCGCCCAGCAGGTCTCCGGCGTGCTGGGCGCACCCAGCGCCACGACTACGATCCAGGGCAATCAGATTCCGGCGCCGCCGCCGAAATTCGGCGGCGTGATCAAAGAAAACGCCAATGACTCCAAGCCGTGGTGGCCGCCCACTATCGTGCCGCCCAAGGGCGCGCCGAACGTGCTGCTGATCATGACCGACGATCAGGGGTATGGCGTCAGCGGTACCTTCGGCGGCGTCATCCCGACACCGGCGCTCGACCGGATCGCCAAGGCGGGGTTGCGCTACACGCAGTTCCACTCTACATCGCTGTGCTCGCCCACGCGGGCGGCGCTGATCACCGGACGAAACCACCACTCGGGCGGCTTTGGAGTGATCACCGAGCTGTCGACCGGCTTCCCAGGTTATGACTCGATCATCGGGCAGGACAACGCCACCGTCGGCCGTGTCCTCAAGGACAACGGCTTTGCCACCTCCTGGTTCGGCAAGAACCACAACACGCCGGCCTTCGAGTACAGCGTGGCCGGTTCCTTCGACCAATGGCCGTCGGGTATGGGCTTCGACTACTTTTACGGCTTCATGGGCGGCGAGACCGACCAGTGGCAGCCCTACCTGTTCCAGAACAACCGGCAGATCTTCCCGTGGATCGGCAAGCCCGGCTACAACCTGACCACTGACCTGGCGGACGAGGCGATCAGCTACATGAAGGCGCTACAAGCTTCCGCGCCCAACAAACCGTTTTTCCTGTACTACGTGCCCGGCGGCACGCACTCCCCGCACCAGCCCAAGGCCGAATGGGTGGCCAAGTTCAAGGGCAAGTTCGACATGGGCTGGAACGCCATGCGGGACCAGATCTTCGCCAACCAGAAACGCCTGGGTGTCATCCCCGCCAATGCGAAGCTGACCGAATGGCCTGACAGCCTGCCGAAGTGGGACACACTTTCGGCCGACCAGAAGAAACTGTTCGCCCGCCAGGCCGAGGTTTTTGCCGCCTACGCCGCCTACACCGACCACGAGATCGGCCGCGTCATCCAGCAGGTCGAAGACATGGGCCAGCTCGACAATACGCTGATCATCTACATCGTCGGCGACAACGGCACCAGCCCCGAAGGCACGCTCTCCGGTACGCCCAACCAGTACACCTCGTACAACGGCATACTCGATTTTCCGATCGCCGAGCAACTGAAGTTCTATGACATCTGGGGCTCGGAGCAGAGCTACCCGCACATGGCGGTTGCCTGGTCTTGGGCCTTCGACACGCCCTTCAAGTGGACCAAGCAGATCGGCTCGCACTTCGGCGGCACACGCCAGGGCATGGCGATGTCGTGGCCGGCGCGCATCAAGGATGTCGGCGGCATCCGCACGCAGTTTCACCATGTCATCGACATCGTGCCGACCATCCTGGAAGCGACCGGCGTCAAGGCGCCGGACATGGTCGACGGCATCAAGCAAAAGCCGATGGAAGGCGTGAGCATGGCCTACACCTTCGACAAGGCCAATGCCACAGCGGGCTCGACACGCAAGACACAGTACTTCGAGATGATCGCCAACCGCGGCATCTACCATGACGGCTGGTACGCCAACACGACGCCGCCGCACGGGCCGTGGATCCTGAACGCGCCATTGCCTGCGCCGAAGGACTACAAGTGGGAGCTTTACAACATTACCGAGGACTATTCGCAGGCCGATGACCTGGCCGCAAAGATGCCGGAGAAGCTCAAGCAGATGCAGGCGTTGTTCGACCAGGAAGCCGCCAAGTACCAGGTTCTGCCGCTGAACAACGACACCTTCGCACGTGCCCTCGCGCCGAGGCCCAGCGCCACAGCCGGCAAGACGGTGTTCAGCTACAGCGGTGTGAACCCTGGCATCCCGATGGCCAACGCGCCGAACATCCTGGCCCGCTCCTACTCGGTATGGGCCGACGTGGTCGTGCCCCAAGGCGGCGGTAACGGCATGCTTGCCACCGCGGGCGGGCGCTGGGGGGGATGGGGCCTGTACCTGCTGAACGGCAAGCCGGTGTTCAACTACAACATGCTGATCCTGGCCCAGTACCAATGGGTCGGGCAGGAAGCGTTGACGCCGGGCAAGCACAACATCGTCTTCGAGTACACGTACGACGGCCCCGGCATCGCCAAGGGCGGCAGCGGCGTGCTGAAAGTGGACGGCAAGGCCGTCGCCACCGGCAAGCAGGCCAACTCGATCGCCTTCCTGCAGGTGGCCGACGAAACCTTCGATGTCGGCATCGACTTGCGTACCGGAGTCAACGACAAGGACTACAAGCCGCCGTTCCCGTTCAATGGCATGATCGAGAAGTTGACGGTCAAACTCGGACCGCCTCAACTGATGCCGGCCGACCAGGCCAAGACTGCATCAGCCGCAGCAAGGGCGAATGACTAACGAGGCTTGGTACCTGGATCGAGGGCTCTTCCCCTCGGATCCCAAATGCCGGGCCGCGGGGTGGGAGCAGAAGTCGGCTGGTGATTTCCTGGCGGCTTTCGATTGGGGAGCAAATCATTGACAAGCAAATCCTGGCGATCGATTGCGCACTGGGCGCAATCGGTCTTGCTACCAGCCCGGGTGCGATCCTCGACACGGTGGCCAACAAGGTCATTGCCCAAGCACCAGGGCTCGAACTGTGGGCAGTTGTGGGCAGAGAAGGGCCGGCCAATATCGCCTCAGGATAAACGGGCGGTTGGATTACTGTGCAACGATTCGCGGGCACGCATGGATTTCCTCAACCGGGTTGCCGGACCGAAGTCCAACAAGCTGTTTGAATGCGGGATGATCCCCTGATCCCGTGGGCATCGAGAGTCTCATCACATCCTCTAAGATACTTGCCTTTGCTGCAATTGTAGAGGTTGGCACCGGACTCGCCCTGATGCTCGATCCGGTGCTCGTCGTTACTTTGCTGCTGGGTACAGACCTTTCCGGTACCAGGATTACGCTTGGCCGATGTTTTGGCTTCGCCTTGCTTGCTCTCGGGCTGGCCTGCTGGCCGAGTCGGAAGAACGGCTGGTGCGACTTCTCGCCGACCTTGCGGGCGATGCTGATCTACAATCTGCTGATCGCCTTGTACCTTGCTTACCTGGGTATGCTCGTGCACCTGGGCGGGGTGCTGTTGTGGCCGGCCGTTGTGCTGCACGCCGGCGTTGCGCTGTTGCTGGTGTGGACGTGGCGCTACGAACAAGGGGCAAGGGTGAAGAACAGGTGAGCCTGGTCGACCTGGCCTGGCCCTGGTAAATCGTTCTGATGGAGAGCGTACAGTGAGTGCACTGACAATAGCGTCGATCACTTTTGGCAGCATCTTTGGCGGTGCGCTGCTCGGCTTGTTTTGGAGGGCTTCAACAGGAAGTGAGCCTCTCTGATTACTTTCCCAACTTTCTGAAGCGCTTTGTTATCATGCGTGCCAAAGACCACGATATTGACAATCCCTTGCTCTAAACCGCCATCACATCAAACCCGAATAGGCCGCAATAAATGATTCGATCCTTCGCTTTATTCCCTTGCGAACGGATAACACCGGAGAAACAAAATGAAAACGATTGCCATGTCCCTCAGCGCTGCACTCTTCATGATGGTTACCGTTACGAATGCTAGTGCAGTTACGTGTGCCGAGGGCGTCCGGCGTGCCGGATGCGCTGGGCCCAACGGCGCTGTAGCGGTTCGCAAGCCAGTGGCAGCGGTACCACCGAAGGCCGTGGTGGTTGCCCCGGCACCGAAGCCGGTGGTGGTTGCCCCGGCCCACGCCTGCCGCTATGTCAATGGTGTGCGGGTGTGCCGCTAATCACTTCGGTTTCCTCACACGTCCGGGTTTGCCCACACCAGCCCGGATGCCCATGTAGCATGAGCGTGATAATTTTGATATAAACAAACCCTTTCAAGGAGCAATGATGAATACACCACGAATTGTTGAACGAAGCGGAGCGGCTCGCCTGCTCCCTGTAGCCGCCCTTGCCGGCTGCGCCTTCCTCACCGGCTGCGCGGGCGACAGCGCCGTGATGGGCAGCGGCACGAACATTACCGCTACCGACAAGGCTCGTCTGACGCAAAGCGGTTTCCTGTCCGACTACGCGCGCTTGAAACCGACGCCGTGGGGAGACGGGATCGAGTGCTGGCGCTCGCCCAACCTCGATGCCAAAAGCTTCGACAAGGTGCTGGTCTCGCGCATCGTTGTCTCGCTGGCGCCGTCCAAAGACAAGGACGCTGAACAGATGATCGACCCCAGCGACCTCAAAACCCTTACCGACTACTTCCACAACGCGCTGGACAAGGCGCTGAAGCCGCAGATGAAGATCGTGGACAAAGCGGGTCCCGGTGTGGTGGTCATCCGTATCGCGCTGACTGATCTGGTGCCGACCAAAGTCACCGACAGCCTTGCCGGCACGCTGATTCCTTACGCCTTCATCGCCGAAGCGGGTTCGGGCGTTGCCACCGGCCGCCCGGCGGGTTCCACCCCGTACATGGGTGAAACCGGCATGGAGATGCAGTTCCGCGATGGCGCAACGGGCGCGATCCTCGGCGAGTGCAGGGATACCCAGATCGGCCGCAAGTACGCCGCCGACGTCAATGCCGGCGCTGTCGGCGCAGCACAGACCTGGGCCGGGGGTTACCTGAATTCGTTCCAGGCCTGGTCGTATGCCAAGAATGCCTTCGACAAATGGTCCTTGCTTGTTGCCAAGCGCTTTGCCGAATTGCGCGGCGTCACACCACCGGCACAGTAAGCGCCTGCTGTCCAGCACATGATTGCGCACCACCGCCGGTACGCGATCATCGTTGCCGGTCAGGCCTCCCGCCGCGCCGGCATCGGTCGCGGGGCCTTTGCTGGTCGAGAGGATGTCCGACTCAGTAACTACATTTCTCGGAGTAATGTCTTATGCACCGTTCGCTGATTGTCCTGCCCGACGACACCGTCCAGCCCTTCGTCGATGCCATCGCCGCTGCGAAAAAGTCGCTACGCATCAAGATCTTTCTGTTCTCGGATCCGACGCTGTTGGCGGCGGTGATCGCCGCCCAGCAGCGCGGCGTCAAGGTGCGGGTGATGCTCAACCCGGCGCGACGCAGCGGCGAAGTCGAAAACGAGGCGCCGCGCGCGACTCTGCTGGCAGCCGGTGTCGAAGTGATCGACAGCAATCCGGATTTCGACATCACCCACGAAAAATCCCTGGTGGTCGACGACGAGACCGCCTTTATCCAGTCGCTCAACTGGGAAACCAAAAACCTGACCGTGACCCGCGATTACGCCGTGGTGACCTCGCACCGGCACGAGGTCGACGAGATCATCGAGTGCTTCGAAGCCGACTGGAACCGCCAGCCCTTCAATCCGGGCGAGAACTCGCACCTGGTCTGGTGCAACATCAACGGGCGCAACCGGGTGGCGCGCTTCATCGACTCGGCGCAGGAAACCCTGTTCCTCGAAAATGAGCGCTACCAGGACGAAGTCATCATCGAGCATCTGGTGCGTGCCACACGTCGCGGTGTCAAGATAAGGGTGCTGGCGCGCCCCGCCCACACCCTCAAGAAGGGGAAACTGGTCGAGGGCATCGAGGGACTTCGCATCCTGCAGGATCTGGGTGCCAAGGTGCACAAGCTAAGGGGGCTCAAACTACACGCCAAGATGATGCTGGCCGACGGCAAGCATTGCATTATCGGTTCGATCAATCTCGCTCCCGGAAGCTTCGACACCCGGCGCGAACTGGCCATCGAAGTCCACGACGAAGCAGTCGTCAAGCGCGCCGAGCAGATTGCCGAACACGACTGGACGCATTCCCACCCGCTGGATCTCTCGGATGAAGGACTGCTCGCAGAATTCGAAAAGGACGAGGCCGAGGTGGCCGAGATTCTGGCCCTTGATACCGGCAAGGAGAATCACGGACACCACGCCAATCACGGCCATAACGGCCATAAAGGGCATAACGGGAACTGACCTGCACTTTTGCCATTGGGGTAGAGGATGAACGGGTCGCAGGACATGCTGCGTCAGCCTGCACAGATTCACTGCCTAGGGAGCCGCTGAACAAGTGTCAAATCGTCATTCCGGCAAAAGCCGGAATCTGACCGCAGGGAATGCAGAGCCAGAAAAGTCGAGGCACTGGACACCGGCTTCTGCCCTGAAGGTGAAAGGGCCTATGGCTCAAACCTCCTGGGATGCGCCGGTGTGACGGCTTATTCATCGTTTCCCTAGCCTTCCGCTGATTCATTAATTGGCATCGAACATGCACTTTCTTCGGCGAAATTTCCCTTGAAGTCATACCCCATAGTCATCGCACGGATGCTTGCATTTTTGCTGGTCATTCTGGCCGTGCACTGGCTTGACAGGTTTGTTCCGCTGTATTTTTTGCTCATAGCGGGCGCTGCCGGCATCATGCTGCTCAGCCTGGTGACAAGCGTTCCGGGTTGCCGGTTCCTGGCAACGCTTGAAACCTCCGATCGTCTGGCGATCTGGATTGTTTTGGTGGTCCTGACCGTGATCGGCTATTTGCACAATGCAAACATCTGGGTGAGCGATGGCGTTCTGCACCGTCCGCAGGATATTTCGCTGTGGAAAACCGAGTTGATTCTCGCCGTCTCGCTCGCGACCCCATTGGCGCACTGGCTGGCTGGTTTGCTGGTGCCGCAATTGGTCTCGATGAACGGCCAGCGCTTCGCCACCGAATTTGCGCTCTATGTCAATTTCTCCGGCATCGCCCTGGTACTGTGGACGGGCGAAGCCACACTTTCCTGGTTGACACTGGGCGCGGCGCTGGCCTTGATGGTTCTTGCCGAACTGACGCTTTACGCCAGTCGGTGAGCCGCAGAACCGGCAGCAGCTCCCGATAGCCCAAGCCCGCTCAAAGCAGCAAGCAATCCTTAAATCCGCAGTTCAGCGTGATGCCAATATCGTAAGCCCTCAACCCCGGCCCCTCTCCCCGCGGGAGGGTTGGGGTGAGGGCCAAACACTTGCCAAACCTGATGATTCGGCTGTCACGCTTGACTGCGGTTTCCAGGGTAATTTTGTCCAGCCTCAATCCGGCGAGAGGGCCGGGTCAGGCTTGGTGTAGTCCAGCGAGCGAACGGGCGGCGGATCGGTCTCATCCGGTGATAGCGCCTTGTCAGGCCGGGTGTAGCCCAGTGAACGGACGGGCGGCGGATCGGTTTGATCAGGCGAGAGAGCCTTGTCAGGCCGGGTGTAGTCCAGCGAACGGACGGGCGGCGGATTGGTCTCATCCGGCGAGAGAGCCGGGTCAGGCTTGATGGAATCATCCGGGAAAATTTCCGACTGCGCCACGGCAAAGGATGAAAGCAGACAAAACAGCAGGCTGCAGATGGTGGCACTCACAAAGTGGCAGGTTGAAGTCTTCTTCATTGTCCGTCCTCCTCTAAACATGGCTATTGAAAATACCGCTTGATCCAGGCACCGCAGCCTGGACATCAAGTCCGTGATGCGGCTGCACTCGTCATGCTTGATGAGTCTATCACCATTTTTCAGGCACTCCTTACGCTGATAGCTTGACAGCACTGGCCGCAGCAATACACTGCGATTTAAGGATTATGCTGTACTGCGCTGGACTGGATTGTCTGATCCAGAAAGATGTCGCCCCGTTCATGTATCCACAGACAAGCAGCATGCAGATTTCTCCGACCCTGCGTCGATAAACGGTTTGTATGTGATCATCAACGCTGGGAAGTCGAGCCCCTTTGATTCTTTGATTTCGAACTACCATCGTGACCGAGACAACCCATACACCTGACGCGCTACCGCAGGCTGAATCGACGGCGAAGGCCAAGCTGTCCAGCCTGCAGGCCGACTTGGGTGAGAGCGTGTTGGCGCAGGCACTACCAGTACCCGACCTGGCATTTGGTGGCGCGATGCTGCTTCTGGTCATCATGTTCCACGCCGTGTGGATGCGCTCAATTTCCAGCGCGGTGCTCAAGCGGTTCATCGTCATCCAGTCACGCCCCGCGCTGTGGCGGGCCGACGTGGTATTCGCCATGACCGTATTGGCGTTGCTCGCAGTGCATCTGGCCGAGGTGTTTCTCTGGTCGTCGGCTTTGGTTGCCGGTGGTATCGTCGATGGCTGGGCAAGGGCGGCCTATTTTGCAGCCAATTGTTACACGGCGCTGGGCGAGCCGTTCTCGCTGCCGCATGCGTGGCGCATGTTGCCGCCGATCATCGCCATCTCCGGTATCTTCACTTTCGCCTGGACGGCCAGCGTGCTGGTCGACTTCGTGTCGCGTTACAACACGCTGCGTGCGGACATTCTGGCTCGACGCCACAAGCCGCTGGATGATCGCAAGAACTCTCCGTAATGCTCTGTGGCCTCAGTCATGACGGACTGCCTGAGTCGCAGGGTAAATTTGTTCTAGCGCTAACTCATTGAAATGCCGTGGCCTGAGTCGAGCTCAATCGCGTCCAGCATAAATCTCCACAGTATCTCAGTCGATTTGCGGCATCGTCGCCGCCAGCACCGTGTCGAAGCTCCCGCCGAGCGCCAGGAGCAGCGCGATGCGGTTCAGGTGCCGAAGACCGCGCACTTTGATCAGCTCCGCCTCGGTACGTATCTGGTTCGTCTGGAGATTGGATACCCACAGCAGATCCCTGCTGCCGGCCAGGTATTGCGTGGTTGCAATGCGCACGGCGTCGGTCCGGTTGATTAACGCGCTTTCGTCCTGCGCAACGCGTTTTGTCAGCAACTGCTCGTTGGCGAGCGCCGTCTCGACCTCACGGAAGGCTTGCAAAAGGGTCTGTCCATAGCGGGCAACCATCTGCGCCTGTTGCGCAGTGGCAATCTGGATCTGGGCTTGCAAGGCACCGCCTTCGTAAATCGGAATGGAAACACCGATGGCCGCCGTGTACAACCATGGATTCAGGCGCAGCAGCGAGAGCAGCGGGCTGCCCAGACGACCACCGAGCAGAGAGAACGACAAGTCGGGCAGCAGCGCCAGCTTTGCCGCCTCCAGTGTGCGGAAGGACGCGAGCACGGCCCGTTCGGCGGCAACGACGTCCGGCCGGCGTTCGAGAAGCGCCGCCGGCATCCCCGTTGCAGGAGGTTCCGGAAGCGGAAGGTAGGCCGCCGTCACCTCGATTTCTGCCGCCGGATAGCGCCCGAGCAACAGTTCAAGGGCGCGCCGGATGTCGCCGTACGACTCGCGCGCCGCCTCGACCGAGGCCAGCGCGGTATCGACATTGGCTTGCATATCGACCACATCGAGGTCGGTGTCCCTGCCGCTGGCGCGCCGGATCTTTATCAGCTTGAGCAGTTCGCTGTAGATGGTGACCGACTGCTCGGCGAGCGCCAGCAACTGGCGCATTTCAATGGTCAGATACCAGGTTCTGGCGACGGTAGCGGCAAGCGATTGACGGGCATACGCATAGTCAAGCGCGGTTGCTTCATAGCCGGCTTCCGCCGCCGCCCGTTGAGCGCGTAGCTTTCCCCAGACATCGAGTTCCCAGCCGACGCTGGCGAAGGCAATTGTGGAATTGCTGTTTCCATCGTGATCGCGGTCGTGCAGCGTTCGCCCGCCGAGTGTCGCCCCCACCTGCGGCAGCAGTTGCGCGCCGACGACGAGCACCGTTTGCTGGGCAATCCGCACCCGCTCTGCGGCCTGGCGCAGGTCGAGGTTGTTGGCGATGGCCTCGGCGACGATGGCTTCGAGCGGCGGATCGTTCAGCGACTTCAGCCAGTCGTCGGCCACCGCGGCCACCCGAGCCATGGACTCGGCGCCGGCGCCGGCGCCGGACTTCCATGCGGGAGGAATGCTCGTTGTGGCGGGCAGCGCCTGACCGACCACCTCGTCGGTGCCCGGCGCTGGCGCCAGCGCACAGGCGCCGAGCAGGAGTGCAGCGAGTGCGACGGTCGGTGCGCGCATCATCCCGAGAACGGATAGATCCAGTTGAACCACGTGTACGCCCTGATTGAAATTTTACGCAGGATGACAAACAGGCTTTGAGGATTGGCATAGATCGTTGCCCGGCCCTGGGTGCCGATCGGGAACTTCGACTGATCCGGATCGTCGAGCTTTATGGCCACCGCGAACTGGCCCTGCGGGCGATCGGTCGGCACGGCCTGGAAGTTGGGCAGCGTGCCGCTCGGCAGCATTTGCCCGGCGCCGCTGCCCTGCCAGATGGCCAGCACCTTGCCGGTGAAGATCTGCCCTGGGTAGAGGTCGATCGCCGCTTCCACTTCCTGCCCCGGCTTCACGTATTTCAGGTTCTCCTGGAAGAAGTTAGCCAGCAGGTAGCGGTCTGCATCGCAGACGAAAGAGGCGATGGCACCGAAGCGCACATCGCCGGCGACCATGCCGGGGCGCGCCTGCAGGTTGATGATGTAGCCGTCTTCGGGGGCCACCATCAGAGTGTTCTCAAGGTAGAAGCGCGCCTGGTCGAGTTCGGCCTGTGTCCTGGCGACGCTGGTATTGACGCCGTTGATCTCGGAGGTGTAATTCAGGATGGCGCGTTGCTCTTCGGCCTGCGCCTCCTTGATCGCAGCACTGTCTGCCGCCACCTGGGCGGCCCATTTCTGTGCGTCTTCTTCGGGGCCGGCACCCTGCTTCGCCAGGTTGGCCGACAGCGTCTGCTGGTATCGGGCAAACTCCAGATGCGCCTTGTTCTTGCTCACCTTCTGCGTCGCCACCTCGATATCTGTCTTCATCACCAGCACGTTCTGCTTCGCCTTGGCGAGCTCGGCATCCAGTTGCCTTACCTTGTACTCGAACATCCGGCGGTCGAACTGGAACAGCGGCTGCCCCTTCTTGACCGGTACGTTCGGCTCGACCAGCACGGCCATCAGCAGCGTAGGCTCAGGCAGGCGGGGTGTGAGCTGGATGGTGTGCTGGATAATGCGTGCATCGGTCGCCAGCGGCGTCATGAAGCGCAGGCCGATCATGAAAATGATCAGCAGATGCACCCCGACAAAGGCGGAAACGACGCCCCAGGGAATGCTGAATTTAAGCCACTTGAACTTGAAAAAAACCGCCCAGACAATCAGGGCATAGCCAAAGACCATCACCAGTCCGGCGATCATGGCTTGCCCTCTTCAACAGCGGACGGGGTCTTCTCTGACCGCATGGCCTGCTTGTCCGCTACGGCCTCTGCCGAGGATTCTGCGACGGCTGCGTGCATCGTTGAAGGCAAGCCGCGCAAACGGGCAATCTCCTTGTCGGTTTCGATCGCCTCCTCACGCGGGAAACGCCGGATATCGACGATGTCGGTCGGCTTGAAGGCCCAGATCAGCGCTTGCATCCACGGGTAGACGGTGGGCAGCAGGCCGGCATAACCGAGGTATTTGACCGCCTCGGCTTCCGGATGCTTGCGCGCGATGGCGATGCGCCCCGGCAGACCGGCCAGGAAGAGCCAGATGATGCCCAGTGCGACCACACAAAGCGCCAGGGTGAGAAACGTCAGGTAATCCCAGAGGTCAATATCGAATCCGAGCAGGGCTTGCATGGTTGGCTCTCCTGGTTCAGTCCTTGTCTTTTTCAAAAGGAATCCTGGCGTCCTTCTCGAAGCGCGCCTTGCGCTTGCGACCGAACGCCCAAACCACAACACCGATGAAAGCGGCGATGATCAGCCAGTGATAAATGCTCAGTTCCATGATGCTTCTCCTCTTCTGTAATCAAGCTGGAGAGCGCAGTTGAGCGTAATTCCAATATCGTAGTCCCTGATCCCTGGCCCTTCTCCCGCCCAGAGGACAGAGGACAATACCGTAGGCCCTCATCCCCGGCCTTTCTCCCGCGGGGAGAAGGGTGCAAACCCCCTCGCCCTGCGG
Organism: Propionivibrio sp.; assembly: GCF_016790145.1. GTDB lineage: Bacteria > Pseudomonadota > Gammaproteobacteria > Burkholderiales > Rhodocyclaceae > Propionivibrio. Next base: position 4,290 of record NZ_JAEUOI010000237.1, on the reverse strand, counting down.
GAGAGGGATGGGGTGAGGGCCAAACCCTCAGCAAACCTGGTGTTGCGGCTGTCGTGCTCAACTGCAGATTAAAAATTTACTTCGTAGCGGGTGCAGCGGGTGTAGCAGGTGCAGCGGGTGTAGCGGGTGTAGCGGGTGCGGCAGGTGCAGCGGGCGCCGGCGCCCCCGCAATCTCGATTTTGGCTTTGGCCTTGAGATCGTCGAGTTGCTTCTTCAGGTTCTGCTGCTGAAGCTGTTGCGACAGTTGCGGTTTGACTTCTTCCAAAGGGGGCGCCTCAATCGGCCTGGAGTCATCCAGCAGGATGACGTGGTAGCCGTACTGCGTCTTGACCGGTTCCTGGGTGAACTGTCCCTTTTCCAGCTTGCTGACGGCGCCGCCGAATTCAGGCACCATCCCGTTCAGATCAAACCATCCCAGATCGCCGCCCCTGACCTTGGACGCCGCATCCTTCGATTTTTCCATGGCCAATTTCGCAAAAGAACCAGCGTCTTTTTTCAGTCTGGCAATAATGTCTTTGGCTTCGGATTCCTTCTCGACCAGGATATGGCGCGCCTTGTACTCGCTGCCGGTGATGGTGGCCTTGATGCGCTCGTATTCGGCTTTCAGCGCGTCGTCGCTGACCGGATTGTTCTTGATGAAATCCTGAACATAGGCGTTGGCCAGAATGGATTGCCGGATCACTTCGATTTGCTCATTGACCTCGGGCAATTTGTCCAGCCCCTTCTTGATTGCCTCCTGAGCGACCACCGTTTGCATGGCCAGCTTGTCGATGATGGTTTTTCTCGATTCCGGGGTCTCCGGCTGGCCGGCGCTGGCGCCCTGTTTGGCAATCATGTCGACGCGGTTCTTGCTGATTACAAAACCGTTTACGGTGGCCTCGGCGGTCTCTTTCACCGCCGGGGCAGCGGCAGCAGCCGTGGGCTTGGCATTCTGCTCGGAGTTGCAGGCGCCGAGGAGCAGCAAAGAAGCGGCGCTGGCCAGCAGGATTCGGGATTTGATCAATGTCATTTAAGTTCCTTGGGTAGAAAAACTGAAAAATAAGTCCGCCGACATCAGTGCTGGCGGTTCAAACAGTTAATGATGAGCGGATGCCCGATTGCAAGAAACCACCAGAGCACCAGGAAACGCCGGAGTGAAAACCCCTTCCAGTGAGCGACGGATCAAGTCTCAAATCGTCATTCCGGCGGAAGCCGGAATCCAGAAAGGCATTGGGCACCGGCTTGCGCCGGTGCGACGACTTGTTGAAGGTCTTCCGGCACTCGGGCAAGGACTCCCGTTCAGAGCTGGGATTTGAAGTAATTGTACGAGTGCTTCAAGGCGTCGCGCACTTTCTCAACTTCGGCAACCATGCTTTCCCAGGTATCTTCGCCGGCCGCCTTCAGTTCATCCAGCTTGCTGACAGCCTGTCTGTATTGCTGTTGCAGCTTGCTGACTTCTGCCCTGTATTTATCCCGCACATCGGCCTTCGCAGCGTTCACTTTGGCTTCTGCGGCGCCTATGCTTGCATTCAACTCGTCGAGTTGAAGCTTGATTTTCGCAATGTACTCGTCTCTTTTCGACATGCTCATGACTCCTTGATAAAGAAAAAATGATCGGCCGGGATTGGCCGGGTTTTGCGGCGTATCATTCCGCTGTTGATGCACTCCGCTCGTGCTATTAGCCGGCGACCGGTGCCTTGGCGGTATAAAGCGCCGCCTGCAGCGGAGCACAGGAAAATTCTGCGGCTGCAAGTGGTGACGAAGCGAGGCATGCGGTTACGGCGGCCAGGGCCAAGTGTGATTTCATGTTACTTCCTTTCATTTTGGATTCCGAAAAATAGTGCAATTCTTTTCAATCTATAAGCCTATCGGCATGGCGGAGCGTCAAGACGATGTTACACCTGTGTTTCCCGCCTACCCAGTCCCTCGGCAATCATTGCCAGCACGAGTGCATTGAGGCTCACACCTTCCGCTCTGGCACGCTCGCTTAACTTTGCATGCGTTGATTTTGGCAGGCGGGTAACAAAACGTCCGGAAACCGCCGGAATGGATTCCGGACGATAACTCGGCGGTGAAACTGCTTTCCCGGCGTCGTGGCGAGCGGAGACCCAGGAAGCAAAGGCATCGCGGCCATTGGCAATCGCCTCTTCTTCCGTCTCGCCATCAGACATGCAGCCCGGCAAGTCCGGAAAGGTAATCAAAAATCCCCCGCCCTCATCCTCCGGTAAAGGACTGATGATATGGGCATAGGCCGCGAACGGATCGGCAGGCTCGATCTTGCCGATTTTCCTGATTTGACTCATTTTTGAACCTCCTTGATGCTATCCACCAACTTCAGGAACTGCCTGATGTAAACCGGCTTGATTGGCCTGTGAGCCGGGACCGTCATTTTAGCTTGCGACTTGCCGAATCCCGTAGCATCTGCGGCGCAAAGCGCTGCGTCAGGATCGGCCCGAGGATCGCCGTCACCAGCACCACGATGAGCACCGCGTTGAGCATGCGCTCGTCGAGCAGCGGCTGGCCGGCGGCATTGAAGGTCTTGAACGCGACCAGTGTGGCCGCCAACGTCGCCGCCACCTGCGGCAGCGTCAGCGACCACATCGTCCTGCGCGCCGCCGGGGTAAAGCCGAAGGCGCGGCCACAGGATTCCGCCGCGATCCATTTGCCGAGCAGCAGGGCGCCGATGATTCCCGCCGCCAGGTAAAAGTCCTGGCTGATGCTGCGGGCCAGAGCCATCGGGTCGATCAGGAAACCGGTCACGATGAAGAAGATCGGGATGAACAGGGTGTTGCCGATGAACGCCAGCTTGCCTTTGGCCGGTTTGTCCTTGACTGAGGCGTTCACCGCCAGGCCGGCGAGGAAGGTGCCGACGATCCCCGGTAGCCTGATCCACTCCGCCAGCAGCGCCGTCACCGCGAGAATGCCGAACATCAGGATGAAGTAGGTCTCTTCCTCGTTCTCCGCACGCTGCAACAGCCAGGCTCCGGCACGCCCCAGGCCAAGCAGTACGAGCGGGACGAAAACGATGATCTCGATGACCTGGATGGCGATCCCCGATACAGAAAAGTCGCCGGCGTACAGGCGCACACAGACCGCGAAAACAAGCAGGGAGAGGGTATCGGAAACCATCGTCGCGCCGTTCATCACAACCATCGGTTCGAGATTTCTTGCCCCCAGCCGGGCGACGATGGTCGAGCCAAGCATGGTGTACGAAGCGACCAGCGATCCGGCGACGATGGCCGGCAGCAGCCCGTAGCCGAGCCAGAACGTCACCAGCGTTCCCAGCAGCAGAGGAAGCGTGGTCGCGACCAACCCGAAGCTGAGCGAGCGGTAGATATTTTCCCGAAATAGCCTGAGGTCGATTTCGAGCCCCGCGAAGAACATCAGTAGCAGCATGCCCACCTCCGCAAAGAATTGCAGAATTGGATGCTGCGGAGGAAAGATATCGAGCACATGCTGCCCGAACAGTACGCCGCTCAGCAGCAATCCGACCGCCTCGGGCAGGCCGACACGGCGCGACAGGCGCGGAATGATGACGATCAACATCATGCACAGCGCAAACTTGGCCAGGGTCGGCAGAACTGCAAGCGCATTGTGCAGGTATTCGAGGAACGACATGCCGGTCTTTCTGAGACGATTTACATCTGGAACATGAACTACAACCCGCTGCGACACGGTTAATTTTGTCTTGCGCTAACTGGATTGCCGTGGTCATGGCAGCCTTCGCCGTCATTTCAGGCTTGAACCGGAATCCAGTTCGATTATCAAACTGTTCTTTTAACATTTTGATCAGATTACGAATCTGGATTCCGGCGTTCGCCGGATTGAGCGCGAAGCCTGGCCTCGGGCCACTGAGGACTGTTAGAACAAATTTTCCCTGAAATAACTTGCCTGTCCGGTTTATACCTGGCCATGCTGAGCGTGCCGAGTGGGTTTCAGCGGCGGAAGCCACCACCGCCCCTGAACCCGCCGCCGCCAAAACCACCACCACCGAAACGGCCACCGAAGCCACCACCGCCGAAACGGTCGCCGCCGCCGAAGCCACCGCCTCCGAAACGGTCGCCGAAGCCACTGCTGCCGAAACGGTCACCGCCGCCGCCGAACAGGCCGCCGCCGCCCAACTGGCTGAAGAACCCGCCCGAGCGGTCGGCGCCGAAGCTGTGCGCCTGCGACTCGCGGTCGGCCCACGAGGTGTCGCCCGATGCACTGCCCCAGCCGCTGGCCGAGTGCTGCTGCCAGCCGCTGCCGCTGTTGCGGTAGACATTGCCGTTGACATCGGCGAGATGGTTGTTGCCCAAACTCGCGCTGCTC
>NZ_JAEUOI010000235.1 GCF_016790145.1 Propionivibrio sp. | reverse complement strand
TGCTCGTAAACCTGCTTCAACTGCTCAGAGGAGAATCGATTCGGTTCGAAAGCAATACGAACGAGCCAACTGCGCGACTTTCTGGTCATTGCTGAGCTTCTCTGTCGATGGAGGTAAAGCCCTCAATAACGAGCGACATCTAGACCATGAGTGGCCCCGCAAATCCGGGACTCAGACATTCCCGACCAATGCGCAAAACCCATCTTACGCTTAAGTTTGCTCTATTGTTTGTGGAGCTATGACCGCCCCTTGCGGGGTGCCTCCCGTTGGCGTCCAACGTTCCAGTCCTTTGACGATGTCCTGTCGCAACCAACCTGCCAGCAGTTCGAGCAGGCGTCCATCGCTGATCCGTTCTTCGATTCTTTCTTTCAGCAGGGAATGCGGGATGCTGTCAAAGTAGCCTTTCAGGTCGGCATCCACGACGTGGGTATAACCTTCCTTCAGGTGCTTATTGACTTCCCGCAGCGCGTCTTTGCAGCCTCTTCCCGGTCGGAATCCGTAGCTCGTCGGTAGAAATTCGTTCTCGAAGATGGGTTCGATAACCCGCTTGACCGCCGTCTGGACAATTCTGTCCTTGACGGTGGGGATGCCTAACGGTCGTGTCTTGCCTCCCGCTTTGGGGATGTCCACGCGCCGCACGGCTTGCGCTTGATACCGGTCTTCTTGTACAACAGCTAATAGCTTCGCATTCTTTCTTTTGAGAAATGTCATGCGACCCCATTCATTTTTCTGCACTGCCTTTTGCCCTTGCTTTCTTTGCTGAACTTCGCGCCTTTGCGTTGATGTTTTTAAGGTGGATCACCTTGTCCGGAACGCCGCAGGCTTTGCTCGCCAGGCCAGGCCGGCCAGTGCGACGAGGCAAAACGCGGCGCCTGCATGAAATGTGAAAGATGCTCCGAAATGATCCCAGAGCAGACCGGCAACGCCGCTGGCCACCAGTATGGCGATCCCGCTCATCAGATTGAAGAACCCGTAGGCCGTTCCACGCAAGTCAGCGGGTGCGGTATCGGCGACCATGGTCGCCAGCAGGCCCTGGGTAATGCCCATGTGGACGCCCCACAGGGCCACTCCGGCGATGACGACTGCCCAGTGCTCATTGCTGGCGAGCACCAGATCAGCCGCAATCAGTACAAGCAGACCCAGCGCCAGCAACCTGGTGTGGCTCATGCGGTCGGACAGCTTGCCCAACGGATAAGCCGACACGGCGTAGATCAGATTCATCGCTACCATCACCAGGGGCACCAGGGCCGCCGGGATGCCGCCCTGTTGTGCGCGCAGGACGAGAAAGGCTTCGCTGAAGCGTGCCAGCGAAAATACCGCTCCGATCCCCACCACCCACCAGTAGGGCGCACCAAGACGCGTGAGGTTTGCTCTGCGGATCGGATTTGAACGCTTGCCTTGCTCTTGGCGCTCGGGTTCACGGATACCAAACAGGAGCAGCGCCACGGCCATCAAGCCCGGAATCACCGCCACCCAGAATACGGCCCGGAAATCGTTGGCCCACAGCAACATCAAGCCGACCGCAAGCAAGGGGCCGAGAAACGCGCCGACGGTGTCAAGCGCCTGACGCAGCCCGAATGCCGCGCCGCGTACTTGCGGCGGAGCGATGTCGGCCACCAGCGCGTCACGCGGTGCACCACGAATGCCCTTGCCGACGCGATCGAGCAGCCGGGCGGCCAGCACGATCCCGAGGCTGGGTGCGAGGGCAAACAGGGGCTTGGTCAACGCACCAAGGGCATAGCCAAACACGGCAAGGCCCTTGCGCCTGCCCAGATAATCACTCAAGGCGCCAGAAAAAACCTTGACGATCAAGGCCGTCGATTCAGCCAGCCCTTCAATGAGACCGACCGAAAAGGCGCTGGCGCCGAGCACGCTGACCATGAACAAAGGCAGCAGACTGTGGATCATCTCGGAGGAGATGTCCATCAGCATACTGACGAATCCGAGTACCCATACGCCAGCGGGAATCTGACTCAAGGGGCTTATTGCTGATTTTGTCATTGCCCATACCAGTTGTTGTGCGCAGGAAATCCTCTAAGGAGTCGGCGAACACGTGTGAAAACGTCATTCCGGCAAAAGACGGAATCCAGAAAAGCCAAGGCACTGGACACCGGCTTCCGCCGGTGTGACGGCTTATTCAGCGTTTCCCCAAACCCCAGAAAATCGTGATGCCAATATCTTATGCCTTGATCCCCAGATCTTCTCAGACCGGTAGCAGGGAACTAACCCATCTCCCTGCATTTCAGGGAGTTTTAGCGCGCTTCAAAGATAAAAACAGACGTTGACCGGTTTGCGATGGTCAAGGATACTCAGGGCGCACTTGGCAGGGTAAATTTGTTTAACGCTAACTCATTGAATTACCGTGGCCCTAGGCCAGGCTTCGCGCTCATTCCGGGCTTGACCCGGAATCCAGTTCGTTCATCAAAACTGTTTTACTAACATCTTGATCAGATGTACAAAACTGGATTCCGGCTTTCGCCGGTATGACGATGGGTTTCTAGAACAAATTTACCCTGCACACTTGAATTTCCAGATTGTATCTCTTGTTCAACCATGATAGTCCTCGTATGCCACTTCCACCGCTTGCCGCCGCCTTGCAGGGCTGGATAGACCGCAACTTCCTCGAACTGGGCCGGCAGATGCGCCTGTCTTATCTGCCGCCGCTGATGGTTTATGTCGCGGCAGGCATTTCAGGTCTGACCGGCATCGTCGGGGTGTTTTATGTGAAGGAGCGGCTTGGCCTGTCGGCCGAGTTTCTTGCCGCGCTCGGTTTCTGGGGTGGACTGCCGTGGGCGCTGAAGATGCCGCTCGGGCATCTGGTCGATCTGATCTGGCGCTGGAAGGCGCTACTGGTTTATCTGGGCGCGACGCTGATTGCGGCCAGCCTGCTAATCATGATCGGGCTGCTCGACACCAGCAGCGCCCTGCACGGCGCCCTGCTCGCGCTGATGCCGGTAGACGCCTGGTATGTGCTCTCAGCCCTGCTCGCGCCAGTCGGTTATGTGGTGCAGGATGTGGTCGCCGACGCGATGACGGTCGAGGCGGTGCCACATCTGGATGACCAGGGACAGCCTGTTTCCGATGCGCAGCGCCGTCTGATGCACACCACCATGCAGACGCTCGGCCGGGTGGCGATCATCGGCGGCACGCTGATCGTCGCGGTGATGAATGTGCTGCTGCTCGACGGTGTCGCCGGGCTTGCCGAAGACCAGCGCGCGGCGGCTTACCGCAGCATCTACGAACTGGCGCTGCTGATCCCGGCGGTATCGGTGGCAGGCGTGATTCTGGCGAATTGGCTGCGCCGGCGCGACAGCGCGCGCCTGGCGCGCCAGGGCCATTCCGGGGCAGCGATCGCCGCGCTGCTGGGGCGCACGTTCGAGCGTCCGCCGGTCAATTGGTGGATTCTCCTTGGTGGTCTGGCCTTTGCCGCAGTCTCGCTCGCCCTCGGCGTGGGCAAGGTGGCTTTTGCGCAGGAAATCGTTTTTCTTGTTTCGATGACGATCGTGCTGTTCCTGATCGGGCAACTCACGCACGAACTCGATCCCGCGGCGCGCCGGGTGCTGGTCGGCACCGCAATCGTGATCTTTGTGTTCCGCGCGGTGCCCGGCCCGGGGCCGGGCGCGACCTGGTGGATGATCGACGAGCTTGTCTTCGACCAGCAGTTTCTTGCTGTGCTGTCGTTGATCTCGAGCGTGCTGACGCTGGCTGGAATGTTCGTTTTTCGCCGTTTCATGGCCGAACGACCGATCACCTACATCGTGGGCTTTCTCACCGTGTTCGGAACGCTGCTGTCGCTGCCTACGCTGGGCATGTACTACGGGTTGCACCAGTGGACTGCAGCGCATACCGGCGGTGTGGTCGATGCGCGCTTTATCGCCCTGGTAGACACCGCGCTTGAATCGCCGCTCGGCCAGATTGCGATGATTCCGATGCTCGCCTGGATCGCCAATTCGGCGCCCGAAAGGCTCAAAGCCACGTTCTTCGCTGTGATGGCTTCCTTCACCAACCTCGCGCTGTCGGCATCCCAGCTTGCGACCCAGTACCTGAACAGGCTGTTCACCGTCACCCGCGAAGTCAAGGATGCCCAGACCGGATTGCTCGTCACGCCCGCCGACTACAGCGAGCTTGGCCTGCTGCTGATCTGGGCGACGGCGATCGGCTTTGCTGCGCCGATGCTTGCGATAGGGCTGATCCGTATGCTGCGCCTGCGCAGCGCCTGAATGCCGCGCCTGGCGAGCACGCCCTTCATCGGACTATGGCGTTCGCTCGGGACTTTCCATCCGCGCCGAAAACACGCTGGCGGCGACGATCATTGCGCCGCCGACCCACTCGCGCAGGCCGAGCGCTTCGTCGGCGAGCAGCCACGATGAGAGCGCGGCAATGCCGACTTCCGAGAGCATGATGACAATCGCGCGGTTGGCGGCGATGCGCGCCAGACCGAACTGAACGACGAGATTGGCCACCACCAGTACGCCGCCGATCAGGGCGATGAGCAGCCACGTCGATGGCGCGGCAGGCATCTTCGGCTGACCGATGCCGCAGAGAATCAGCAGCCCACCAAAGAACAGCACGCCGACGAAGGCCGCCATCGACTTGATTTCGATGGTGATGTCCTGCGCCCGTCGCGAAAGGACATTGAGCAGGGCAAACGAGAAGCCGGCGCCCAGCCCGAGCCAGTCTCCCGCGTCCTGCGGCAGCGGCAGGCCGGCGTGCGGTGGCCAGAGCATGGTTGCCGCACCGGCCAACGACAGCGCGATGACGAAGGCACCGAAACGATTGAGCCGCTCGCCGAGCAACAGCCGCGAGAGCAGCACGGTCCACAGCGGCGCCAGGTAGAACAGCAGCAGCACGCGAACCACTTCTCCGTTCAGGGTGGCCAGGACATAGCCGAGGTTGCAGCCGCCGGCGGCCAACGCCAGCCAGAACAGGGGCCACGAGGGCGAAAAAGCGCGCAGCGAACGTCGAAAAAATGCGAGCCCGAGGAGCAAGGCCACAGCGTAGGTCGCGCTTGATGCCACGACGCCGTCGATCCCGGCGTCGCGCAGAATCCGGTAGGGATACCAGATCAGCCCCCAGATCAGTGCCCCGGTGAGCAACGAGAGGACAGCCGTACGCGTCTCGCGTTGCGCTTTCCCCGCATCATGCGTGCTTTCTTGCGTGCTTTCCTGCGTGCTTCCTTTCGCCATCAGGCGATGCCCCTTATAATCATCGATCCAACACCGTTATTTGACAACAACGTGAATCCCTTCCTCAGCAAGCTGCACCCCTACCCGTTTGAGAAATTGCGCCAGCTTTTTGCCGGCGTTACGCCGAACCCGAGTCTGAGGGAGATCAAGCTGTCGATCGGCGAACCGCAACACGAAACGCCGGCCTTCATCAAGGAGGCGCTGAGCGCCGGACTCGGTGGTCTGTCGAATTATCCTACCACGCTGGGCGTACCGGCCCTGCGCCGCGCCATCAGCGCGTGGCTGGAGCGCCGTTATGGCCTCGCCGGCATCGATCCGGAGACGCAGGTGATCCCGGTCAACGGCTCGCGTGAAGCGCTGTTCGCCTTTACGCAGACCGTGATTGACCCGTCCTCCGGCCATCGTCCCCTGGTCGTCAGCCCCAACCCCTTCTACCAGATCTACGAGGGAGCAGCTTACCTCGCCGGTGCCGATCTGCGCTTTCTCAATACGCTGCCGGAAAACGACTATGCCTTCGCTTACGACAGCCTGAGCGACGAGGAGTGGCGCCGGGTTCAGCTCTTTTTCGTCTGCTCGCCGGGCAACCCGACCGGCAAGGTGCTCGATCTTGACGACTGGAGGACGCTTTTCGCGCTTTCCGATAAATATGGCTTCATCATTGCCTCGGACGAGTGCTACTCGGAAATTTTCTTTGACGAGGCCAAGCCGCCGCTCGGATGCCTGCAGGCGGCCACCCTGCTCGGGCGCAGTTTCGAGCGGCTGGTGATGTTCTCCAGCCTTTCGAAGCGCTCCAACGTGCCGGGAATGCGTTCCGGCTTCGTTGCCGGCGATGCGGTCATCCTCAAGGCCTTTCTGCTCTACCGCACCTATCATGGCTGCGCGATGAGTCCGGCCATACAGGCCGCCAGTATCACCGCCTGGAACGACGATGCGCATGTGCTCGAAAACCGGCGCCAGTACCGCGAGAAGTTTGCCGCCGTGACGCCTCTGCTCAGCGGCGTGCTGGGAACGAGCATGCCCGATGCCGGTTTCTATCTGTGGGCTCGGGTTGAACGGCACTCCCCTGTTCCGGATAGCGCAGATACCTGTTTCGCCCGTGCGTTGGTCGCCGATTATAATGTAGTCGTCCTGCCGGGCAGTTTTCTCGCGCGTGAGACCGGAGGAATCAATCCGGGCGCCGGCTTTGTGCGCATCGCACTGGTCGCACCGCTCGCCGAATGCCTTGAAGCCGCAGATCGTATTCAACAGTTCGTCTCAAAACTTTAGGAAACACACCATGCAGCAATTCCAGCAGATCATCGAAGAAGCCTGGGAAAACCGGGCTTCCCTGCAACCCGGCAGCGCGCCCGCCAAGGTGGGTGAAGCCGTCAATGCCGTCCTCGGCGAACTCGACGAAGGACGCTTGCGCGTTGCCGAAAAGATCAATGGTGAATGGATCACCCACCAGTGGATCAAGAAGGCCGTGCTGCTGTCCTTCCGCCTCGAAGACAATCAGCTCCTCGACGCTGGCGCGATGCGTTTCTTCGACAAGGTACCGACCAAATTCCGGAATTACGACGCCGAAAGATTCGCCCGTTCGGGAATCCGCGTTGTGCCACCGGCCGGCGCCCGACGCGGCTGCTATCTGGCAAAAAATGTGGTGCTGATGCCCTCCTTCGTCAACATCGGCGCTTATGTCGATGAAGGCACGATGGTCGACACCTGGGCGGCGGTCGGCTCCTGCGCACAAATCGGCAAAAACGTTCACCTCTCAGGCGGCGTTGGCATTGGCGGTGTTCTTGAACCCTTGCAGGCCAACCCGACGATCATCGAGGACAACTGCTTCATCGGTGCCCGCTCGGAAGTGGTTGAAGGCGTCATAGTCGGTGCCGGCTCGGTTCTGTCGATGGGCGTCTATATCGGTCAATCGACAAAGATCTTCGACCGCGAGACCGGCGAAGTGAGCTATGGCCGCATCCCGCCCGGATCGGTCGTTGTCTCCGGCAACCTGCCGGCGAAGGACGGCAGCTTCAGTCTCTACTGTGCCGTGATCGTCAAGAAGGTCGACGCCAAAACCCGCGCCAAGACCAGCATCAACGATCTGCTGCGCGGCGACTGATTTCGCTTTCATTTCTCGTTTAATCGTTATGACCCCGGTGGAGACCTCATGATTCTGGACAAACTTTTCCAGTTGATGGCAGAAAAGCAGGCTTCGGACATTTTCATCTCAGCCGGTGTGCCCATCCATATCAAGATTCAGGGCAATTCGGTTCCGGTCAATCAGCAGACCATGGATCCGGCGATGATCGAAAAAATTGCCTTTGAAATGATGTCTCCAGACCAGCAAAAGACTTTTGAAGCGACGATGGAGATGAACCTTTCCTTCGGCGTTCCCAACGTGGGTAATTTCCGCATCAACATGTTCAGGCAACGCGCCTCGATCTCGATTGTGGTGCGTTATATCCTCGGCAACATCCCGCCACTCGAAAGCCTGATGCTGCCCTCAACGCTCGCCGAACTGATCATGGAAAAGCGTGGCCTGATCCTGATTGTCGGCTCGACCGGCTCGGGCAAATCGACGACCATCGCGTCGATGCTCGATCACCGCAATGCCAACCGTAGCGGACACATCCTGACCATCGAGGACCCCATCGAGTTCCTCTTCAAACACAAGAAATCCATTGTCAACCAGCGCGAACTGGGAATGGACACCCTGGGCTGGGAGCCCGCGCTGAAAAACGCCATGCGCCAGGCGCCTGACTGCATCCTGATCGGCGAAATCCGCGACAAGGAAACCATGCAGGCGGCCATCGCCTACGCCCAGACCGGCCATCTTTGCCTGGCTACGCTGCACGCCAACAACAGCTATCACGCGCTCAACCGCGTCATCAATTTCTTCCCGCTCGATAGCCGCACCTCGCTTTATCTTGATCTTTCAGCCAGCCTGAAGGCCATCGTCTCGCAGCGCCTTGTCTTAAAGCCCGATGGCAAGCGCACGCCAGCCGCCGAAGTCCTGCTCAACACCCGCCACGTTCAGGAACTGATCGAACGCGGCGAAGTCCTGGCCGTCAAGGAGGCAATGGAACAGAGCCTGGCACCCGGATCGCAGACCTTCGAGCAGGATCTTTTCCGCCTTTATCGTGAAGGCATCATCACTCTTGATGAGGCGCTGGCGAATGCCGACTCGCCAACCAATCTCTCCTGGCTGATCAACAATTCTGAAATCTCCAGCACCCCTAGCAAGGAACAACAGGGTAGCGAAACACCGCTCGACTTCTCGGAAACCAGCGACGGCGGCACGTCATTCAAGGAGTTCACGCTCAGCCTTAACGACGCAGATGAAAAACCAGATGCCAAGTGATGCAACACTTCGCCTCACCGAGCAACTGATTGCCTGCCGTTCCGTCACCCCCGACGATGGCGGCTGCATGTCGATCATCGGCAAACGCTTGCAGCGCATCGGTTTCGAATGCGAAACCATCAATCGCGGCGGCGTCAGCAATCTGTGGGCTCGCCGCGGCATAGCCAGCCCCCTGTTCTGCTTTGCCGGGCATACCGACGTTGTTCCGAGCGGTCCGCTCGCGCAGTGGACGAGCGACCCTTTCCAGCCGAGCCAGCGCGACGGCTTCCTCTTCGGACGCGGCGCGGCGGACATGAAAGCTTCACTGGCCGCCTTTGTTACCGCCAGCGAAGCTTTCGTTGCGGCGCGTCCGCAGCACAGCGGCTCGATCGCCTTCCTGCTCACTTCCGATGAGGAAGGCGATGCAGTGGACGGCACCGTTGCCGTCACCGAAGCGCTCGCGGCACGCGGTGAAACCATCGACTTCTGCATTGTTGGCGAACCGACGGCGGTCACGCGACTCGGCGACACCATCAAGAACGGCCGTCGCGGCTCACTTTCCGGCAAACTCACGGTCAGAGGCGTTCAGGGCCATATTGCCTACCCGCATCTGGCGAAGAACCCGATCCACTGTGCGGCGCCGGTCATTGCCGAACTCGCCGTCAGCGTCTGGGATCAGGGCAACGAGTTTTTCCCGCCAACGACCTGGCAGATTTCGAACATCCACGGCGGTACCGGCGCCGGCAACGTCATTCCGGGTCACGTTGAAATCGACTTCAACTTCCGCTTCGCGACGGTCAGCACCCCCGAGGAGCTGAAGGCAAAAGTCGGAGACATTCTGGCGCGTCATGGTGTCGATTACGAGCTGGTGTGGACCCTTGGCGCCAGACCCTTCCTAACCGGCCGTGGCGCACTGGTTGACGCCTCCCGCGCAGCAATCCGGGCGGAAACCGGCGTCGAGGCCGAACTGTCGACGAGCGGCGGCACGTCCGATGGCCGCTTTATCGCCGACATCTGCCCGCAGCTCATCGAAATCGGCCCGGTCAATGCCAGTATCCACAAGATCGACGAGTGTGTTGAAATCGCTGCCCTGCCGCAGCTCTCTGCAATCTATCGCCGTATTCTCGAACAACTGTTGCCCTGAAATGTTCGAACAGGCGCAAAGCGAACTTTCAACGCTACGCGACCTGATGCGTTTTGCCGTCAGTCGTTTTAACGAGGCCGGCCTGTTCTACGGCCACGGCACCGACAACGCCTGGGACGAGGCCGCCTACCTGCTGCTGCATACCCTGCATCTGCCCCTCGATCAACTCGATCCCTATATCGACGCCCGGCTGACCGGCGACGAACGTGCCGCACTGCTGAAGGTCATCAAGCGCCGCATCAGCGAGCGCCTGCCGGCCGCCTACCTGACCAACGAAGCCTGGCTTGGCGATTACCGTTTTTATGTCGACGAACGGGTGATCGTTCCCCGCTCGCACATCGCCGAGTTGCTGCACGAGCAACTCAGCCCGTGGGTCGAAGATCCGTGGGCGGTGGGCAGCGTACTGGATCTGTGCACCGGCTCCGGCTGCCTGGCAATCCTTGCCGCGCACGCTTTCCCTGAAGCCAGGATCGACGCCGTCGACCTCTCGCCAGAAGCGCTCGCGGTAGCCCGGCGGAATGTCGATGACTACGAGCTGGATACGCGCCTCCGGCTTTTTCAATCCAATGGCTTTGCCGAAATCCAGGGGCGGCAGTACGACGTGATCATTTCCAATCCCCCCTACGTCAATGCCGAATCGATGGCCGTCCTGCCGGAGGAATACCGCCGGGAACCGGAACTCGCGCTGGCTGGCGGCAAGGACGGACTCGATCTGGTACGCATCATTCTCAGGGAAGCGCCCAGTCATCTCAAAACGGAGGGACTACTGGTGGTCGAGATTGGACACAATCGCGACGATCTGGAGATGGCCTTCCCCGAGACCCCGTTTATCTGGCTTGATACCAGCGCCGGAGATCGGCACGTCTTCCTGCTGCGTCGCGAAGACCTGGTTTGAGCGAAGCAGGCTCACGGAAAAGCAAAAGCCGGATCAACCCCGAGTCGGAAATTCAGCGCCTATCTGCCGAGCAGGAATCAGAAAACAGCGGGAGTCGGTCGGCCGAATCCGTCAATCTCGATGACCAGTCGCAATTTGGACGAAATCCCCAGCCTGAGTTCAGCGGGATCCAGCCATCGCTGCTTCGAGCATGTCGATGAAGACGCGCGCCTTTGCCGGCATCAGGCGTCGCCCCGGAAACACCGCCCAGGCCGTGTGCGAGGGCATGCACCAGTCGGGAAGCACGCGCCGCAATTCGCCTTGACGCACGCTGGGCGCTGCAAAGTAATCGGGCACGGCAGCGATGCCGGCACCGGCACAAGCCAGTTTGATCAACAGCTCCGGCGCATTGGCTACCGCCCGCGCCGGCGGCGCGCCCTGCCATAGGCGCTCGCCAGACATCAGTATCCAGGTTACCGCTTCGCCATTGCGCCCGAGCAAGCGCAACGCATCGTGCCGATCGAGGTCCTGCGGCGACGTCGGGTCGCCGCGCTCGGCCAGGTAATTCGGAGCAGCGTAGAGACCGCTGGGGAACTCGGCGATGCGCCGGGCAGCAAGGAGCGTGTCGTCAGGCAAATCACCCATGCGCACGGCGAGATCGAAGTTTTCTCCGAGCAGATCAACACGCCGTGGCGAAAGATCCAGTTCCAGCGTTACCGCCGGATGTAGTGCAATGAAAGCCGCCAGCATGTCGGTCAGCAGCAGAGTGGCAAAATCGCTGGGCATCGAAACCCGCAAGCGGCCACTGGGGCGCGCCTTGCGGTATTCGCTCAGCGCCTTGACGGCATCGACCTCTGCCGCCACCTGACGCGCATGTTCGAGCAACTGCAGGCCGAACTCGGTGAGCGTGAGGCGGCGGGTTGTGCGCAAAATCAGGCGTTCGCCGAGTTGCTCCTCAAGGAAGGCGATGCGACGCGACACAGTGGACTTGGGCAAACCTGCACGTTCGGCGGCACGGCTAAAGCTGCCAGCTTCCGCGACGCGGGCGAATATCAGCAGGTCATTGGGCTCGTATTGTTCCATTGGAGGAACAATGTTATCCGATTTCAGGGCTTCTGTTCTTCTTCTAACATCAATAAAGTACCAATCAGGTCGTCGCCCACCCAAGGAGTACGTCTTGACCCTTCTGAAAATCAATTCCAGTGCCCGCCGCGAAGCATGCCGTACTGGCCCGAGTCTTAAACCGTGCAGCACATCCATACACCCGACCCAGGAAAAGTCATGACAAGCAAGTCAGTTCGCCACAGCGACCCGGTTCGCCAGACACGCAGCATCGAACGCGTTGTCGCCGGCATGCCGACTTCAGATGGCGCCGGCGTCAAGCTGACGCGGGTTCTGACGCAAGCATTGCAGCGACGGCTGGATCCCTTCCTGATGCTCGATGCCTTCGCCAGTGACAATCCGGATGACTACATCGCCGGCTTTCCCGACCATCCGCATCGTGGCTTCGAAACCGTGACCTACATGATCGCCGGCCGCATGCAGCATCGCGATAGCGCCGGCCACGAAGGCTTGCTTGAAAACGGCGGGGTGCAGTGGATGACGGCGGGTCGCGGCGTGATCCATTCCGAGATTCCGCAGCAGGAAGCGGGTGTGATGGAGGGTTTCCAGCTCTGGCTGAACCTGCCCGCCAGAGACAAAATGAGTGCGCCGTGGTATCGCGATTTCGCCGCCAGCGATCTGCCGCACTTCGTCACCGATGGCGGTGTCGGAGTGACCGTGATCGCCGGCGAAAGCCATGCCGTCGTCGGTGCGGTGACGCGCGAGGCGACGGCACCCCTTTATCTCGACCTGCACCTGCCCGCCGGCGCGCGCTTCGCGCAGACGCTGCCGAGCGGACACAACGCCTTCGTTTTTGTCTATCGCGGCGAGCTGCGTGTTGCCGGAGAATCGTTGCCGGAAAACCGCATGGCGATTCTCGCCAATGATAGCGAGGCCGATGGCGTGGTAATCGAAGCCGCCGGCGAAGCGAGAGCCCTGCTGATCGCTGGCCGGCCGCTGAATGAAGCCATTGCCCAATACGGCCCGTTCGTCATGAACACCGAGCAGGAAATTTACCAGGCACTGAACGACTTTCGGGATGGGCGCCTGGCCTGACATCCCGATTCACTGTTATCAAGGAGAAATACCATGAATGATTCTTACAAGACTTATGTTTCGCTTGTCGGGCGCCTGCTGCTGGCCTTGATGTTCATCGTGTCCGGCTTCGGCAAGCTCGGCAATATCGAAGGCACTGCGGCTTTCATTGCCAGCGGCGGGCTACCTGCGCCGACGCTGCTTGCGGCAGCGGTTGGTGCGCTGGAACTGTTCGGCGGGCTGGCACTGGTCGTCGGCTACCGGGTCCGTCTGGCCGGAATCGCGCTGGCCTTATTCACCGTGGCGGCCAGCGTCGTCTTCCACGCCTATTGGTCGGCTCCGGCCGATCAGCAATACGTCACCCAACTGCTCTTCATGAAGAACATCTCGGTGGCCGGTGGCATGTTGCTGATCTCGGCGCTGGGTGCCGGTCCGCTGAGCATCGATGCGAGGATTGCCGCAGGCAAATCAAGGTGCTTCAAGCCAGCCTTGGCGCAGAACGTATGACCGCTTGAACGACTACCCGACCATGTCCAAAACCTCTGTTTTCTTCAACCCCCACGGTGCGCCGACTTTCACGCTCGAACCCCGTAAACTCGGTGTCCTTCTAACCATCATGGCGATTGATTTGCCACCCCGGAACATGAAAAAATGAGGCATCGGAAACCTTCACTGATGTTAGAGGCACCAGGGGTGGTGCTTGGCAGAGTGGTGGCGCGCCGATTCGTTCTTTAACTGCCCATCG
>NZ_JAEUOI010000207.1 GCF_016790145.1 Propionivibrio sp. | reverse complement strand
CTCAACCAAAAATCGCTGTGCCATTACCCGTCAAGCCACTTTCACCAAGCGTCGTGTAGTGCCGACCTTCTGATTCGACTTCTATGTATTTCAATCACTTAGCCGTTTCAACCCCCGCGAATAGCGGAAGTCGGGCTAATTGAGGACTGGGATTTATGTCAAGCCAGACAACAGCCAAAGAAAATTCCGCCCCTGGAGTAGTTCCTGCAGCGCCGTGGCGCGTTCAGGCGCTCTCGATCCTGCCCGATTACCGGCTGTCAGTGACATTTCGGGACGGCACATCCGGCATCGTGGATATGTCTGCAGTGAGGGCGGATACGTCCTGCGGCGTCTTCGCAGCGCTGGCTGCTAGCGAATTCTTTGCGCAGGCGCGCATTGAACTTGGCGTTGTGACCTGGCCGAACGGTGCCGACCTTGATCCGATGTGGTTGTATGAGCAGGTAAGAGACGAAAAAACGTGGTCTGTCCCCTTTTGATGTGTTTATCCATCCAGGTAGTTGTTCAAGCCTCGTAACCGGGTTCCGGGCAACTCAAGGCCGCAGCAAAGGGGGTGATCCCTTTACCCCTATCCTGCTTTGAAAATATGGGGAATCAGGTATTCCCATTACCCACTATGTGGGCTAGATTAGCACATAGTCACTTGTGGCGAAGCGATACTGGGCTGGGGTTTCAATCCCGCTCAAAAAGGCTAATTTTATTGATTGGGCATAGCGTTGTTGTTTTCCTTTGCGAGGAGATATCAATGAATAACGCTCAGAAATACTTGTCGCTCTTGGGCATTGCCTTAGCCCTTACGGGTTGCTATGTCGTTCCCGTCAGAGGGCCAGACGGCGCCGTCTACTACGATTATTATCCGTTGCCGCCCGCGGGTTACCCGGTGCCACCTGCCGGGGCACCGATGACATCGGCGCCGATAGGCCCGATGCCGACGATACTGAATGCGCGGCTCTATCCAACCAACGAAATCGCGACTCAGACCGGCATCATATCCGGTACAGTGACTAACATGATGACCGGGAAGGGTCGCTTCCAGGTCAATTTCATGGGTGAGGTGCTGAGCGGCGAAGCAACACGCGTTTCTAACGATGAAAAGCGCGGCGTGGCCAGTGCCTACAGCCCCAAAGGTACCTACATGTCTTGCGACTACCAGATGAACACGCCAATGCAAGGTGCGGGAGATTGCAGGTTCTCGAACGGTGCCACGTTCAAACTTCACCTGGGAGGGGGTTGAGCATTTGAACTCGCCTAGCGGGAATGGATATCCGAACCCTTTAAGATCGCCCAGTGATCTGAATCTATAGTCGTTTTTCCCGCAGGATCCTGCAGAAGACTTTTTTACCGAAAATGAAACCCCCTTGAGTTGTCACCCAAGGAGGTTTGAGAAGAGCTAAAAGGGGGCAGGCTCGAATTTGCGGGCATCATCTCTTGATCCGCCACGGCCAGTCGCTCAACGGTATCCAGGAACTTTTCGACCAGGCGAATCAGCAGCGCAGCCTGGGCATTCGGTTTGGCCCGGCCCTGCTCCCGGTTTTCCAGTGGGCTCGCTCGTCAAGGCATCGAAGCCCTCGGCACTCTCTGCAAACAGATTCCGTTCTTGCATAATCTGGCCTCCAGTTCGGCTTTCAACATCCCCTTGAGCGCCATCTTCTCATCGGCGTTCAAGCTCCCCATTCCATCCTTGACTTACAGTGTGAAGAGCCAGAACTGTGGGCCTCGATCCCACCAGCAGTAAATCACTCGCAATCCGCTCCTTTCACCTTTGCTACGTCGAGGATCGTCATGACTCAACTTGCGAAAACTACTGCGGTGTCCGTTAAAATGCGCTTCTCAACAACCGAAAGGAAATACGGATGAATACCAATGAAGACCAGTTGTGTATGGACGTGCTCGCCGCCATTGCCTGGGCTGACGGCGAGGTGAGCGTCGCCGAGGCCGGCACGCTGATCGATCTGATCGACCGTATGGAGTACGTCGACCACCATCGCGTCCAGGAGGCGATGTTCGTCCCGCACAACGCCCCGTCCGTAGCGCGGTTGGCAACGCTCGAGCAAAAGATGCGCGTGCGCCTGCTGCACGACGCCTACATCGTCGCCGAGTTTTGTGGCGGCGCCGACGCCGCCGAGTTGGAGATCGTCAAGACCCTGGCAGGCACCGTCGTCGCCCCCGAGCGCTGGCCCGAGGTGCTCGCCTGTCTCAAGGCCTATGCCGATTACGAACGCGCAGCGGAACGTTTGTGGGGGGTAACCCATCTAGGCTAGGCGCCTAGCCCCGCCCCGGGCCGCGCGGCCCACCGTGCTCCATGCGCTGCAGTTTGCTCAGGAAAAACAGGCGGGCCTTTTCCTTCTGTTCGGCGTTGAGCGAGTCATAAACCGTCAGCCAGCGATCGCGATTGGCTTCGTGCTGTTTCTGCCCTTCGGCCTTGAGTTCGTCCATGCGCTTGAGCACGGCGCGCAGATCGGCGCCCGGCTGCTTGAGCAGGGAGAGGTTTTCCTCGCGTTGTTTGCTGAAGCGTTCGCGCATACCGGCCATGTTGTCCTTGCCGGCCTGTTCGGCGTCTTTCCAGAGGGCATCCTGCCTGGCGTCGAGTTTCAGCTCGTCGTGCAGGCGTGACATTTCCTTCATGGCGTGTTCCATGCGCTGACCGGGCATGCCGGGACCGGGGCCGCATTGTTCGCCGCCGCGCGGTGACAAGGCGAAAGCGCTGGCGGCCAAGCCGAGCGAAAGGGCTACGGCGGTGACGACGATTCGAGGTGAAAATTTCGGAAACGTGTTTTTCATGGTGAGACTCCTGTATTGAAGGGTGGATTGGTCGGAGGGCCGTCTGTAGAGCACGGCCTCTCTGACGACGCCATTTTCTTTCCGACCTCATTGCAAAGGATTTCAAGACCAGGGCAGATGATTGCAAATTGTTTCAGTCTTCAATCGGTCTGACGCTGGCGGCATAGAATGTCAGCACTACCGATCCAGGGCCTGGCCATGAAAAAGATTCTTCTCGTTGACGACGACCCCGAACTTCGCCAGTTGCTGGCGACCTATCTCGGCCGGCACGGCTTCGATACGCTGCTGCTCGCCGATACGCGTCAGCTCGATGCCTATATCGAGCGCTACCAGCCGCATCTGGTGGTGCTCGATCTGATGCTGCCGGGCGAGGACGGCCTGGCCGCCTGCCGCCGTCTGCGTGCGCGCGGCGAGACCTTGCCGATCATCATGCTGACCGCGCGCGACGAACCGGTGGATCGCGTCATCGGTCTGGAAATGGGCGCCGACGACTACGTCGGCAAGCCTTTCGACCCGCGCGAACTGGTCGCCCGCATCGAAGCCGTTTTGCGTCGCGGCACCCAGCCACCGGGGTCGCCGGATACGAAAGGCGGGGTTTTCAACTTTGGCGATTGCTGTTTCGATCGCAGCACCCGTCAGCTTTCACGCGCCGGCGAACTCGTGGCCTTGACCAGCGGTGAGTTCGCCCTGCTCAACACGCTGGTGGCCAATGCCAACCGGCCGATGAAGCGCGAGCGCCTGCTTGAACTGACGCGCGGCGACGAGAGCGAATCCTTCGACCGCGCCATCGACGTACAGATCCATCGTCTACGCCGTCTGCTTGAAGCCGACCCGGCGCATCCACGCTACCTGCAGACGGTGTGGGGCGTCGGCTACGTTTTTGTGCCGGATGGTGAACCCGCGCCAGGGCCGGAAAAATGAGACTGCTGCCCGCTTCGCTCGCTGCACGTACCGTCCTGCTGGTAATCGCCGTCGTCGCCGTCGCCGAGATCGCCACCTTTGCGCTGATTTCGCAGCATCGGATGGCGACGCACATGAGCCAGACCGTCCGCTTTGTCGGCGGGCAGATGCGTTTGCTGCAAAGCATCTTGCCGGAGCTTGACGGCGACGCGCGCCGCCGCCTCTCGGCGGCCGATTCCGACCCGCAAAGCCTCCAGTTGCGCCCGGACAGCGAGTCCGTTCCGGCGCGCGTACCGGAGTTCGGTTTCGCCCGTCACCTGGCCGCCGAACTTGGCGAATTTCTTGGCGAACCGGTGAGCCTGCGCCATGCCGGCCTGGGGCAACGCAGCGGCTTGTGGATCGGCTTCATGGCGGCTGGCGAGCGCTGGTGGCTGGTGCTGCCACCGCCGCGCTTTGCGCCGCAACCCCTGCCGCCCGAGCTGTGGCTGGGGCTGGGTTTGGGGCTGGCTCTGCTGGTGCTGATCGCCGGACTCTTCGTACGCAGCATCGTCGGCCCGCTGGCGCGTCTCGGCGAAGCCGTAGCGGCCACCGGTGACGGCAGCGCGCGTACGGTGACACCGGAAGGCCCGAAAGAAGTCCGCCGCTTGGCTGAGCGGCACAACACCATGCTGGCACAGTTGGCCGCGGCAGATAACGAGCGGCACGAGATGCTGGCCGGTCTGACTCACGATCTGCGTGCGCCGCTGGCACGCCTGCGCGTTCGCCTGGCCTTGCTTGAAAGCGACAGCGAACGCGCCGGACTGGCGCGCGATGCGGATGACATGGAGCGGATTGTCGGACAGTGCCTGGCCTTCCTGCGCAGCGAGGAGAGTAGCGCACGCCCGGCGCCGCCGCTGTGGCTTGCCGATGCGCTGAGCAATGAAGTGGCACGCCATCGCGAACTCGGAAGACCGGTTTCGATGACCGTGAGCGAGGCCGCCGCCGCGTGCCAGGTGGCGATTACGCCGGGCAATCTGCAACGTCTGCTCGACAATCTGATCGACAATGCCTTGCAGTACGGTGCGCCGCCGGTCGAGGTGTCGCTGTCGCTCGAGTCCGCCGCTACGGTCACCTTGCATGTGCGCGATCACGGACCGGGCATCGCGGTCGGTCAACGCGCCCGCGCGCTTGAAGCCTTCGCCCAGATCGACCCGGCGCGCGCCACCGGCGGCAGTTGCGGCCTCGGGCTGGCCATCGTGCGCCGCATTGTTGCCGCTTGCGGTGGTAACGTGACGCTGGCCGAGGCGCCGGGCGGCGGTCTGGATGTCGCGCTGAACTTCCCGGCACAGCCCGGATGAGCGCAGAATAGGGTTTTCAAAAACCTTTTACTGAATCAACGAGTCCGTGGAGGTTGGCATGAGTCACAAACATCTGCATTTGCTTCAGTCGATTTACCATGACCCGCTCAGCGCCAACATTCACTGGCGGGAGATCGAATCCCTGCTGCTGCATCTGGGAGCGAGCATCGAGTCGGCGCATGGTGCGCGCTTCCGCATCGTGCTCAACAAGGTCGAGGTCTTCCTGCACCACCCGCACAACAGTTCAACCTGCGCCAAACAGGAGATCAAGCAGATCCGCGAATTCCTCGCGCACGCCGGGGTGACGCTTTCGAGTTACGAGGCGAGCTGAAAAGCAGACTCAGAGGCTGTGAATTAAGCGATAAATACCTCCCAAGCCGTCAGTCCGGCGTAAGCCGGAATCCAGTACCTTCTTCTGATAGCCATTAAAACAATCGGATAAACGAGCTGGAACCAGGCTTCCGCCGGGGTGACGGGCATGGAAATCATGCAGTAATGATTTTTCACAGACTCTCAGGTTTTCTGCCGTGCCAGCCGGTGATCGAGCCAGGCGGCGCTGGCGCCAAGCAACATCAGCGCGCCCATGCCGAAGGCCAGCGACAGCGTCGAGGCCCACAGTGCCGGCGCGATGATGCCGGCAACCAGCCCGTTCGAGCCCGCTTGCAGGAACATCTGGCAGGACGCGGCCAGGCCGCGCTGCCCGGGGAAAGGATCAAGCGCCAGCAGCGTCAGGCAGGGCATGGCCAGCGACATGCCGAAGGTATATACGAAGAGGGGAACGATGCTCCACGGCAGTGTCGGCGGGAGCCACAGATTCAATCCGATATTGCCGAGCGCGGCCACGCCCATGACCAGATAGCCGCGCATGATCGTCTGTTTCAGCGAAAGCTTTCCGGCCAGCCGCCCCGAGAGCCAGGCACCGGACATCAGGCCGGCCATGGCCGGGCCGAACAGCCACAGGAAACCCGTTTCGGAGACGCCGAGATGGCGCATCAGGAACACCGGGGCCGACATCACGTAAATGAAGAAGCCGGCGAAGTTGAACGCCAGCCCGGCGCAGGCGTAAAGAAAGGCCGGCGTCGTCAGCACCTTCCAGTAGGTTCGCGCCAGATAACCGGCGTGTAGCGGCTGTCGACGCTCTGGCGGCAGCGTTTCCGGCAGCAGGCGCCAGCAGGCCAGCCACAGCGCCAGCGTCATCAGCACGAGAAAGGCAAATACCGAGCGCCAGCCAAACCAGAACTGCAGGCGACCGCCGATGACAGGCGCAATGGCCGGTGCCAGCGCAAACATCATGGTGATCTGCGACATCAGCCGATGCGCCGCCGGACCGTCGAACAGGTCGCGCACGATGGCGCGGCTGATGACGATCCCGGCGCCGGCCGACATGCCCTGCAGCGCACGCAGCAGCCACAGGTGTTCGATGCGCGTGGCAAACAGGCAGCCGGCCAGCGCCAGCCCGAACAGGGCCAGGGTGACGAGAATGACCCGCCGGCGCCCGAGCGCGTCGGAAATCGCGCCGTGCCACAAGGCCATGATGGCGAAGGGGATCAGGTAGGCGGTCAGCGTCTGCTGCACTTCGATCGGCGTTGCGTGCAGGCTTTCGCCGATGTCATGAAATGACGGCAGATAGGTGTCGATCGAGAAGGGGCCGAGCGCAGACAGCGAAGCCAGCAACAGGGCGATGCCGCGCGGCGGCTTTTTGCTTTCGCTGGCGGGCAAGTCAGTCCCTGGCGAAGCGGCGGTATTGCACGGCTTCGGCAATATGTTGCGCAGCGATGGCCTCGCAGGCGGCCAGATCGGCGATGCTGCGCGCGACTCTGAGCACGCGATGATAAGCGCGTGCCGAGAGGTTGAGCCGGGCCAGCGCCTGCTTGAGCAGCGCGGCCCCGCTGGCGTCGGGCTGGCAGAAGCGGTCAATCTCCATGGTCGTCAGGCGGGCGTTCGGTTTGCCCTGGCGCGCCACTTGTCGCTCGCGCGCCAGCGTAACGCGGGAACGGATACTCGCCGACGCTTCGCCGTCCGCCGCTCTTTGCAGGGCCTCGGCCGGCAGCGCTGGCACCTCGATCTGCAGGTCGATACGGTCAAGCAAGGGGCCGGAGAGCTTGCTGCGGTAGCGCACCACCTGATCGGGCGTGCACCGGCACTTGCCGCTGGCGTCACCGTGATAACCACAGGGGCAGGGATTCATCGCCGCGACGAGCTGGAATTGCGCCGGAAACTCGGCCTGCCGCGCCGCGCGCGAGATGTGGATGCGACCGCTTTCGAGCGGTTCGCGCAGAGCTTCGAGAACCCGGCGCTCGAACTCGGGCAGTTCGTCAAGGAAGAGAACGCCCTGATGGGCAATTGAAATCTCGCCCGGACGCGGTACGCTGCCGCCACCGACGAGTGCGGCGGAAGAGGCGGTGTGATGCGGTGCCCGATAAGGGTGCCGGCCAAATTCCTCGGGCCGGAACAATCCGGCCAGCGACAGCACGGCGGCCGATTCCAGCGCAGCGTCCTGGGTCATCGGCGGTAGCAGGCCGGGCAGGCGGCTGGCGAGCATCGACTTGCCGGTACCCGGCGGGCCGGCGAGAAGAATCGAATGCGCGCCGGCTGCCGCGATCTCCAGCGCACGCTTGGCCTGCGTCTGCCCGCGCACATCGGCGAGGTCGGGATAGCGGTCTTCCTCTTCGGCAACGCAGGGAGTAGCCGCGCACTCCTTCAGCGTGGCCAGACCGCGCAGGTGAGCGCACACTTCAAGCAGGGTGCCTGCGGTCAGGATACGTACTTCTTGTGCCAGCGCCGCCTCGCGTGCACTCGACCCGGGCAGCACGAAACAGCGACCGAGACGGCCGGAGGCCAGCACCATGGCCAGCGCGCCGCGAATCGGCCGCAAGTCACCGGAGAGCGAGAGCTCACCGGCAAACTCGTAATCGTTCAGTGCATTTCCAGGAATCTGCCCCGAAGCGGCAAGGATGCCGAGCGCGATGGGCAGGTCGAAGCGTCCTGATTCCTTTGGCAGATCGGCCGGTGCCAGATTGACGGTGATGCGCCTGGCGGGAAAGTCAAAGCCGGAGTTCAGTAGCGCCGCCCGCACCCGGTCGCGCGCCTCCTTGACCTCGGTATCCGGCAACCCGACCAGTGTTACACCCGGCAAACCGCCCGCCAGATGCACCTCGACCGCGACTTCCGGAGCGGAAAGCCCATCCAGACCACGGCTATGGACGATGGCAAGCGGCATGGGCAGGCGGCAGAAGCGCTATTGACTCTCAGGCCGGGCAAAGCGCTAGGTGCCGACTCAATCCTTGTTCCCGCCCCGGCTTTCGAGCAGGGTGACCCGTGCTTCGAGCGCTTTCAGCTTTTCACGCGTACGCAACAGTACCTGCGCCTGAATATCGAATTCCTCGCGGCTGACCAGATCGAGTTTGGTGAATAAACTGGACAGTAGCGCTCGCGCATTTTTCTCGATGTCGGCGACCGGGCTGGCCGCAATGATGGCGCCAAGGCGGGCGCTGAATTCCTCAAGCACTTTGGGGTCGAGCATGGCGTCGGTCTTTCATCCAGGAATAGTGCGTTCGAGTTTAGCACAGCCGATGCAGGCCTTGACTTCTGTGGCGGCGCAGCAGATCAGCGAATTCTTCGCGCCTGAAATGCGTTGCGGCCCTGGCCCGGGCAGCAGGCAGGACGTGCATCGTGAGCGCCGATGTCATGGCCACCCATGTTAATGCGGATCCGGCGGCATGCCGTAGCGGGAGCGCGTATTGACGGCTTTCGAGCCGCCGGCGTGCCGAAACGTTCATTGTGTCGAGCAGTTTGCGCAGATCGGGACTTTGAATGCACTGCCATGGTGCGGCTGCCGAATAGGCTGCCCCATAAAAGTGCACTGGTCACATAAGGAATCATATTCAATATTATAACCATATGATTTTTTTCATATATTTAATTGGCACGGCAAATGCTTAGAGGAGCGTGCAAAGTTTTTAATCCCTTTAATCCTGTCCAAGGAGTTTCTGATGAAAAAAACCCTTCTCGCTACCCTTCTGGCGGCTGCATTTATTGCTCCGGCGATGGCCCAGACCCCTGCACCGGCTGAAGCGGCCCCCGCTGCGGCTGAAACCAGTCCGCATACGCTCACAGGCAACCTCGGCATCTTCTCCAGCTACCGTTTCCGCGGGATCGACCAGACCGCCGGCAAGCCCGCGCTGCAGGGCGGAATCGATTACGCCCATGAAAGCGGCCTGTATGTTGGCAACTGGAACTCGAACGTTAATTCGGGCGCCGGTTACGCAGAAGGCAACCTCGAAATGGACTTCTACGGCGGATACAAGCATGCCTTCGGCGACTTCGGCATCGACGTTGGCGGCTACTACTACTATTACCCGGGCTCCAGTGCTAACCCCTTGTCGTACTCGAATAGAAAAAATATCTTTTCGACGTCCAGCGGAGCGGTTGACAATTTTGAACTGTACATCGCTGGTAGCTGGAAATTCATCTCACTGAAATATTCCTACGCGCTGACGGATTATTTCAGTCTGCCGGATTCCAAAGGCGCGAGCTATCTCGACCTGACAGCCAACTATGACCTCGGCGACGGCTGGGGAATCAACGGCCACGTCGGCCACTTGTTTTCCAGCAACTATAAATATGCCTTTACTACCGGCTCGGACAGTATTGCCTACACCGACTGGAAAATTGGTGTGACCAAGGACTTCAGCGGCTGGGTCGTCGGCGCTTCATATGTCGATACCAATGCCAATGGAAGCTGCAGCAAGGCCGAATTCTACTGTTTCACCAACTCGCTCAACAAGAACGGTGCTACGGGTAGCAATTCCAAGGATGCCGGCCGCGGTATCGCAGTCGTATCGGTCAGCAAGACCTTTTAATCCGCCTTTCGCTTAACCGGGGCGGTTTGAACTGCCCCAGAATTGGAGTACATCATGAAAATGGTTACCGCAATCATCAAGCCCTTCAAGCTTGACGAAGTGCGTGAAGCGCTTTCTGTCATCGGTGTCCAGGGCATTACGGTCACCGAAGTCAAGGGCTTCGGCCGCCAGAAGG
>NZ_JAEUOI010000030.1 GCF_016790145.1 Propionivibrio sp. | reverse complement strand
ATCGTCATGGTGATGTATTCGGTGGCGACCAACACCTCGGTCGGCGCGCTGTTCATGGCCGGTGTGGTTCCCGGTATCGCTTTGGCTTGCGTGCTCGGCGGCGTCACCTGGTATCGCGCCAAAAAGTTCAACTATCCGCGTCAGGTCAAGTCGACCTGGGGCGAGCGCTGGAAGGCTTTTCGGGATTCCGTCTGGGGCTTGCTGCTGATTGTCGTCGTCATGGGTGGTATCTACACCGGCATCTTCACCCCGACCGAAGCCGCAGCGATGTCAGCGGTTTACGCCTTCATCTGCGCGGTGTTCATTTATCGCGATCTGGGCATGAAGGATGTGCCGAGGGTGCTGCTCAACTCGGCCAACATGTCGGCGATGCTGCTCTACATCATCACCAACGCCGTGCTGTTCTCCTTCATCATGACCAACGAAAACATCCCGCAGGCCCTGGCTGATTGGATGATGGGACATGGTCTGGGGGTCATCGCCTTCCTGCTGATGTGCAATGTGTTGTTGTTACTGGCCGGCAATTTCATGGAGCCCTCGTCGATCGTGCTGATTTTTGCTCCGATCCTCTTTCCGGTCGCCATGAAACTTGGCATCGACCCGGTGCATTTCGGCATAATCATGGTGGTTAACATGGAAGTCGGCATGTGCCATCCTCCGGTCGGCTTGAATCTTTACGTGGCATCGGGAATTACCAAGATGGGAATTACCGAACTGACGGTAGCCGTCTGGCCATGGCTGTTGTCGATGCTCTGTTTCCTGGTGGTGGTGACTTACTGGCCTGATCTTTCGATCTGGCTACCGAAAAAGCTCGGCGTGATGTAGCTCACTCCTGGTTGTCACATTCTGGCGCGCGTTCGGGGAAGCCCGCACGCGCGCTTGTCGCTTTCGCAGACCAGCAATTTCGGCATTCCCAACGTAGTATTGGTACAATTCAGGGTTTCCCGTACATTCAGCTTTTTTTCTGTTGTTTTTCCTAATTTTTTGAGGAGATTTGATTCATGGCTATCGAACGCACACTTTCCATCATCAAGCCCGACGCAGTGGCCAAGAACGTGATTGGCAAGATTTATTCCCGTTTTGAGGATAACGGTCTTAAAGTCATTGCCGCCAAACTGGCCTGGCTGTCGCCACAGGAAGCCGGCGAATTCTATGCAGTGCACAAAGAGCGTCCTTTTTACAAGGATCTGGTTTCCTTCATGACTTCCGGCCCGGTGATGATCCAGGCGCTGGAAGGTGAAAACGCGATAGCCAAAAACCGGGAACTGATGGGCGCTACCGATCCGAAGAAAGCCGATCCGGGAACCATCCGCGCCGATTTTGCCGAATCGATTGATGCCAACGCCGTTCATGGCTCCGATGGGCCCGATACGGCCAAAGTCGAGATCGGTTTTTTCTTTCCGGCGATGAGCGTTTACTCCGGCCGTTAAGCCGAGGGCAAACCGAATTCGTCACCGCATGAGTGTCAATCTGCTCGATTTCGATGCGGCCGGCCTGACCGCTTTCCTGGCAGAACACGGCGAAAAGCCGTTTCGCGCCAGGCAGGTATTGCGCTGGATCCATCGCTTCGGGCAGAGCGATTTCGACGCCATGACCGATATCGCCAAGAGCCTGCGCGAAAAGCTCAAGGCCAACGCGTCGGTCATCGTGCCGGCCATCGTTTCCGACAAACTCTCGGACGACGGTACGCGCAAATTCCTTTTTGACGTCGGTGGCGGTAATGCCATCGAAACCGTATTCATTCCCGAGAATGAGCGGGGAACGCTGTGCATTTCAACCCAGGCCGGCTGTGCGCTGGATTGTTCCTTCTGTTCGACCGGCAAGCAGGGGTTCAACCGAAACCTGACGGTGGCCGAAATCATTGGTCAGTTGTGGCAGGCCAACCAGGCCCTCGGAGCCGATCCCCGCCGTGCTGACCACTCAGAGCGCATCATCAGCAATGTGGTGCTGATGGGAATGGGCGAACCGCTGGCCAATCTTGAAAACACGGTAACGGCCTTGCGTTTGATGCTCGATGACAACGCCTATGGCCTTTCGCGGCGCCGGGTTACGGTGTCTACCTCGGGTCTTGTACCTGCTATGGATCGCCTGCGTGACGAGTGTCCGGTCGCCCTGGCCGTCTCGCTGCATGCTCCGAACGACGCCTTGCGTGATCAACTGGTGCCGATCAACCGGAAATACCCTCTGCGTGAATTGATGTCGGCGTGCAATCGCTATCTGCAAAAAGCACCGCGCGATTTTGTGACTTTCGAATACGTGATGCTCGATGGCGTGAATGACTCCGACCGGCAGGCGCGTGAGTTGCTTGAGGTAACGCGCAATGTATCCTGCAAGTTCAACCTGATTCCCTTCAATCCGTTTCCGGGTTCGCCGTATCGTTGTTCGCCGGTTCACCGTATCAGGCGATTTGCTGAGATACTGATTGATGCGAACCTTGTTACGACAACCCGCAAGACGCGTGGTGACGACATCGACGCCGCCTGTGGCCAGTTGGCCGGACTGGTGCTGGACAGGACGCAACGTACGGCGCGTCGAATTATTGATCTACACGAGGTTAGAGCACCATGAAGGCACTGCGCGGGCTACTCGCATTTTTCTATTTGTTCGCCCTGGCACTGGTAGCGGTTCCCTCAGCGCTGGCTCAGAAATCCGTTGCACCTCCGGAAGATGCGCTTTTGTCAGCGACACCAAAGGATGTACACACCCGCGCCAAATTGCATACCGAGTTGGGCGCGCTGTATTTTCAGAATGGCAATCTGATTGTGGCCCTTGAAGAACTGACCATTGCCATCTCGATCAATCCGAACTATGCCCAAGCCTATAGTACGCGGGGGGTTGTGCTTTACCACATCAAGGAATTCGAATCGGCCGACAAGGACTTCCGGCGTGCCCTCAGCCTGGATGAAAAGGATCCGGAGATCAGCAACAACTATGGCTGGTTCCTGTGCCAGACCGGGAAAGAGAGGGAGTCCATTGCCTACTTCCAGCGCGCCTTTAAAAACCCCTTGTATCAGACGCCAGAAACAGCCTACCTGAACGCCGGAAGGTGTCATGCCAAGATCGGCGAGCTGGATCTGGCCGAGGACTATGTCCGCAAGACATTACGCTTTTCGCCGAATAACCCGCAAGCGCTGCTTCAGTTGGCCATTATCAGCTACAAGCGCGGCAACTATGACGCCGCCAGGGAGCATCTGAAGAACATGGTTCGTTTGAGCGATCCGGATGCCGAGGGACTGTGGTTGTATCTACGTGTTGAACGCCGCCTCGGTGACCGCAACGCCGAAAGCAGTATGGCGGCCCAGTTGCGACGAAAATTTCCTGATTCGCCTGAGTATCAGGAGTTTCTAAATGGGAACTTCGAATGAGTGGGAAAATTGTTCCGGCACACGTGCTGGATGAGGAGGCGCATGTCGGATTGGAAATGGAAATGAACCCGGATGTTTCAGCAAAAACCTTGACACCTTTGACGTTGAGCGTTGGTCAGCAGCTCCGTGCAGCCCGGGAAGCCAGGGGATTGACTGTGGCTGATGTGGCCAAGGCGATTAAACTGGGTCCTCGCCAGGTTGTGGCGATTGAGGCCGACGACTGGCTGAGCTTGCCCTGCACAACAATCATCCGCGGATTTGTTCGCAATTACGCTCGTTTTCTTGAGTTGAACCCTGATCTTCTGATGAGCGCGCTGGACAGTCTGAAAATGCCGCAGGCGCCTGAACTTGAGCTGTCAGTCGGATCTCCTGTGAATATTCCTCAGGAAGGCAAGGTTGACCGGCGGGAGTATGTCAGGGTGCTTTCCGGCTTGATCGTTCTGGTATTAGCCGTGCTGGCTTACTTTTTTTTACCGCAGGAATTATTGAACTCGGCTTTGTCTGCACTGAAATCTGCAACTCAATCGGGTGATGTTACTTCCGAAAAAGTTGTAGCGCCAGGTTCGGATGCTGCCAAGCCGTCCGAAGTTGTCGTGGCTCCTCCAGCAACGAGCGTGCTTTCGCAAGGGCCAGTAGCGCCACCGCTTCAGTCTATGCCCGTTTCTGCATCTGCTCCGACATCGGCCAATGTCTTGCAGTTCAGCTTTGCCCAGCCTTCATGGGTTGAAGTACGCGATCGCGGCGGCCAGATCATTTTTTCGCAGTTGAGTCAGGCCGATAGTCAGCGAGAAATTGAAGGCCAGCCACCGTTTGCACTGGTCATCGGAAATGCATCTCACGTAACTTTGAAGTACAAAGGCAGAACGGTTGATCTTTCCCTGCGCAGCAAGGATGATGTGGCTCGCCTGACACTCGAATAGCATGAAAGATGTATCACTATCCAGCGAGAAATCAGTGAACACAAGTTTCGCAATGCGCCGTCCGACCCGTGTTGTCAGGATTGGCCAGGTCAGTGTAGGTGGCCAGTCGCCCATCGTCGTCCAGTCGATGACCAACACCGATACTGTCGATATCGTGAAAACCGCCATTCAATGTGCCGAGCTCGCACGCGCCGGTTCAGAACTGGTGCGGATCACGGTCAATACGCCGGAAGCGGCGGCTGCGGTGGCGAAGATCCGCGAGCATCTTGACCGCATGGGTGTCGATGTGCCGCTGATCGGCGACTTCCACTACAACGGTCATCGCTTGCTGGCGGACCATCCCGAATGTGCTCAGTCACTGGCCAAATACCGCATCAATCCGGGCAATGTCGGCCATGGCAGGAAGCGCGATGAGCAGTTTGCGCAGATGATCGAAATTGCATGCAAGTACGACAAGCCGGTACGCATCGGGGTGAACTGGGGGAGTCTCGACCAGGATCTGTTGGCGCGCATCATGGACGATAACGCCAGGCGTGCCGAGCCGAAAGATGCCATTGACGTGATGCGCGAAGCGATGGTCACCTCGGCGCTCGAATCAGCCGCCAAGGCTGAAGAACTGGGTCTGCCCGGCGAGCGCATCATCCTTTCGTGCAAGGTTTCCGGAGTACAGGATCTGATCGCCATATACCGCGAACTGTCGCGGCGCTCGGACTACCCGCTGCATCTCGGGCTGACCGAGGCGGGTATGGGCTCGAAAGGCATTGTCGCCTCGACGGCGGCCATGTCCGTGCTGCTACAGGAGGGAATTGGCGACACCATCCGCGTTTCACTGACTCCGGAACCCGGTGGTCAGCGCACGCAGGAGGTCGTGGTCGCGCAGGAAATGTTGCAGACCCTGGGGTTGCGTGCATTTACACCGATGGTTGCGGCTTGCCCGGGGTGTGGACGAACCACCAGTACCTTTTTCCAGGAACTGGCGCAGTCCATCCAGGAACACGTGCGCAATAAGATGCCTCAGTGGCGCGTCGAGTACGATGGCGTTGAAAACATGACGCTGGCGGTGATGGGTTGCGTGGTCAATGGCCCTGGCGAGAGCAAGCAAGCCAATATCGGCATCAGTCTGCCGGGTACCGGTGAAGCGCCGGTGGCACCGGTCTTCGAAGATGGTGCCAAGACGGTCACGCTGCGTGGCGAGCACATTGCCGAAGAATTTACCGCCATTGTGGACCGCTACGTGGCACGCACCTACCAGAGAAAGTTTGCGAAGTGAATTTAAGTATCCAGTCCGTGCGCGGGATGAACGACATCCTGCCGGGCGAGGCCGAAGTCTGGGAACATTTCGAAGAAACGGTCCGTTCGTGGCTGAGAAGTTACGGTTACCGGCCGATGCGCCTGCCCATCGTCGAGCCGACGCCGCTGTTCACGCGCGCCATTGGTGAAGTGACCGACATTGTCGAGAAGGAGATGTATTCCTTTATTGACAGCCTGAACGGTGAGCCGCTGACGCTGCGTCCGGAAGGTACGGCGGGCTGTGTGCGTGCAGTGATTCAGCACAAGATGGCGGCACAGCATGCGCAGCGGCTCTATTATTTTGGACCGATGTTCCGCCACGAGCGGCCGCAGAAGGGGCGGTTCCGCCAGTTCAATCAGGTCGGTGTCGAAACCTTCGGTTTTTCCGGCCCCGATATCGATGCCGAGCAGATACTGATGGGCGCCCGCCTTTGGGATGACCTTGGAGTGGACGGCATAAAATTACAATTAAATACGCTGGGCCAGATGGACGAGCGTGCAAATCATCGCAGTGAGCTGATAAATTATTTCGAGAAGAATGCCGACCTGCTCGATGATGAGGCAAAACGCCGTCTTTATACCAATCCACTTCGCCTTCTCGACAGCAAAAACCCGGCGATGCAGGAGATGATCGCTACGGCGCCAAATCTGATTGATCACCTTGGCGCGCAATCGATGGCGCATTTTGAAGGCGTGCAACAGGTCCTGCGCGATGCCGGGTTGCCCTACACGATCAATCCGCGTCTGGTGCGCGGCCTTGACTATTACAACCTCACCGTTTTCGAATGGGTTACGGATCGTCTGGGCGCGCAGGGCACCGTCTGTGCGGGCGGCCGCTATGATGGACTGGTCGAGCAGCTTGGTGGCAAGCCAACTCCGGCCTGCGGCTTTGCCATGGGCGTCGAGCGTCTGCTCACACTGATTCGCGAATCGGGTGGCGAACCGGTGCTGGAGGGGATTGATGTTTATCTCGTGCATCAGGGTGATGCCGCTTCGCGTCTGGCGCCCCGTGTCGCCGAGGGCTTGCGTGACCGGGGAATCGATGTGTTGTTCCACTGCGGTGGCGGCAGCTTCAAATCGCAGATGAAGAAAGCCGATGCGTCGGGAGCAAGCTTTGCCGTTATCATCGGCGATGACGAGGCGAATGCCGGCGAAGTGTCGCTCAAGCCCTTGCGTGCCAGCGGTGATCGTCCGAACGAACAGAAGCAGGAACAAAAGCGAGTCCCCATTGATCGCATTGCTGACGAAATCATGAATTCATTTTTGGATTGGGAAGAAACCTAATGGCGACCTACGACCTCGAAGAACAGGAACAACTCGACGAAATCAAGACATGGTGGAAGCAGCATGGCAACCTGTTGATCAACGTCATTACGGCGCTTTCGCTGATCGTCGTCGCCTGGCAGGGATGGAACTGGTATCAGCGCAATCAGTCGGCCCAGGCTTCTATGGTCTATAACCTCCTGCAGAAATCGGTTCTGGAGAAGGATTCGCAACGCGTCAGGACGGCCAGCGATCAACTGCTCGATAAATTTTCTGGAACCAGCTATGCGTCGCTCGGTGCACTGGCAGCTGCCAAAGTTATGATCGATGCGGGCGATGCAAAATCCGCCAAGACCCAGCTCCTCTGGGTTGTTGAGCATGGCAAGGACGAGCTGCGCGATCTGGCGCGCTTGCGTCTGGCCGCCGTACTGCTCGATGAAAAGGAGTACGATCAGGCCTTGAAACAGCTTGACGGCAGTGTCGGCGCGGGTTTTGAAGCCATTTTTTCGGATAACCGTGGCGACGTCTTCAGTGCGCAGGGCAAGAAAGCCGAAGCGCTCGGCGCTTATCAGAATGCCATGGGCAAACTCGATGCAAAGGACAAATCGCTCAAGGGCAGGAATTCGGCACCGCAGGAGCAAACCAATGCCGTCTATCGTGAACTGCTGCGCCAGAAGATCGATGCGCTTGGTGTGAACCCGCAATGAAGAAGTGTCTTGCCACTGTTTTTCTGGCACTGTCGCTGGCCGGCTGCTCGACGCTGGATTCGATCAATCCTTTCGCCAGCAGCGGGCCGAAAATGGCCGTACTGCAGCCGATCAATGCGAGCGCGCAAGCGCGAGTCGTCTGGCGTGAAAGCGTCGGCAAGACTGACGTTTATGCGTTTGTGCCGGCAGTGTCTGGTTCCACCGTTTATGCCGCCAGCAAGGATGGCAATCTGATACGGGTTGATGACGGCAAGCTGGTCTGGAAGGTCAACGCCGGACAGCCGCTATCCGGTGGTGTGGGTGCCGACGAAAAAATGGTCGTAGTCGGCTCGCCGAAGGGCGATCTACTGGCATTTGCCAGCGCCGATGGCCAGCCATTGTGGAAGGCCAAGGCCACCAGTGAGATTCTTTCTCCTCCAGCGCTGGGAGAGGGTATTGTTGTTGTTCGTAGCGGAGACAACCGGCTGGCCGCCTATGATGCGCTTGATGGCAAGCGGAAATGGTTCTATCAGCGTCCGACACCGGCGCTTTCCCTGCGTGTTACAGCCAGTCCGGTGATTGCCGGCAAGTATGTATTTGCCGGATTCCCCGGCGGCAAGCTGATTGCCGTCAGTACGACTAACGGTGCCGCCTTGTGGGAAGGTACGGTGGCGTTGCCAAAAGGTTCGTCCGAACTTGACCGCGTTGCCGATATCACCAGTGCCCCGGTGATTTCCGGACGGACGATCTGTGCCGTTGCCTTTCAGGGGCGTGTCGCCTGCTTTGACCTTGGCAATGGCAATCTGGTCTGGGCGCGAGACATGTCGAGTGCCGTTGGATTGGCCATTGATGCGCGCTACCTTTACGTGACTGACGACAAAGGTTCCGTGCATGCACTTGACATGGCGAGTGGAGCCAGTATCTGGAAGCAGGACAAGCTTTTCCTGCGTCGTGTTACCGCCCCGGTGCCGCTTCGCGGCCTGATTGCCGTGGCGGATGTTCAGGGTGTGGTGCATTTTCTGAGTCGTGACGACGGCTCGTTCGTGGCACGCCTGACGACCGACGGCAGCCCGGTTATTGCCCCCTTGCAGACGCTGGGCAATCTCTTGCTGGTGCAGACCAGTAACGGTGGTGTGTACGCCATCGAGACACAATGAAACCCAGCATCGTTGTAGTCGGTCGTCCGAATGTAGGCAAATCAACCCTTTTCAATCGGCTGACCCGGACGCGCGACGCCCTGGTCGCCGACATTCCGGGCCTCACGCGTGATCGTCATTATGGACACGGAAAGCTGGGCAGCAAGCCTTATCTGGTTGTCGATACCGGCGGCTTCGAGCCACTC
Source organism: Propionivibrio sp. (assembly GCF_016790145.1). GTDB lineage: Bacteria > Pseudomonadota > Gammaproteobacteria > Burkholderiales > Rhodocyclaceae > Propionivibrio. The sequence goes on along the minus strand of NZ_JAEUOI010000030.1, from coordinate 9,043 downwards.
GCCAAAGACGGCATCATGCATGAGATGGCTAGGCAGACCGAGCAGGCCATTGCCGAGGCCGATGCGGTCATTTTCGTGGTCGATGCGCGTACTGGAATAACTGCGCTCGACAAGGAGATTGCCAACAAGCTGCGCAAAGCGGCACGTCCGGTATTCGTTGCGGTGAACAAGGCCGAAGGCATGAACCAGGGCATTGTCATTGCAGATTTCCACGAGCTTGGACTGGGCGAGCCACTGGCCATTTCTGCGGCGCACGGTGAAGGGGTGCGCGGCTTGATCGAACTGGCGCTCGATGCCTATCCCGAAGCGCAGGAAAGTGGCAACGAGAACGATATTCTCAAGGTGGCGATTGTCGGACGGCCGAATGTCGGAAAAAGCACCATGATCAATGCGCTTCTCGGCGAAGAACGCGTCATCGCTTTTGATCAGCCGGGAACGACCCGCGATGCCATCTATGTCGATTTCGAGCGCAACGGCAAGCACTACACCCTGATTGATACCGCTGGTTTACGGCGCAAGGGCAAGGTTTTCGAAACCATCGAGAAGTTCTCGGTGATCAAGACCCTGCAATCCATCGAGGATGCCCATGTGGTGATTCTGGTGCTCGATGCGCAGCAGGATATTTCCGATCAGGATGCCCATATCGCTGGCTTTGTCCTTGAGTCGGGTCGCGCGCTGGTGGTCGCGGTAAATAAGTGGGATGGCCTTGATTCGTATGTCCGTGATCAACTCAAGGGTGATCTTGAGGCCAAACTGAAGTTTCTTGATTTTGCCAACTTTCACTATGTTTCAGCGCTCAGGAGGCAGGGGCTGGCGCACGTGTTCCGTTCGGTCGACGCGGCCTACAAGGCGGCTACCGCCGATTTGTCTACACCCCAATTGACACGTACCTTGATTGACGCCGTGGCCAGGCAGTCACCACCACGCAGCGGAATCTTCCGCCCCAAGTTACGCTACGCTCATCAGGGCGGGCGGAACCCTCCAGTCATCGTGATTCACGGCAATGCCCTGGACAAGGTACCGGACTCATACCGACGCTATCTGGAGCATGTGTTCCGCGAAGTATTCAAGCTGCAGGGAACACCGCTACGTATTCAGTTCAATGTGACGCAAAACCCGTTTGCCGATCGCAAACCGCCTGAACAGAACCGGCGTAAACCGAAATCCGAAGAAAAACCGAAACCAAAAGCCGGAGCTTTGGTCAAAGCAAAGCTTCAGGCTGCCTCGAAGGCAAAACCAGGGGCAAGACCAAAGGCTAAATCGATACCGGCCTGATTGATTCGGGTTTGTATGGCAAACATGATGAAAATCAATTAAGCTGGCGTGCCTTATACCAACAACGAAACATGGAGTCTAACCATGAGCAATAAAGGGCAACTATTACAAGACCCCTTCCTGAATGTGCTGCGTCGCGAGCATGTACCGGTTTCCATCTATCTGGTCAACGGCATCAAGTTGCAAGGCCAGGTTGAATCATTTGACCAGTACGTTGTTCTACTCAAGAACACCGTTACCCAGATGGTCTATAAGCATGCCATTTCGACCGTCGTGCCGTCGCGACCGGTCAGCATCCCCAGCGATGGAAGCAGCGAGCCCTGATCTGCCCTGTACCGCGCCTTTTCAGCCTTTAACCTTGGTGTCGGGCTGTCTCTCAATCTGAATCCGGCCCGGCCTTTGTTCCCGTCCTTGAAAAAGCGTCTTCATGCTTGAACGTCCCGCCGCAGGGGAACGTGCGCTCATCGTCCAGCTCGATTTTGGTCGTGCCGATGTTGCCGAGCAACTTGAAGAAATGCGCCTGCTCACCAAGTCGGCTGGTGCTTTTGTTTGCGCAGAGGTCAATGGACGGCGACAAAGCCCCGATTCGGCGACTTTTGCCGGCAAGGGCAAGGTGCAGGAAGTGGCCGCCGAAGTTGCCGCGCACGAGGCCGATCTTGTCATTTTCAACCACGAGTTGTCTCCTGCTCAGGAGCGCAATCTGGAGCGCATGCTGCAGTGCCGTGTGATTGACCGGACCAGCCTGATCCTCGACATCTTTGCGCAACGCGCACAAAGCTCTGAAGGCAAGCTGCAGGTCGAACTGGCGCAACTTGATCATCTTGCCACCCGACTGGTTCGTGGCTGGACCCATCTGGAGCGTCAAAAAGGGGGTATCGGACTGCGCGGCCCGGGCGAAACCCAGCTCGAAACAGATCGCCGCCTGCTCGGTAAACGCGTCAAGCTGCTCAAGGAGCGGCTGGCCAGGCTCGAACGCCAGCGCGGCGTGCAGCGCAAGGCACGTGGTCGCGGTGAGGTTTTGAACGTGTCGCTCGTCGGCTACACCAATTCCGGTAAATCAACACTTTTCAATGCCTTGACCCATGCCGGAGCCTATGCCGCCAATCAACTCTTTGCAACGCTCGATACGACCTCGCGCAAGCTCTGGCTGGGCGAGGCCGGGAATATCGTCATCTCCGATACCGTGGGATTTATCCGCGACCTGCCCCACGAATTGGTCGCGGCATTTCATGCCACGCTGGAGGCGACAGCGCAGGCTGATCTCCTTGTACATGTGGTCGATTCGGCCAGTCCTGCACGCAATGATCAGATTGCCGAAGTCGAAAAAGTCCTCGCTGAAATCGGTGCCAGTCAAGTGCGGCAACTGATGGTGCTCAACAAACAGGATCTGACAGGACTGCCGCCAACGCTTGAAAGGGATGAGTATGATAGAATTGTTCGCGTTCGGGTCAGCGCGAAATGCGGCGATGGTTTGCCTCTGCTGCGCATGGCGCTGACCGAGATTGCAATAGAGAAACTTCACCTTGCGCGTGCTCTGCCGATGGCTGGAGAAAGCGTTCTCAACCCTGTTCTTGATCCGGATTCCGCACCATGATTTCGAGTATTGGAGTACTTATGTCGCTCAATGACCCCCAGTGGGGTAATCGCGGTAATGATAACGCTGGCGGAAACAACGGAAACAAGCGACCGAATCAGGGGCCACCCGACCTTGAAGCCTTGTGGCGCGATCTAAATCGTCGGCTGTCCGGCATGTTCGACAAAAAGGGGAAAGGCAGCGGCGATGGTGGTGGTAGCGGTGGCAATCGACCGCCGATGGAGTTCAACCCGAAGTTTCTTGGCGGTGGCATCAGCCTGCTGGTCGGACTTGTGTTGCTGGTCTGGCTGGCCAGTGGCTTCTATATTGTCGATGCCTCACAACGTGGTCTTGTCCTGCAGTTTGGCAAGTACAAGGAAAGCACGCAGTCGGGTCTGAACTGGCGTTTGCCTTACCCGATCCAGTCGCATGAACTGGTTAATATTTCCGGCGTGCGGACGCTTGAAATCGGTTATCGCGGCAGCGAGAAAAACAAGGTGCTTAAGGAAGCACTGATGCTGACGTTTGACGAAAACATTATCAATATCCAGTTTGCCGTTCAGTACATTCTCAAGGATCCGGTTGACTACATCTTCAATAATCGCACGCCCGATGAAGCCGTAATGCAGGTGGCCGAAACGGCAATTCGCGAGATCGTCGGCAAGAGCAGGATGGATTTCGTTCTCTACGAGGGGCGCGAGCAGATCGCGGTCAATGCCCAGACACTCATGCAGGAGATCCTTGATCGTTACAAGACAGGCATCCTCATTTCAAAAGTAACGATGCAGAACGCCCAGCCACCGGAGCAGGTGCAGGCCGCTTTTGATGATGCCGTAAAGGCGAGTCAGGATCGCGAGCGCCAGAAAAACGAAGGCCAGGCTTACGCCAATGACGTGATTCCCAAGGCCAGAGGTACGGCCTCACGCCTGTTGCAGGAAGCCGACGGTTACAAGCAGCGGGTGATTGCAACGTCCGAGGGCGATGCCAGCCGCTTCAAGCAGATCAATACCGAGTATGCCAAGGCACCGGAGGTGACACGCACTCGCATGTATCTTGAAACCATGCAACAGGTCTATTCCAGCACCAGCAAGGTATTTGTCGATGCCAAGGGGCAGGGTAACCTGCTCTATCTCCCGCTCGACAAGCTGATGCAGGCGGCCGGAGCTGCGGTAGCCTCGCCTGCCAGCGTCGGCAGCAGCGCCGAGATGCCAGCCCAGGTACGGTCTGGCCCCGTCGTTTCCAACGACACGCCACCGCAGGTGGTGGACAAGCCTGAAACACGTTCGCGCGAGGCCTTGCGCTCACGAGATCGGGAGACACGATAATGAAAGCCGGTTTGAATTTCACCGCCGCTGTTGTTGCGGTGGTACTGGTCGTTCTTGGAGCCTCGATTTTTACGGTTGATCAGCGGCAACACGCCATCGTCTTTCAACTTGGCGAGGTGCGCACTGTGATCGAGGAGCCTGGCTTGTATTTCAAATGGCCGATGATCCAGAACGTGCGTTACTTCGACAAGCGGATTCTGACGCTGGACAGTGTCGAGCCGGAACGCTTTATCACCTCGGAAAAGAAGAATGTGCTGGTTGATTCCTTTGTCAAATGGAGGATCGTCGACCCCAAGCTTTATTATATTTCGGTTGCCGGTGATGAAACGCGAGCCAAGACACGCCTGTCGCAAACGGTGAATGCCGGTTTGCGTGAGGAATTCGGTAAACGCACCATTAATGACGTTGTTTCGGGTGAGCGCAACAAAGTCATGGAGCAGATGCGCGACAAGGCGGATCTCGATGCGCGCAAGATCGGCGTGCAGATTGTCGATGTCCGGGTGAAGCGCGTTGATCTACCGACCGAAGTCAGTGAATCGGTCTATCGCCGTATGGAAGCCGAACGCAAGCGCGTGGCCAACGAATTGCGCTCGGAGGGTTTTGCCGAAGCCGAGAAAATCCGCGCCGATGCGGACAGGCAACGCGAGGTGATCGTTGCCGATGCCTATCGCGAAGCACAGAAAATGAAGGGCGAGGGTGACGCCAAGGCCACGGCCACTTATGCCCAGGCATTCAGCCAGAATCCCGAGTTCTATTCCTTCTATCGCAGTCTTGAAGCCTATCGCAACAGTTTCAAGAGCAAGAGTGACATCATTGTCGTCGAGCCCAATTCCGATTTCTTCAAGTACATGAAGAGTGTCGGTCGAGGCAGCGAAAAATCGGGTAAATGACCACCAGTCTGCTCATCGCTTTCGCGCTGATGCTGGTGCTCGAGGGCTTGGTGCCTTTTCTTGCTCCCAGTACCTGGCGCGAAACATTCCGTCGTCTGATCCAGCTCACCGACGGACAGATCCGGTTCATTGGCCTGACCTCGATGCTGGCTGGAATTGTTCTGTTGATGGTTTTTCGATGAACTGGCTGTTACCCGAATACATTGCCGACGCGTTGCCACTGGAAGCGGCTCGCATAGAGCGTCTGCGCCGCGCTCTGCTTGATCTCTTTCGCGTGCATGGCTATGAACTGGTCATGCCGCCGCTGCTTGAATACCTCGATTCACTGTTGACCGGATCAGGTTCCGACCTGACCTTGCGTACCTTCAAGCTGGTCGACCAGCTTTCCGGTCGCACGCTCGGTCTGCGTGCAGACATGACACCTCAGGTCGCACGTATCGACGCACACTTGCTCAATCGACAGGGCGTGACGCGCCTTTGCTACTGCGACAGCATACTGCATACGCTGCCGGCCTCGCTGGCCGCGAGTCGCGAGCCGATCCAGCTCGGTGCCGAACTCTTCGGGTACGCCGGCATTGAGGCCGATCTCGAAGTGATCCGTCTGCTGGCGGCGGCACTCACTACGGCCGGCATACCCGCTTCACGTATCGATATCGGGCATGTCGGAGTATTCCGTGCGCTGGCGCATGCCGCCGGCCTCAATGCCGATGACGAAGTGAAAATATTGCAACTCCTGCAAGTCAAGGATATTCCGAGTCTGCACGATTTCTGCACCAAACTGCCCGAACCTTATCGCACCGCTCTGTTGCGTTTGCCTGAACTCTACGGGGGGGGGGATCTGCTGGAAACTGCCGCCCGTGAATTGCCTGCGCTACCCGAGATTGCCTCGGCGCTGGAAACGATGCGTCAGTTGCAGGCCGGCATCCCGGATCTGCCTTTGTCCTTCGATCTCGCTGATCTGCGTGGCTACCACTACCACAACGGGGTTGTGTTTGCCGCCTATTACCCGGATTTCCCCAGCGCCATTGCGCTTGGCGGGCGTTACGACGGCGTTGGCAAAGACTTTGGCCGTGAACGGCCGGCGACCGGTTTCTCGATGGATTTGCGTGAAGTGGCCCGATTGGCGGCAAGCGACAATCCGGCGGGTGCAATTCTGGCGCCTTTTGCCGCGACCGATTCCGCACTGACGGCCCGTATTGCCGAGTTGCGTGGGCAGGGCGAGATAGTCGTCGAACGCTTGCCGGGTGAAACTCTTATCGAAGGGCCTCTCTGTGACCGACGACTGGTCGAAAGCAAGGGGCAATGGATTACTCAGGAAATTTCAGGGATTGATTGAAAAATGGCCAAGAACGTCGTAGTGGTCGGCACTCAGTGGGGCGATGAGGGCAAAGGCAAGATCGTCGACTGGTTGACCGATCACGCGCAGGGTGTGGTGCGTTTTCAGGGCGGTCACAATGCCGGCCACACGCTCGTTGTCGGCAAGAAAATATACAAACTCAATCTTGTTCCCTCAGGCATTGTCCATGATGATGTCACCTGCTATATCGGTAACGGGGTCGTTCTGAATATTCACCACCTGATTTCCGAGATCAATGAACTTGAGTCGGGTGGCATTGAGGTGCGTTCGCGACTCAGGATCAGCCCGGGCTGTCCGCTGATTCTTGGCTATCACACCGCTCTCGATGCGGCGCGCGAGGCCGCCAAGAGTGCTGACGCCAGGATCGGTACCACCGGCAAGGGTATTGGTCCGACTTACGAAGACAAGGTGGCACGTCGCGCCTTGCGTGTTTACGATCTCTTCTACCCCGGTCGCTTTGCCGAGAAGCTCAAGGAGAATCTTGACTACCACAATTTTGTTCTGACCCGATTTCTGGGTGCCGAGGCGGTCGACTACGAAACCGTGCTCGCACAGGCGATGGCCGACGCCGAACTGATCAAGCCGATGGTCGTCGACGTTTCCGCCGAATTGAATGCCGCCAACCAGGCTGGCCAGAATCTGCTCTTCGAAGGTGCGCAGGGTGCCTTGCTTGATATCGACCACGGTACCTACCCCTTCGTCACCTCGTCGAACTGTGTTGCCGGTCAGGCATCGGCCGGTGCGGGCATCGGGCCGGGAATGTTGCACTACGTGCTGGGTATCACCAAGGCCTACTGCACACGTGTTGGCGGTGGACCTTTCCCGAGTGAACTCGATATCGAGACCGCCGGCGTTCCCGGACATCAGATGTCGCAAAAAGGCCGCGAGTTCGGAACCGTTACCGGGCGCAAGCGACGCTGCGGATGGCTCGATTTTCCTGCGCTCAAGCGCTCGATTCAGATCAATGGCGTAACCGGGCTGTGCATCACCAAGCTCGACGTGCTCGATGGTCTTCCCGAACTGAAAATCTGCACGGGTTACCGGCTCAACGGGAAAATAATCAACCTGTTGCCGATGGGCTCCGACGAAGTGGCCGATTGCCAGCCCATTCTCGAAAGCCTGCCGGGATGGACCGAATCGACCGTCGGCGCAACCACGCTGGACGGGCTGCCGGCGGCGGCACGTGCTTATCTGGAACGTATCGAAGCCTTGTGTGAAATTCCGATCGATATCATATCGACCGGGCCGGAACGCAATGAAACGATTTTGCGCCGCCATCCCTTCGCGTAACTTGTCAGTCGCTGCACTGCCTGGTTTGCGATCAGGAAAGCCGGCGTACCACGGGTTGCCATGATGGTGTCAACACGTTTGCTGCGCAGGGCAGTGTAGACCATGGGCATTCTCGACTGGTTCAAGAACCGCCCCGCGCAATTCGATCCGGATCGTCCTTCCGATGACATGACCTTGCGTGCGATCGACAAGGCCGTTACGCTGACCAATCCCCGATTGAAGCTCGTGCGCTCTTATCAGGAACGTCTCGCGCCGGCAGTTGAAACCAGTGTTAACACCATCCGCGAGATGGTGCTTTCCCTGCCTCAGCCAATCAGGGTTTCGGCAGCGTGCTGGTCTGGCGATCCGGTACTGAGGGCTTTCTTTGTCGCCGCCTCCGATATTCCTTACGCCCTCGGCCGTTCAAGTAATCTGCGAACCCTGATCGACAAGTACCCTACGCTCGACGAAGCCTATTTCATCCTCGTCATGACGTACAACGAGCAGCGCATGCTCGGGATGTCGCTGCAGGGCGATGTTGTTCAGCGCGATGTGGTGCAGACCGTCATCGGTTTTTCCGACCATGAGGCGCGCATTTGCGGGCATCAGGACACGGAAGTTCGCCGTCTGTTGGGAACGCAGGCGTATGAGTATCTGGTGGCTCAGGCGCTGTCGGAAATCGGCGAAGAACGATCCGAACGTCGCGAACTGCAGGATAACTGCTTGTTGATCCGTGCCCGGCTGCGCTTGCTCCAGCAGCAGGGTCCCGGACTGGGATCGGTTTTTGGATCGGCGCCCGTAGTTTCATGCGAAAAGTTGAAGCTGGAAGCACAGCTTCTGGAGAACGAGCGCCAGTTGGAGGCAATAGGCAGTCCGCAGTCGGCGCTGGATGCCGAACTGGAAACTTTGCGCCAAGTGCTTGAGCATCCGGAGCGTTATATTCACGTAGAGAAAAAACGAATGCGGATCAGTACGATGAACGTCGTGCTGGATCAGGAAAGCACCGATGTCGCTTCCGATATTGGTTTTTCGCTGGCGCAACTCAAGGGTGTTCCACAGATACAGAGGGCGTTTGTGCTGGCGTGCTTCGCACGCGCCGAGCTACCTGAGGCCAGGATGAATTTTGACGATGCGATACGCTATCTTTGAGTTGGCCACAAAACCCGGATTTTTTTGGGTTGCGGCCATGCCTGAAACGGCTTGTAATGTTGTCTGGTGCCCAGGAAGGGACTCGAACCCCCACAGTGTTGCCACCACTAGGACCTGAACCTAGCGCGTCTACCAATTTCGCCACCTGGGCAGTTCCAGAGAAGGGCGAATTCTAAAGGAACACAAGAAAATGTCAATAAAAAAA
>NZ_JAEUOI010000154.1 GCF_016790145.1 Propionivibrio sp. | reverse complement strand
CGCTGGGCGGCGACCACCCCTAGGGATCTGGGGTACTGGGCGCCTGCACGGGGACAGGGATGGGTCACGACAGGAGTCTTCACTCAACTCCGGTTAAATGGAGAGCCCAGAAATCCATTATTGACACGACAACCCCGGACGAAAACAAGGCCTATTATCCGGGTTTGCACGTGGTTACCTTCCAAATGACGCTCAGAACATGTGATCTGCCTTTTGAGCGGTGTGCGGATTCGGGGTCTTGACTGCCGGCCTGGAGACCGGCACCGCGTTTGCTTTTGGCTGGGTTTTCATCTTCGATACTTTATCAGCTACATGTTCCGCGGAAGCGATCACCAACGATGGCACATTGCTTTGTGATCCAGTCACCGTGCCATCTGGCTCCGTTTTTGACGCTTGAACCAGAGATTGCAGGTTCTTCGCCAACGTCTCAAGTCCGCTACCGACCAACGCCGAAGGAAAACCACGATCGGCCGCGTTTATCAATTCCTCGTCCGACAACCACTCGTCGACATCATCAATTTCATCAGCAAAATCGCCGTTGGCCAGGCCGGCACGTAACGCGTCCTCCATCCCCGAGATTGATAAGCCGGCCTCATTCAGATCATTCTGAAAGACTTTAGCCTGCTTGACCGCCTGCAATAATGTTTGTCCAGGCCGAGTGACCAGGTCCGCAAAATAGAAAATGTCGCGGAAAGAAGCTGTAGTAGTCTTTCCCTTCATGACCAACATCATGGGCATGCCGGCCATCACGCCTTGGGTCAGTCCGTGCAACTGAGACAGGCGGGTACCAAGGGCGCTCAGGGAATTCCAGGAGGTGGTGTGGAGGACGTGCACACCCAACTCGTCCGCGGAGCCTTCAATGCGAAAATAGGCGCGGTTCATGCTTTTGCAGCGTTGTGCCTGTCCATATTGGCAAGCCTCGGGGCGAGGGCAATCAATGTTCAGAACGCCCTGATCCGTGGAACGACGAGCCTTGTCGCCGTTACCGGCGCACAAAACGCGCCCAGTCTTGTTGTCGAACGTACTGAACCGATTATTGAGGTTCAAATTTGGATCGTTGTACGCGATGGTAATAGGAATCGCCACCAATCTCTCATTGGCCTTTTTCAGCGACTCTTCGAGCGGATCCGTCTCCCACACGCGATCGGTTTTGTTCTGGATCAACGTGGTAATGCAAAAGTGATCATCGCGAACCGGTAAATCGAACGGGCAAGCCCAATTAATCGAACAATGGGGTGGCCGATTCTTGTGCCTCAACTGTCAAACGGGCCTCATCCAGCGTCCGCTTGATAGATTCGGCTAACCACAGTGCTTCAGGATGTCCGTGTTTATTTCATCTCCTGCACGTAAGGAAGCCCATGCTGTGGGGGGGGAGGTGGGATGGCAACCTGGAAATCCATTAAAGCTGACGCATTAAACTCTGCTAGCAACGCAAATGTCATTGCGAATGGCACTGAAATTGGGAACGCCGCGCATTTAGATCGTGCTCTCGTCTTTGATCGGCATTCACTTGGTCAATCGGGACATATTGCCAGTTCGTGTATTTGCTCTGAAGGCTTTTTAATTCGATGTCAATTTGGGCACATTGGTCCAGGCGAGATCGGTTTGAATCCTCTTTAAGCGTCGCTGAAGTTTTTCTCGTTTTGGCATCCTCGACAGTTTTGACTTGCTGATCAAATGGCATGTTGTCGGGCACGGTATGCAATGCCACCCCGAGAGCTTTATGTTCTGAGCAAAGGCCATTCGAGAAGAATGATGAACCATTGTATGCGCGGCACTCGTAGATCGTCGCTCCGCAACTGACGCTACTGGCAAACAGGAAGAATGAGGTAATTAGAAGTTTCATGGTCAGCTTTACTGGGTGGCAATATGTTGAATAGGGTTGGTCTTTGTAACGCTCCGGATGGCTAAGCTTAACCCGATCTTCAACGTCGGCAAAGGCAGAATAGTTCTCATGCGACCGCTCAAATTAAAAACCTGCCGCTGGACCACCGAGACTACGAACGATTCTTGTGGGTCGATAGGGTGAGTAGCGTTTTTCGGTAAGCAGTCGTCCGGACTCGTCGGCCCAGTTTTTTCGGCGGGCCAGGATGAACGGCTGCAATGCGAAGTGCAGCTGACGCTCAAGGTGCCTGTCCTCAATGGCAGGTCAGGCCGAGAAGTTGCCGGTCGAGACGATTTTGACCAATGGCCGGAGATCGGCCTGAGCTGCCATCCAAGGCATGCTGCTTGGACGACTGCACATTGGCGCATTGCCGCCGTTCTGCCTTTTCGGTTGAAAAATCGGAGTCAGCGAATCTGAGCGGCGGCTTACCGAAAAACGCTACTCACCCTATCGATCCACAAGAGAAAGATGATGTTTTCATGGGCAATGGCGACTTTTTGATAACAAACCTGCCGGCAAGGAGACTCTATCGACTGGATGCTGTTCGGCCTGACCGGCCACCCAAAGTTTGCTACGTGGACGACCGCACTCCGTCGCTTTGTGCCAGTCGGTAGTGAAGCACAAGGCGGCAACCGAAAGCACCTGATCGAAGCTGTTGTCGGAGAAGGGCAACGCGAGCGCATCGGCCTGAATGTAGGTTGAGTGAGCATCGCGGCTACGGGCGGAATGCCAGCCATTCCGCGTTGAGGTCAATGCCGGTCACCAGCATGCCCGGCAGTGCAGAGAGTCGGCGGGTGAACCAGCCCGTTCCGCATCCGACATCGAGCACCCGCCCGCCCGAAGTCAATGCCAGTTCATTCGCCAACAAGCGATATTCGGTATCCCCGATCCATTTACCGCGGGGGCTGTCATACCAGGCATCGTAGTCGGCGGGGCTCAGGGCCGGCCCGTTTTCATGTGCACAGCTAAATTTGACATCTATTTGGCATCGTTTCAGAAGGAGATCACCTTGTCGCTATCGACCACCCAGTCGGAGAGTGCCTGCATGGTCGATTTTTCAGCACCGTCAAAGTAGGGTTGGTTCTTGTAAATGCCGCAGCGCGCCATGCAGGTGCCACAAACCTTGACGACAACCCCGCGGCCGATCAACTCCTTGAGCATCGCGGTCAGATTCTGGTCATAGCCTTCTGGCGGTTGGCAGGCATCACGCGCCATATCGACGGCATCATTCATCAGGAAGATGTGGACTTCGTTACCGCCGTCGACGAGTTTCCCGGCCAAGCGCAGCCCGTTCCACGTGACATCGGTGGTGTCGTAGGGTTCGCGATTAAAAACAAGCAGGATTTTCATTGTTTTCCTCCCGGTATCTGCGCATCAGCGCGTGGCGACAAGTCCGTAATGAAACGGACAGAATTCCTCTAAATCGACGTTGGTGATGCGGCCAAATCCCGCTTCGGAAAGCCACGCTCGGCACTGTTCCGGCGTCGGGCGGATTTCCAATGAAGGGCCGCGCGGTGTCGGTATATCGCTGCGCCAGTGAATCACCGACAGGACGCCGCCGCTCTGGAGAACGCGATGTGCCTCGCGCAATAACGTTACGGGATGCTCCAGATGCAGTAGATTGAAAACAATGGCATGCGCCTGGCTCGCTGAATCAAGTCCGGTTCCGTTCGCCACAAAATCGCGAAGCTGAGGGCGGATATTGCTCAGACGGTATTCTTCAGCCAGGCTCTTGAGGCGCTCAACCATCTCGGGTTCAATGTCCAGCGCCGTCACAATACCGGTCGTTCGACCGGCGGCCGGAATGGTAAAAGTTCCATAGCCGCAGCCAAACTCGAGCAGATCGCCCTGAACACCGTTATTGCCGAGCAAGCTCTCAAGAGCGCCTTCGGTCGCGAAGAAACTGTTCCAGAATTCTTCGTCGGGCATTCCGCTTTCACGACCTTTCATTCCGTTTCCCTGAGCTTATTTAACGGTGTGCTGGTACTCATGCCAGTGCCTGCTCCAGGTCCGCGATCAGGTCGGCAGAATCTTCCAGCCCAACCGAAAGGCGCAGCATGGCGCCGGAAATTCCGCGTCGTGTGCGCTCCTCGGGCGCCAGGCCGTGATGGGTGGTGGTGCACGGCTGGGTAACCAGACTTTCCGCACCGCCCAGGCTGGGCGCCAGGGCAAAAAGGTGCAAGCGGTCGGCCACGCGGGTCGCATCGACGCCATTGCCTTTCACGTCAATGCTCAGCATGCCGCCAAAGCCGTGCATCTGCTTCTTCGCCAGTTCATAACCGGGAAAGTCAGGCAGGCCGGGGTAATAGACACGGGCGATCTTCGGGTGCCGGGCCATGGCCTCGGCCACGGCTTGCGCGCTGATGTTTTGCTGTTGAACCCGGATGACGACGGTGCGCAAACTGCGTGAAAGTAGCGAGGCGACTTCCGGAGAAATCATCGAACCGAGATTCTTGCGCCAGTTCCATACCGGCATCAACAACTCTTTTGACCCCATGAGAACACCGGCCGTGAGATCGCTGTGGCCCCCCAGATATTTGGTCGCGCTGTGCACGACGAAATCAGCACCGAGTTCCAGCGGTCGCTGATTGACGGGCGACGCGAAGGTATTGTCGACCACCACCATGGCGCCGTGCGCGTGAGCTTTTGCGCAAATGGCTTGAATATCGAGCAACTCGAGCGTGGGATTGGTCGGTGTCTCAAAGAAAACGAGCTTCGCGCCAGCAGCCAGGAGTTCGTCCAGCCGCCCAATCTCACTGCCAAGAATCAGTTGAGTCGGAATGCCGAGCAAGGGCAGTTGGGAGGCCAGCAATTCCAGGGTGCCTCCGTAAGCGTCGCCAATACAGACGATCCCTTCGCGTCCGTGGGTCAGGAAGAGCGCCGTTTCAGCGGCCATGCCGGAGCAAAAAGCCCAGGCCATTTCTGCATTTTCCAGACCGGCCAGCGTTTCTTCCAGAGCAAAAATGCTCGGGTTCAAACCATAACGCGTGTAGAGGCTGCCGGGCTTCCTGCCGTCCACCACGTCGAGTAAATCGGCCGTCGATGAGAAGGCGAAGGTCGTGGTGTTATAGATCGGGGTATGCGGACTGCCATGGGCGTCCTTGCCGGAACTGCCGTGGATGGCGCGAGTCGCCATGGATTGCGAGTGCTTGTCGGACATGCTTTGCTCCTCCTGAGCGGATCAGTGCTGGGTGGGGTGTTCTGCTTCTTGCTTGCTGCTTCAGGTTTCGATGGGCAAGCCGCTCGCGACCCACTCGTTCACGCCATCGGTGATCTTGCTGGCGGTGAAACCCCTGGCGCGGAGCAACTTGACGGCTTCATCGGACATCAGGCAAAACGGGCCGCGACAGTAGGCAACGATGGTGCGATCCGACGGCAGGTCAGCCAGTCGTTTCTCCAGTTCACCCAGCGGCATGGAGCGGGCAAATGGCAGATGTCCGGCGTTGTACTCACTGGGCGGTCGCACGTCGATGACGAACACTTCGCCCTGCCTGGCTTTCTGCAAGAGACTTTCGCGGCTTTCCGAACATAGGCTGTCGGGATCGCTGACCATCTGGGCCAGAGCCAGGCGAAACTCAATAAGATGTTCTTCGGCGACATCACGCAGGCTGACCCATAGCTGGGACACATCGGGTCCGCTCAGCCGATAGTGCACGTACTTGCCTTCACGTCTTGTTTCAACCAGGCACGCTTCACGCAGAGCCTTGAGGTGGGCGCTGGTCAGGCGCATGTCGATTCCGGCCTGGGCAGCAAGGGTTTCAACGCTCTTCTCGCCTTGCGCCAGCAACTCGACCAACTCCAGGCGCTTGGGGCTGGACAGCGCTTTGCCGATACGCGCAACGTGTTCGTAGAGGTATGATTTGGATGGCTTCTCTTTCATACGGTCAATCTAACGGTTGTTAGATCGAATGTCAAAAAATGTCGTTACATGTTTCCTTGCTTTTGCGAAAATGCTAGCCAAAAATAATTTAAAATTTGAACGACACCTCTGCGGCTATTGATGATCCAGTTTTTCTATCCTTTGGAGCAGTAGTGATGTTGGGTAGGGTCGGCTTCACAAAGCCCCTTGACCTCACCGACTGCACCTGTTGGCGCAGTTGGGGCGATTTGGTATCCCGTGCCAATCGGCAGCGTTAGCTGCATGTCGTTTGAACGGCCATACCACGTAAATCGCCAGGGGGAGGCCATCACGCGCAGTTGTCATGCGCAAATGTATTCGCTTCTCACGGATTGCAATGGAAAAGTTTAGGTCGTCACTAGCTGTTTTGAAAATCAACCTTCACAGCTAAACCGCCTAAAAGTCTCGATGGAGAGGCA
>NZ_JAEUOI010000087.1 GCF_016790145.1 Propionivibrio sp. | reverse complement strand
TGGTATTGCCAGGCTACTAATCAACAAGCTGCCGGTCACGGAAATCAGACGTCAACTTGCCGCTCGGCCATTACGGCTGTTACAACAGTTTGCCAGTGTCCGATAGCCCGGCTATCCCCTTGAGTTAGAAAGCATTACCATAGGCACACGAACGGTCGCCTGGTGGAACACAGCCGCGTGAAAAAAATGAATGTCCTCCAAGGGCTCGATATCGACACCGCCCTGTTACAGCAAATTCTCGATGCGCTTCCGGTCGGCATCTGGATTGCCGACCCAAGCGGCCAGTTGCTGGCCAACAACTCCGCCGGGAGCCGGATCTGGGCGGGCGAACGCTGGATCAGCCCGGAAGATTATGGCGAATACAAGGCCTGGTGGTCGTCCACCGGCAAGCTGTTGGAGACCGCCGAATGGGGAATGTCGCGCGCTGTCGCCACGGGTGAGGTTTCGCAGAACGAAATGGTCGATATTGAATGCTTTGATGGCAGCCGCAAGACCATCCTCAACTCGGCCATGCCCATTTACGATGCGGATGGCCAGATCCGCGCCTGCATCGCCGTAAACCAGGAAATCACCGATCTCAAGCGCGTCCAGGACAATCTGGTGCTGGTGCGCAACCAGCTTGCAGCACTTTCCGGTGCCGCGCTATCGATACAGGAACAGGAGCGCAAACGCCTGTCGATGGAATTGCACGACGAAATCGGACAAACGCTCTCGGCGCTCAAGATCGTTGTCGAGACGGCACGCCGGCACTGCAAGAACAAAACCCTCGCCGACTATATGCAGCAGGCCTCGGAAATGGCCGACACGCTGGTTTCCGACGTACGCGAGATCGCCCGCCGGCTGCGACCGCCGCCCCTTGACGACCTGGGTCTGGTTGCCGCTTTGCGCTGGCACCTCGATCGCGTCGCTCGCGCGGCACCGCTTGAAGTTCGTTTCGATGCCGAAACCCTGACACAACGTCTCTCAAGCGATCTTGAACTGGGCTGTTTCCGTATCGCGCAGGAAGCCGTCTCCAACGTTATACGTCATGCCGCAGCGAGCTGTCTGACGGTCACACTTGAAAAAAACAATCGTCATCTCACCCTGTGCGTTCGAGACGATGGCTGCGGTTTCGTGCCGAAGAGCCTCTTTACGGAGCTAAACCACCCACTCGGTCTGATTGGCATGCGTGAACGCGCAGCGATGCTTGGCGGCGAATTGCGCGTCCGGTCGACTCCTGGGCAAGGCGCTGAAGTCCAGGCCATTTTCCCGCTGGGGGGATGAGCCGTGGAAACCGTCCGCGTCATCATCGCCGACGATCATCGCCTGCTTCGTGCCGGACTGCGCATGCTCCTCTCGGAGATGCCGGGCGTCGTCGTCCTCGCCGAAGCCGCCAACGGCCGGGAAGTCCTGGACGCTTGCGAGGCCAGTACCCCCGATCTGGTGCTGATGGATATCGCGATGCCGGTCCTCGGCGGCCTGGATGCACTGTGCGAACTTAAGGTCAAACATCCCGGAATACGCGTCCTCATGCTTTCCATGCTGGACAGTGAAGAGCATGTCCTGCACGCGCTTCGTCTTGGTGCTTCAGGCTATTTACTCAAGGATTCGGCACCTGCCGAGCTTGAACTGGCCATTGGCGCTGTCATGCGCGGCGAAATCTGGCTGTCCTCGGCGATTTCTCGCCCGGTGGTCGATGGCTACGTGGAGCGAGTCATGGACGGCGACTCGGGTAGCCAACGGGTTCAGGTCCTGACGCCGCGCCAGCAGGAAGTGCTGCGTCTGCTCGCCGAAGGAAATAGCACCAAGGATATAGCCTTCGCACTTTCACTGAGCGTCAAGACTATCGAAACCCATCGCGCTCAGATCATGGAACGGCTGGAGGTGCACGACCTTGCCGGCCTGGTTCGCTATGCCATTCGCAGCGGCGTAGTAAGCGCATAGACCGCCCGGTCATTCCGGCAAGAACGAGCAGGGAGCCGGGCTAACAGATCTAAGGTTTTTCGTAGCCAATATCAGGGAATCCCCGATAGCAAGCCGCCACGAAGATGCTCATCCTGAAGAAGATAGTTTTGACTTCGAGGGATGCAATGCTGCGGCAAGCGCTGACCGTTATCAACATCAATGGCAACAAGGCAAAGCTGTATTTCTCCTCGCACGTCATGCGTGAAGTTGACTTCCGCGTAATCGAGGCGGAAACCATAGTTCAGGCCGTTGCACTGGCGCGTCAGCGCCCCGATCTGATCGTTATCGACACCCACATGGGAAGCGAAGCGCTCAGCGAACTTTACCTCGCGATGCAGGCTGCGCCTCAATGTTCCGAAATCCCGATACTGCATCTGTTATCCGCTCACGAAGACGTCGATTGCCCCAGGGGTATGCATAGTGGCAAGCTGCACTGGCCGGCCGGTGCCAGCACCCTGCTGAAGACGGTTCGCGAGTTGATGCTCGCTGTGGCTTCGCCAACCGGTGTGAGCAATGAACAACTCGTATTGCACGACCGGTTCGCGCTGGCCGCCAGCTACCAGGTCGACCAGCGCGGTATCGTTCTCGCCTGGGGAACCACGGCGGAACGAGTGTTCGGCTGGAGCGCGCGCGAAGCACTCGGACGTTTTTTGCCCATCGTCGACACAGCACAGCACGACGAATTCCTCTTGATGCTTGCCAGCGCCCAGCGCGGGCAGGCACTCTACCGCTCAGCAGGCGCACACCGCACGAAAGATGGCCGCACGCTCACGCTTGCGACTTCGCTGCTGCCCATTTTTGGTCCCAGCGGCGCGCTCGAACGAATCCAGATCGTCGCGGCAGATATCACTGCAAGCCACCGCTTGCAGGCCGAATTTCAGCTCCTCTCCACGGTCGCCCTGTCCAGCAAGGACTTGGTATGCGTACTCAAGTCAAGTGGTGAGGTCGAGTTTCTCAACCCCGCCGGCTATCGGCTGGTCGGTCTCGACGCATCGGCGTCGCTCAAGCTGAATCTGGAGCAGTTCGCGCCGGCAACGAGCTGTGCACGAATTTATCGGCAGGCCTTGCCGCACGCGTCTGCCGAAGCCGCCGTTGACGACGAGATGACGCTGACCGATGCCAACGGCAACGATTTCCCGGTCTCCCTGCAAGTAGTTCGCCTCGGCTCGGCAGGCAGCGATCATTTTGCCATCGTGGCGCGCGACATTCGGGAACAAAAGAAAGCCGAGATCGGTCTGCGCCGGCTTAACCGCATTCTTCTGATGCTGGGCAAATGCAGCCAGGTCATCCAGCAGGAACGCAACGAAAACAACCTGTTTTCCGCCGTTTGCCGCCTGCTGACGGATACCGGCGGTTATCGATTCGCAATGATCGGTCTGATCGTTCCTGATCCCGAACAGAAAATGCAACCGGCAGCCTGGAGCGGCGACGACATGGCGACGGCGGATGAAATTGCCACCGGCTGGGATCATGATCACGAGCGCGGGCGTGGGCCGACCGGCATGGCCGTACGCACCGGGCAGACCATCATCCGGCACGACATCGACCGGGCCCCTGAATTTTTACCATGGCGGGGATTCAACGAACGCCTCGGGCTGCACTCGATGATCGCGCTGCCGCTCATACATGACAAGAAGTGCTTCGGTGCGCTTAGCATCTACTCGACACAAATAAACGCGTTCAGCGCAGAGGAAGCCGAACTGCTGAATGATCTTTCCAGGCAGTTTGCCCATGGCATTCACGCCCTTCGTGCAGAATCGGAACGGTCCGCAAACGAAGTGACGCTGCGGCTTTTTTCCGGCGCGATCGAGTCTACGCTGGATGGCGTAGCGATCTCCGACGCGCAGCGACCCGACCATCCCATCATCTATGTCAATCCAGCCTTTACGCGCATCACCGGCTGGGAGGCCGACGAAGTTCTCGGCAAGAACGGCCGCCTCCTCGTTGCCAGCGAACCGGAGCAGCCGGAAATTGAAGTCATCCGCCATGCCCTGCGCGGGCGCAACGCCGGTCAGGCAGTAATCCGCTGCTTTCGCAAGGACGGCCAGATTTTCTGGAACGAACTGCATGTGTCACCGATACTCAACGCCGATCAGGTGGCGACTCACTACGTCAGTGTCATTGCCGATGTCAGCCAGCGCATTCAGCGCGACAGCCAGCTCGCGCACCTGGCCACCCACGACCCGCTGACCGGCCTGGCCAACCGCACCCTGTTCAACGATCGCCTGCTGCAGGCGATCGCCCGCGCGCAACGCGACGAGCGGCTGGTGGCCGTGCTGCTGATCGATCTCGACAAATTCAAGCAGGTCAACGATACCCTCGGCCATGGCGCCGGCGACGTCCTGCTGCATATGGTGGCCTGCCGGCTGAAGGGGCTGGCGATGGACAGCGACACGCTAGCACGGCTGGGCGGCGACGAATTCGTCTTGCTCCTGGCCGACCTCGAAAACAAGGGGGATGTGCCGCACACCGGCCAGATGTTGATCGATCAGTTGGCGGCCCCGTTTTCAATCGACGGCGAGGAAATCTTCGTCACACTCAGTATCGGTGCCGCCATCTACCCGCAGGATGCGAGCGACGCCGAGAACCTGCTGCGCCTGGCCGACGTAGCCATGTACGATGTCAAGGAAAGTGGTCGCAACGCCTTCCGCTGCTTCACGCCCGAAATGAGCTGCCGCTCGCAGATCCAGATTGCGCAGGAAAGAGATTTGCGGCGCGCGCTCGAACGCGGCGAACTGCTTCTCCACTACCAGCCGAAGGTCGACCTGTATTCCGGCCAGATCACTGGCGTTGAGGCGCTGGTCCGCTGGCAACACCCGGTGCGCGGCCTGGTGCCGCCAGCACAGTTCATTCCGCTGGCCGAGGAAACCGGCCTGATCCTTGCAATCGGTACCTGGGTGCTGCGCGAGGCGTGCCGGCAAACCAGGCAGTGGCAACTTGATGGCGTGCCGCCGATGCGCGTGGCGGTCAATCTCTCGCCAATTCAGTTCCGCCAACCCGACCTGGTCGAGCAAATCGGTAATGCCCTCGCCGAAAGCGGGCTCGACCCGGGCTGGCTTGAACTCGAAGTCACCGAATCCCTGGTCATGGACAACCCGGAGGTCGCGACCGATTTCCTCAAGCGCCTGAAGCAGATGGGTATCCGGCTGGCGATGGACGACTTTGGTACCGGCTACTCTAGCCTCAGCTATCTCAAGCGTTTCCCCTTTGACATATTGAAGATCGACCGCTCCTTCGTGCAGAACATTGTCACCGATCCCGACGACGCCGTGATCGCCGTCGCTGTAATCGCCATGGCCCACAGCCTCGGGCTTCAGGTCATCGCCGAGGGTGTCGAGGACGAGAGCCAGATGCGTTACCTTCGCAGCCACCTGTGCGACGAGATCCAGGGCTATCTGTTCTGCCGGCCGCTGCCTGCCGCGGAGCTTGCCGCCTTCCTGCGCGAACCGCGCTCGCTCGTGCAATGGGCAGAGGGCAGCGAACGGCAGGAGCGCACGCTGCTCCTGGTCGATGACGAGCCGGATATCCTCAATTCGCTGAAGCGCCTGCTGCGCCGGAGCGGTTACCGCATTCTTACCGCGGGTTCGGCGGCGGAAGGGCTGGAATTGCTGGCATTGAACAGCGTTCAGGTGATCGTTTCCGACCAGCGCATGCCGAACATGAGCGGCTCGGAATTTCTCGGCCGGGTCAAAATTCTCTATCCGGACAGCATGCGCATCGTGCTCTCCGGTTACACTGAAGTAGCTGCCCTGACCGACGCCATCAACCGTGGCGCCATCTATAAATTTGTCACCAAACCATGGAACGATGATGATCTGCGCCGGGTGATCCGCGAAGCCTTCGTCGCGCATGCACACAAAGCCACAAAACCGGCGACGGCCAAATCTACCGGAGAACCCGCATGACATTCGAAGCCTTCGTCTGGGGACCGCATTTTCTGACCGGAATACCGGTCATCGACGGCCAGCACCAGCGCCTGGTCGAACTGATCAACCGGCTGGGTGAGGTGCTGGTCGATGACACCCTGGTGGATCTGCCGGAGATCGTTGCCGAAGTTCGCGCCTATGCCAACTACCATTTCCGCGCCGAAGAAGGTGTCTGGCATAAAGCCGGGCTCGATCGTGGCGAACAGGCCCGTCACAAGCAAGCGCATCTCGATTTCATCGCGCAGCTTGATCATATTCACAACGATTTTTCCGGCCCGCCGGAAAAACACGCCATTCTGCTCAACGCCTACCTGTCTTCATGGCTGATCTTTCACATTTTTGGCGAGGACCACGCCATGGCGCGTCGCGCACTGGCGGACTCGCCGAACCCGCCCGTGGCCGAATCCGCGCCCATATCCCGTTCACCGCTGCTGCCCACGACCACCGAAACCGTTCTGCTCGCCGCACTCCTGAAGCTGCACTCGGCACTGACGACCATGAACACGCAACTGCGCGACACAAACCGCAACCTCGACGCCCGGGTGCGCGAGCGGACACTGGTTCTCGAATCGGTCAACGCGGCGCTGGTACATGAACGCGATCTACTGGCCAGCGCCAACTTCCAGCTCGACGAAACGCGTACGCGGCTGCTGGAAAGCGAGAAGATGGCCTCGATCGGCCAGCTTGCCGCCGGCGTCGCGCATGAGATCAATAATCCGATCGGCTTCGTCAATTCCAACCTCGGTACGCTCGGCGAGTACATCGAAGACACCTTTGCCGTGCTCGACACCTACGCCGCAGCGGAAGCGCTGATCGCCCGCGACCCGCAGGCCATCGCCAGGGTGCGTGAAGCCAAGGAGGAACGGGCCATTGCCTTCGTGCGCGAGGATGCAAAATCCTTGCTGGCCGAATCGCTTGAAGGCCTCACGCGCGTCAAGAACATCGTTCAGGATCTGAAAACCTTTTCGCACGTCGATCAGACAGAATGGATCTGGGCCGATCTGCGCGTGGGACTGGAGAGTACGGTCAACATCGTCTGGAACGAACTGCGCCACAAGGCCGAATTGCGCCGCGAGTTCGGCGACATTCCACCGGTGTTGTGCAACCCCGGCCAACTCAACCAGGTGTTCATGAACCTGCTGACGAATGCCGCCCAGGCCATCGACGGCCATGGCCTCATCACGGTGCGTACCGGCGCCATCGATGGCGAGCAGGGGAAGGAAGTCTGGGTCGAGGTCGAGGACGATGGATGCGGCATCCTCCCCGAACATCAGGCTCGCATATTCGAACCTTTCTTCACCACCAAGCCGGTCGGCAAAGGCACCGGGCTCGGCCTGTCGCTGGCCTGGAACATCGTGCAGAAGCACGGCGGTCGCATCGAACTGGATAGCGCATCGGGGCAAGGCTGTCGTTTTCGCGTCTGTTTGCCGGAAAGCGGGCCGGCAACTACCGAGGTAAGGAGCGAACCATGAACATTGAAAATGCCCTTGAGGAACACGCGACCACGGCCGCGCGGACGCGTACCATCCTGCTGGTGGACGACGAGGAGAACATCCTTGCCGCCATGCGCCGCGTGCTGCGCCGCGAAGGCTACCGGATACTGACGGCCGGTAGCGGCCAGGAGGGACTGGAATTGCTGGCCGCCAACCCGGTCGACGTAATCGTTTCCGACCAACGCATGCCGAACATGAGCGGCGTCGAGTTTCTGCGCCAGGCCAAGGCGACGTACCCGGAGACCATGCGTATCGTGCTTTCCGGCTATACCGAGTTGCAGTCGATTACCGATGCGATCAACGAGGGCGCCATTTACAAGTTTCTGACCAAGCCGTGGGAGGACGAGCTGATCCGGGCCAATATCGCCGAGGCTTTCCGCCACAAGGAGCTGGGGGACGATAATCGCCGGCTGGCACTTGAACTGGCCCGGTCCAACGAGGCGTTGCAGGCCTTGCTGATCGAGAAGCAGAAGCGGCTGGTGCTCGACGAGGCTTCGCTGGATATTGCGCGTGAAGTGCTGCATTGCCTGCCCTTGCCGATTGTCGGCATCGACGACGATGGCATGATGGTGCTTGCCAACCCCGAAGCCGATGCCCTGCTTGGCGATGGCGACACCCTGCTGGGCGAATCGGCGGCGCATCGCTTGCCGCCGGAGTTCATTGCCCGACTGGCGGAAGGGCTGGGCGGCGATTTTTTGTGGCAAGCCAGTGACGGGGTGCGTTGCGTGCTGTGCCGTCGCATGGGTAGCCAGTCGCGCTCGCGCGGCCGGCTACTGATGGTCATGCCGCCCGCTACCGATGACTGCGCACGAGTAGAGAGTCAACCATGAGCAGCGAAATCGGTGAACAGGACGCGTCGATGCGTCTCGACCGCGATGCGGTACTGAAAGGTGTCCGCAATCTGCCCTCGTTACCTGCGGTTGTGATCGAACTGCTGCAATCGATGGATAACGACGACGCCGATACCCGGCAACTCGCCACCAAGCTGGCGCACGACCAGGCCCTTGCGGCAAAAGTATTGCGCGTGGCCAATTCGTCGTTCTACGGCTTGCAGGGCAAGGTCGACTCGATCGGCGATGCCATTGTCGTGCTTGGTCTGCACGGCCTGCGCACGCTGGCCATCGCCGCCGCAGTGACCGACGTGTTCGCCAGCAAGGACAAGCAGGGCGGCTACGATCTCCTCACTTTCTGGCGACATAGCGTTGCCGTCGGCCTGTGCGCCAGGGAGGTCGCCCGGCAGCGGCGCATGAACGAGGGCAACGCCTTCGCCGCCGGACTGATGCACGACATCGGTCGCCTGGCGCTGGCCAGTTGCTTCCCTGGGCATCTCACTGCCGTGGCGCAGGAGCGCATTGCCACGGGCGATTGCTGGCTGTTCGCCGAGCGTCGGGTACTCGGGCTGGATCACGCCGAGATCGGCCGGTTGCTGACCGAGCACTGGCGTTTCCCCTCGCTGTTGAGCCTGGCCATCGGCACCCATCACGCGCCCGACATACAGCACGAGCCGCTGGCCACGCTGATTAACGTGGCGGACGCACTGGGGCATAGACTGGATCGGAGCGAAGAGGATGGCGTTCTGGTGCCGGAGCCGCCGTTGAACGAGGCGGCCTGGGCCGCCGTCGGGTTGACCGAGGAATCGGCACAGTCGCTCGTCGCCGTGGTCGAGGCGCAGTTCGAGTCGGCTTGCGCCGCATTGATTTCATAAGGGGTACGTAAAAAATGAGTACGGACAACAAGAGTGCACTACCTTTGCCCGAGGACAGGCCGTATTTCGATCTGCTGGAAGATCTCCACACTCCGATGATGCTGCATCGGGGCGGGCCGATCCTCTTTGTGAACAAGGCGCTTGAGAAAATCACCGGTTATCCGCGCGGCGAGTTGCTCGGCGTGCCGTTCTATAACCTGCTGCACCCGGATTCCCGGGAACTTGCCCGGCAGCGCGGCGCAGCGCGATTGAGCGGCGAAAGCGCACCGCCCGTCACTTATGAAATCCGCCTGCAGACGGTCGACGAACGCCATCCGTGCTGGGTCGAACTGACCGTTTCCCTGATCTCGATGAATGGCCTGCCAACCCTCGTTGCCGCGTTCTGCGACCAGACCGAACAGCGTCTTGCGGCAGACCGCCACGACTATTTGCGGCAGTGCATGGCGCAGGTCATCGACGGCAATCCGGTGCCTATCTTCGTGCTCGACGCCGAGCACAAGGTGACGCACTGGAATCGCGCCTGCGCAGTCATCACCGGCAAATCCGCCGCTGAAATGGTGGGTACAAAACACCACTGGATGGCGTTTTATCCGTCCGAGCGGCCGGTGATGGCCGACCTGGTTCTCAGCGGGACCTTTGAAAGCGGCATCGCAACCCACTATCAAGGTAAATTCCGGCGCTCGCCGATCATCGAAGACGCCTACGAGGCGGAAGATTTCTTTCCGCAGTTCGGTGACCAGGGCAGCTGGCTCTACTTTACTGCGGCGCCGATTCGCGACACCGAGGGGCGCATCGTCGGCGCCATCGAGACGCTGCAGGACGTGAGCGCCCGCCGTGAGGCGGAGGCCGCCTTGCGCGAGCACCAGGCCAAGCTGGAAGCACTGGTCGCACAGCGCACCGGCCAACTTGAGCAGGCCAACGCGCAACTGATGCAATCCGAGAAGCTCGCCTCGATCGGCCAACTGGCGGCCGGTGTGGCGCACGAAATCAACAACCCGATCGGTTACGTGCACTCGAACATTGGCGCTCTGGAGAACTACATCGGCGATCTGTTCGGATTGCTGGACCTCTACGAAGCGGCCGAGCCGGCGATTTCCTCCCCCGAGCAGGCGGCGGCCATCAAGGCGCGGCGGCAGGAAGTGGATGTCGGTTTTCTCAAGGAAGACATCCCGATGCTGATGCACGAGTCGCGCGAGGGCATCACGCGGGTAAAAAAGATCGTGCAGGATCTGAAGGATTTTTCGCATGTGGACAGCACGCTCGAATGGCTGTGGGCCAATCTGCACCACGGCATCGATTCGACCCTCAACGTAGTAAACAACGAGATCAAGTACAAGGCCGACGTGGTCAAGGAATACGGCGATCTGCCCGATGTGGAATGCCTGCCCTCGCAGCTCAACCAGGTGTTCATGAATTTGATGGTCAACGCGGCACATGCGATGGGCGAACAACGCGGCCAGATCACCGTGCGCACCGGGCGGCAGGACGATTCGGTCTGGCTGGAGTTTGCCGACAATGGCAGCGGCATCCCCGAGGCCATCCAGACGAAGATCTTCGACCCCTTCTTTACGACCAAGCCGGTGGGCAAGGGGACGGGGCTTGGACTATCGCTTTCTTATGGCATCATTCTGAAGCACAATGGGAGCATCAGCGTGAAGAGCAAACCAGGCGAAGGAACCCTGTTCCGGATTGTTCTGCCGATCAAACATATCGAGCCCGGGGACGAGACCCCATTATGACAGAAGCCGCATCGGACCTTACGCCTGCACCAATTCCGGCGCCAGCCTCGGGCGATGCTGTCGCGCCCTGGCGCATCCTGTGTGTGGATGACGAGGCCAACATCCTTTCCGCCTTGCGCCGTCTGTTCCGGCAGAACGGCTACCAGATCAGCGTTGCCGGCGGCGGTGCAGAAGGTTTGCAGATTCTCGTCACCCAGGAATTCGATCTGATCATTTCCGACATGCGCATGCCGGAAATGGATGGTGCGCGATTTCTCGAACAGGTATTCAAGCGCTACCCGGACACCGTGCGCATCCTGCTTACCGGTTATGCCGACATTGCTTCGACCATCGAGGCGGTGAACAAAGGGCAGATTTACCGTTACGTGAGCAAGCCATGGAACGATCAGGAGTTGTTGCTGATCGTGCGCCAGGCGCTCGACCTGAAAGCGCTGCAGCGCGAAAAGCTGCGGCTGGAGGCGCTGACGGCGCGGCAGAACGAAGAACTGAAGGCGCTCAACCTGTCCCTGGAAGAAAAGGTGCAGGCCCGTACGCAGGAACTGGCGCTGGCCAATGAGAAGCTGAAGGGCAGCTTCATCACTTCGGTCAAGGTTTTTTCCAACCTGATCGAATTGCGCGAGGGCAACCTCGCCGGACATTCGCGGCGCGTTGCCGACCTGGCGCGCAAGATCGCCAACAAGCTTGGCATGACACCGCGCGAGACACAGGATGTATTCCTCGCCGGCCTGATGCACGACATTGGCAAGATTGGCCTCTCCGATCACCTGCTGGCCAAGGCGGTAACGCAGATGAGCGGCGATGATCTCGGCGCCTACCGCAAGCACCCGGTCAAGGGTGAGCAATCTTTGATGGCGCTGGAAGAACTGCGCGGCGCGGCGAAGATCATCCGCGCACACCATGAGCGTTTCGACGGCCAGGGTTATCCCGATGCGCTGGCCGGTCTCTCCATTTCGCTCGGCGCGCGCGTGCTGGCAGTGGCCAACGACTACGATGGCTTGCAGATCGGCATAGTCGCACCGCGCCGGCTCAGCCCGGAAGACGCCAGGAAGATGATCGCCAATGGCCGTGGCAAGCGTTACGACCCGACGGTAGTCGACGCTTTCCTCGCCGTACTCGGTGGCGTCGAACCCGAGCGCACGGCCGAGATCGCGGTGCCGGTGGCCGACCTCAAGCCGGGCATGGTGCTTTCTCGCGACCTGATGACCCGCGACGGCGTGCTGTTGCTCGCCGCCGATTATCTGCTCGACGCCAGCCTGATTCGCCAGATCCGCGATTACGCGACGACCGACGGCGGCGCGGTCAGCGTCTTCATCCGCAACGACAGGAGATAGCTTATGTTGCGCATCATGCTTGTCGATGACGAAAGCAATGTTACCCGCGCGCTGCGCCGGACGCTGACACGCGCTCTGCAGGGTGAATCCTTCGCAATCGAAACCTTCGATGACCCCCGACTGGCGCTTGAACGCGCGGGCGAAGTCGATTTCGCGCTGGTGGTCTCCGATTACCGCATGCCGCCAATGGATGGCGTCGAGTTCCTCAAGCGCTTCCGCATCATGCAGCCGGACGCAGTGCGACTGATCCTTTCGGCTTCGAGCGATGTCGAAGCGCTGCTGGCAGCGATCAACCAGGCCGGCGCCTTCCGATACATCCTCAAGCCTTGGGATGACACCGATCTCGTTTACATCGTGCGCGAGGCACTTCTCGCTTTCAAGGAGCAGTCGGCAAACCGGCGCTTGGCTGATGAGGCCTGCGCCCGCGAGATGGAAATGAGTCCGGAAGAACGAGAACGGCAGAGGCTGGAAGCCGAGGAACCTGGCATCACGAAGGTGCGCTGGGGATCGGCTGGCGAGGTTTTACTCGACGACGAGGATCGAGATGCACCCAACTCCTGAGAAACAAGTGAAGCTCACCCACCTTTTTGACTTGCCTTCGTAATTCAAATCTTGTGCGGCGCTTAGGCAGACATCAACTTCAGCTTTGGGGTCGAAAGGGTGAGTAGCGTTTTTCGATAAGCAGCCACTCTGCCTTGTCTCGATTGATTTCTGTTTGGTAACACTTGAACGGCGGCAATGCGAAGCGGAGCAGTCACACGGGCGCCAAGCCCTCAATGACCGCTGAGGCCGATGAGCCGGAATTGCCCTTCAGGCAGGTTTCAAAGTGAAGCGGTCCTTCATGCGTCCGGTCTGGAGAGACGGTAGCCGGCTGCTGCTGGCCGACAGCCGACTATCATGTTCCCAACTCAGGCATACCGTGAATGTCAGGAGTCCGCCCGATAGCAGCCAATCGCCAGGCGGCCATAGCTGGCGTGCGGCGAAGCTCAATGTGCTTGCCGATGGGGACGGGTTCGAGGGTATATGCTACCCCGTCAAGATCCGTGAATTCGACCAACACAAAATTATCGCTGAACTCATCAACGATGGTGCCCACCTGACCTTTGGCAAGGTGACTCGCCGGAACGTCTTCCCGCGTCGCAACGACATCAAGTAATTTAATCGCTCAGCCATGCCATGAAATCGCTTCTGACCTCAGCCTACGTTTTTTTTCCCCTGATGGAACGACGAAGCGTCGGGAAGCGAGAAGCTCGTCATCTACCCAAACAAGGAGATTCCCTACGGGGCAACTCGGTGCTGCGCTGTTTCTCATTGACCGGCGGCTAGCAAGCCGCCCGCTTGCGGCGAGCCAGGTCCTCACGTTCCTCGGCATTGCGTTCGAGGGCTCTCTTGATACCCTGCGGCAGCACGAATCAGGTCATCAGGCTCGATCCCATGCCGAGGCACTGATGATCAGCAAACCGATCGTCGACGGCAGAAACGGCAACTGGCCAAAGACGATCCAGCCGAGCATCATGGCCCAGATTAACTGGACGTAGAGCAGCAACGAACTGTCCTGGGATGCCGGGCTCTTGTGGCGGATCTTCAAGATACTGAGGGATCTCGAGGCGGTGTTGCGCAGCCTGATGGAGGAATTCTGTTTGCTTAAAATCTACCATTCGAAGGAGGAAACGATCCGACGGCCGCTTGTTCATCTCGGTCCCGGCCTATCAGTTTGTCCAGACGATTCTCCAGCGCTTGAGGGCGCATGATACTCAGGAGTCCTGCCCCAGTTTGCGCGTGGTGCTCGCAGTGCAGCGCCGCGTGACCGCCAGCTTCATGAAGACAGACGTTCGCACCTTGCAGTTGCGCAAGGCTACTCGCCCCGAGCCCGATCTTGTGCCTCTTTATGATGCTCTTGGCCTGAAACCAACCTGCGGGGTTCGGAAACTGATCTCCTGATCCCGCCACAACGTGAATGAAGTGCCGCACGCGAGCTTTCTTTGCTGCATCTGCTTGATGCTTCGGTAGTTTGTGAGACGGCCGACAAACCTGGGTTTGGCCATGGTAGTTCAATGAAAAAGAAAAGCCCCGTCTGCGCAAGCGAAGACGGGGCTTTCTCTTTCCAATGGCGCCGATATTTCAGCGCCAGCGTGGGTGCTTACAGTTCCTTGGCATGCGCTGCCAGATACTCGGCAACACCTGCCGTTGAAGCCTTCATTCCGGCCTTGCCCTTGTTCCAGCCGGCCGGGCAGACTTCACCATGCTCTTCGGTAAATTGCAGGGCATCGACCATGCGCAGCATTTCGTCGACATTGCGTCCGAGCGGCAGGTCGTTGACCACCTGGTGGCGAACGGTGCCTTTCTTGTCGATCAAGAAGGAGCCGCGGAAGGCCACACCGGCGGCACCGAACTCGACGTCGTAGGCGCGGCAGATTTCGTGCTTGATGTCGGCGATCAGCGGGTACTGAACCTGTCCGATACCGCCATTGTTGATCGGCGTATTTTTCCAGGCAAGGTGGGTGAACTGCGAGTCGATCGAGACGCCGATGACCTCGACGCCGCGTTGCTTGAATTCGTCCAGTCGGTGATCGAAGGCGATCAGTTCCGACGGGCAGACGAAAGTGAAGTCGAGCGGGTAAAAGAAAATGACCGCATATTTGCCCTTGGTTTCGGTGGACAGCGTGTAATCGCGGATTTCATTGTTGCCCATGACGGCAGTTGCCGTGAAATCGGGGGCTTGCTTGCTGACGAGAACGGCCATGATTATCTCCTTGAGTGAGTTGTTGATTAAAGGTGAGGGAACGAGAAAGGGACGAGTACCCAATTCAGCTTCGTTTAGTCAGCATAGCGTCTTGGCAAGTTCCCGGCAAATCAAAAAGTTGGACGCTGCTTGAATCCGGCCAATGTGTCCGGGTTTTCAGGGTTGGGTTCATCGTTGCTGATGACGCGCTCGACACGCGCACTGGGCGGGCCGCGATAAGCCCAGGCGGTCAGTGCGTCGACAGCCTCCGGCGTGCCGTAAATCAGGGCTTCGACGCTGCCGTCACGGCGGTTGCGCACCCAGCCACTGAGCCCCAGTGCCTTGGCTTCGGCACAGAGCGACCATCGGTAACCGACGCCCTGGACGCGGCCGAAGATGGCCAGGTGTCGAGTCAGAAATGTCTTGTCAGTCATGGTAAAAGGCGAAGATAAAAAGCTTCACCACCAAGGGCGCCAAGATTCACCAGGAAGAACAAGATGTAAAGCTGGTGTTCCTTGGAGTCTGGGTGGTAAAGCATTTGCAGTGGACTTGCGAATCGAGTTCAGGTCTTGGCATTGATGTTGCCGGGGGCGATGGCGGCCAGGATGCCTTGAATCAGTTGCAGCGGGGTCGGCGGGCAGCCGGGTATTGAAACGTCAACCGGGATGACGTTTGCCACCCGTCCGCAGGAGGCGTAGCTTTCGCCGAAAATGCCGCCGGTGCAGCCGCAATCGCCAACCGCGACCACCAGCCTGGGTTCCGGAGTGGCGTCGTAGGCACGCTTGACGGCGACTTCCATGTTCTTGGCGACCGGGCCGGTGACCAGCAGCAGGTCGGCGTGGCGCGGGCTGGCGGCAAATTTGATGCCGATGGCCTCAAGGTTGTAATAGGGGTTGTTCAGGGCGTGGATTTCGAGCTCGCAGCCATTGCACGATCCGGCATCGATGTGGCGGATGACCAGTGCGCGGCCGAGCTGCTTGAGTACCGCATCGGAAAGCCGTTGCGTGGTGGCACGCAAGGCCTCGTCAATGTCGGGTGCCGGCTCGCTGACGATGCCGGTGCGGAGAATTTGTCTGAGCATCGGGATCATGGTTAGAGATCCTGTCCGGCGTAGGAGAGGTTGAAGGATTTGTTGATCAGCGGGAAATCGGGAACGATGTTGTCGATGGCAGCGTGTTCGAGCGCCGGCCAGTTCTGCCATGAGGGGTCGTGACAATGGCAGCGACGTATTTTGCCATCGGCGCCGGTTACGAGGGCAACCAGGACATCGCCGCGCCAGCCTTCGACCCAGCCGAAGCCGCGCTGGTCGGGCGCGCTACGCAGTTCGTTGCGGATACTGCCGGGCGGCAGGTCGCCGATGATTCTGTGGATCAGGTGAATCGATTCGCTGATTTCGGCAAAACGGACGAGTGCGCGCGCGGCGACATCGCCGTTGCGCTCAATCACCATCTTTGGCTCCAGTTGATCGTAGGGGGTGCACGGGTGATTGCAGCGCAGATCCCAGCGCTGCGCACTGGCCCGTCCGGCCAGACCAATGACGCCGAGGCGCTGGGCGAGCTGCGGCGTGACGCGGCCGGTCGACAGGAATCGATCCTGCAGGCCGGCGTGTTCGTCGTAGATTTTCTTCAGCCTGCGCATTTCGACGCTGAGCCTGTGGCACTGGTCAATGATGGCCTGTGCACCCCTGGCGTCAAGGTCGACGACAACGCCGCCAGGGACGACGCGGTCCATCAGCAGACGGTGTCCGAACAGGCTGGCGTTGAGCCTGATCCAGTCTTCCTTGAGGCGCATGAACTGCATCAGCCCGAAAGCCAGAGCCACGTCATTGCCGAGATAGCCCAGATCGCCCAGATGGTTGGCGATCCGTTCGCGTTCGAGCAGCAGCGCGCGCAACCACAGCGCGCGTGGCGGCGGGAGCGTGCCGCTGATGGCTTCGGCGGCCTGACTGTAGGCCCAGGCGTAGGCGAGTGTCGAATCGCCGGAAACGCGGCCGGCCAGCCGGGCGCCATCGCCAAGCCCCATGCCGACAAAGCGGCGCTCGATGCCCTTGTGCTTCCAGCCAAGCCGTTCCTCCAGGCGCAGCACGCTTTCGCCCATCACCGAGAA
>NZ_JAEUOI010000059.1 GCF_016790145.1 Propionivibrio sp. | reverse complement strand
GCCGATGCGTTTCGGGGCGAATACGGCGCCGACGCGGGCGATTTTTCCGTCGCGGCGCAACTGTTCGAGCATGCGCAGCACCGCCCCTTCGGCGACGCCCAGCTTGGCTGCCAGCTCGGCAAAGGGGGCCGGACAGAGCGGAAAGTTGCGCTGAAAATCGTTGAGCAGCCGAAAGTCGAGGGCTTGTTCACGCATGAGCATCAGAATCCGGTGCGCTGGGCGCGAGAGGTGAAGAAAATGCCGCTCGGGCTGTCGGCGGCAATCTCGCCGATCCTGGCGAAACTCGCCGTGTCGTAGATCAGCACCTTGTTGTCGTCACGCGCCGAGAGCCAGACGTGCTCTCCGCGCGGCGTGAATTCCATGTGCAGGATGGCTCTGCCCGGCTCCAGGGTCTTGACCACCTTGCCGCTTAACGTGTCGATTACTTCAACCCACGAATTGTCGGGGAAAGCGTAATTCACCCAGATCTGCCGCCCGTCCGGTCGCGCCATGACAAACACCGGCTGCCCCTTGACCTTGATCCGGGCCACCTCACGCCAGTTGTCGGTATCGACGACCAGCACCTCATGCCGCCCGATGGCCGGCAGATAGGCATGACCCTGCGCGACTGACCAGCCTCGCAGGTGCGGCATCTTGAACACCGGCAGCTTCTCCTGACCACGCCCGTAGTTTTCCAGAATCTTGCGTGTGCCCTGCTCCGGTCGCCAGGTATCGAGCAGCGAGATGCCATCCTCGCCAAACAGTCCGGCCAGATAATGGCGGCCATCCGGGGTCACCAGGCCGTCGTAGGGTTGCACTCCGGCCGGAAAGCGCTGCGTCTGCGGATGCGTGGGATCGGAGAAATCGCTGACCCAGATCTCGCCACCGTCAAACAAGGCATAGGCGAAACGGTTGCCCGACAGATCGGCCAGCCCGACGACCTTGGAAAACACCCCTGGTGCGTATTCAGCCGGCACTTCGGAGAGCAGTTCAAGCGTTTCGGAGTCGAAGACCTTGATGCCGCCGGGGGTGTAATTTTGCGCAACAACGAGACGGCCATCCTGCGAGATCGAACCGCCGATCGAGTTGCCGGACTGCATCACGCGGCTGACGATTCGCGCTTCAAGCATATCAACCTTGGTCAGCCCGCCGTCGCGCCCGAAGACGAAGGCATAACGCCCGTCACGCGAATACACGACTGAGGCGTGCGAAAGATCACCAAGCCCTTCGATGCGCGCATAGGATACACGCTTGCTCGTATCGAGCAGCGTCAGCTTGCCGCTGGCGCGCTCGACAACCAGCCCTAGATCGCCAGTGCCGCGCAATTGTGGCGTAGCGCAGGCGCCGAGGAAGAGAAGCGAGAACAGAGCGATAAATTTACGTAGGGAGGTTAACAAAATAGACTCAATCAAAAAAACGTCACGTGTTGAATTATGCGCCCTCTGATATTGGCATGCTTTGGTTTACATCAAAAGATCGTTGAATATGAACACAAGTCTGGTCAGTTCAGCCAGATCACTGTAGTGGCATTCTGCCAAAGCTTGATCACAAAGGAATGCGTTTTCTCATTCAATGCTATTCTGAATCAATTCGTCACTTCCTTGCTCACCCTGCGTTTTTCCTGCAACTTGAAGAAACGATCGAAGAACGCGACAATGCAACAGTCGAGAAGCAAGGCCCGCCGGATTGGTCAGATGAAAACGCCAGAGGGTCGCAAGCAGGTGATGCATGCTCAAGTTCGGTCAGGATTGGCAATTATTCTGGAGAGGCTAAATGGCTTTGCACGTATTCGTGGCCATGCCTTACGGCCACCAGCAGGACATTGATTTCGACGCAGTCTACGCCGAGTATCTGAAACCTGCACTGGAGGGTGCGGGGTTCGAGGTATTCCGCGCCGACGAGGCGCGGCGCGCCGGCGACATCCGCGCCGACATGTTCCAGGAGCTGCTGCTGGCCGACCTGGTCGTCGTCGATCTGACCCTGGACAATCCCAATGTCTGGTACGAACTTGGCGTCCGCCATGCTCTGCGCGCACGCGGCGTGCTGCTGATACAGAGCGAGCGCGACTTCCAGCCGTTCGACATCTACACCGAGCGCAAGCTGCGTTATCACCTCAAGGACGGGCGTCCCGACCCGCATCATCTGCAGGGCGATCGACAATCTCTGGCCAGCATGGCCCTGGCCACCATGGAATCCTGGCATGGGCGAGCGATCAGCCCGGTATTCCAGTTGCTCGACGGCCTCAGCGAGCCGGCCTGGCGCTCCTTGCTGCTGACGGGTAACAACGAATTTCGCGCGGTCTACGAAACCTGGCGCCGTCGCATCGAGCTTGCCCGCAAAGGCCAGCGTCCGGGTGACATCATGGTGCTGGCCGAGGAGACTCCGACCTGGGCTTTACGTAGCGAAGCGCGACGCATGGCCGGCAAGGCCCTGATGCAGCTCCGGCAGTATCAACTGGCCCTCGAACAGTTCGATGCGGCGCTGGAACTTGATCCCGCCGACCCCGGCAACCAGCGCGATAAAGGCCTCCTGCTTGCTCTTCTGGGTCGCCATGACGAAGCGCGCGAATGGACCGACGCCCTCCTCCGCGAGCACGGCGACGACCCGGAAAACTGGTGCCTGCTCGGTCGTCTGCAACAGGAAGACTGGGTACGGCACTGGCGCGGAGTCACAACCAACGCCAACTCCGCCCCTCATTCCGTCAGCAGCTCCGAATCCATGCGTGAGAGGGCTGGGCGCGAGTTGTCCCGGCTCATTCAGGCCATTGAAGCTTACATGAAGGCCTTCGTTCGTGATCCGGCCAACTGTTATGCCGGCCTCAAGGCCTGCACCTTGCGCCATCTGCAAATCCACCTCGGTCACCCGCTCGGCAACCCGGCCAGCCTGCCCAACCTGGAAGGCGGTGTGATCTGGACCTGTCTGGCCGCCCTCGAACGCCAGCCGGACGACTACGCGGCCCGTGCCTGCTGGGCCGAACTGACAGTCCTGTTCAATCCGCCCGGCCAGGTCGGGAAGGCCTGGCGCGAGGCCGTCGCAGTGGCCAACAAGGACAGGTTTGCGCTCGACGCCAGCCGGCAGCAACTGCTCATTCTGCGCGATCTCGGTTTTCGCAACGAGGGCGTGGAGACGGCTCTGGCCGTGCTTGACGAGGAACTGGCCCGCCTTGAAGAACCCTGGCAGGCACGCCGGCTCTTCCTGTTCAGCGGCCACATGATTGACGCCGCCGAGCGCGCCGTGCCGCGCTTCCCTGCCGACAGGGAACCCATCGCGGCCGAAGCCATCGCCGCCAAACTCGACGAACTCGGGTGCAACGAGCAAGACCTCGCCATTTGCGGCAGCGCCTGCGGCGGCGATCTCCTGTTTGCTGAAGCCGCCCTGCGCCGTGGCTGTCAGGTACACCTCTATCTGCAGTACGATGAAGCGGACTTCCTGCAGGCCTCGGTCGCTTTCGCCGGCGAGTCCTGGGTCGATCGCTACTACGCCGTCAAGGAAAATGCGCTGACCCGGATTCTGATTCAGCCTGACGAACTGGGTCCGCTGCCGAAGGGCATCAACGCCTACGTGCGCAACAACCTGTGGCAGCTCTACACGGCACTGGCCAACGGCGTCGAAACGGTGCGCTGCATTGCCCTGTGGAATGGCGAAGGCGGCGCCGGCCCCGGCGGCACCGAGAACATGGTGGAAACGGTCAGGCGGCATTCCGGACGCGTCAGCATTCTCGATACGCGACAGTTATTCGGACTTTGAAAATTCAGGCAAAGGAGGTACATCATGAACCCGAGTGCAGAACTGCAATACGAACTGGGTCGCGCCGTAAATACCTTGCGCCGGCGTCTCGCCAGCACGGGCGATAGCAGCGAACAGAAGGCCCTGACCCGGGTCATCCAGCGCCTCAACAAGCAAGTGGCCGCGCTCGATCAGGCCAACCTGCTGAGCGCCGCCAACACCCTGGCGGACGGCGTGGAGGCGCTGGAAGCTGCTGTTGCGGCCGCCAGACATGGGCCGTTCGATGGCTACCTGGCGGCCCTTGAAGGCCACCTGGATATCCTGTCCAGCCTGTCCGGTGCCATGCATGGCATCGATGCGCTGGCGTCCGCTCCGGCCAGCGACGACAACGCACCGGCACCAGTTGCGCCAAGGTCAGGCCGGGGGACGAAGGCACGCGGAGACAGGTCAGCCGGAGAAACGGCAGGCACCGCATTGCCCGCAGGCCTCATGCCACCCTCCACCGCCACCGATTTCGCCGCACTGCAAAGCGAATACGCCGCCTGGTACGCGGCCTGTCAGTTGCGGCCGGAACACAAGGGCGAGCTGGCCTACTACCTCAAGCGCCTGACCCAGGGCCAGGCCATCTACCAGCAAGTGGGAGCAGAGCTCAACATCCCCTGGGTCTTCATCGGCATCACCCACGGCATGGAGTGCGGCTTCAACTTCAAGGCCCACCTGCATAACGGCGACCCGCTCAGCGCGCGCACGGTGCAGGTTCCCAAAGGCCGGCCGGCGACCGGCAATCCGCCCTTCACGTGGAGCCAGAGCGCCCGCGATGCGCTGATCTACAAGGGTTACCACCAGGTCACCGACTGGTCGGTGCCGCACATGCTGCACCTGTTCGAGCGCTATAACGGCATGGGCTATCGGCGCCGGGGCGTACCCACGCCCTATCTGTGGAGCTATTCCAATCTGTACGAGAAAGGCAAGTTCGTCGCCGACGGCCGCTTCGACCCGGAAGCCGTCAGCAAACAATGCGGTGCGGCACTGATGCTGAAAGCCGTACCGGTTTGATGTTTCACGAGTACCTGGAGACTCTTTTCACACCCCAACGAAGGAGAACGAATCATGAACAAGAAAGCACTCTGTATCGGCATCAACGACTACCCCGGGACCCAGAACGACCTGTCCGGCTGTATCAACGACGCCAACGACTGGGCGGCCGAACTGGCAGGACGCGGCTTCGCTGTGAGCAAAATGCTCGACAGCCAGGCCACCCACGCCGCCATGACAGCGGGCATCAACAGCCTGATCCACGGCGCCGTCAAGGGCGACACGCTGGTCATCACCTATTCCGGCCATGGCACCTGGGTACCGGACAGTTCCGGCGATGAGCCGGATGGCCGCGACGAAGGCCTGTGCCCGTGGGACATCGGCACCGCCGGGCCCTTGCTCGACGACCAGATCCGCCAGTTGTTCGATGCCCGGACGGCCGGGGTACGCATCCTGCTGCTCTCCGACAGTTGCCATTCCGGTTCCGTCACCCGCGGCATTGAAGACGATCTCGACCCCGGCCACCCGCGCGCCCGCTTCATGCCGCTGGAGGCCTGGATGCCGGCCAATGAACTGCCGGCGGCCAGCGCCAGGCCGGCGCATCTGGTCGGCGGCCTCAAGCGCAGCGGCGGCGACCTGCTGCTCGCCGGCTGCCTCGATACCCAGTATTCGTGGGACACCAGCTTCAAGGGACGACCCAATGGCGCCTTCACCTACTACGCCCTGAAGACCTTACGCGAAGGCAACCCGGCCACCTACGAGGCGTGGTTCAAGGCCATCCGCGCCTACCTCCCGTCGACCAAGCTGCCGCAGGACCCGCAGATCCTCGGTACTGCGGCCGCCCGGCGCTTCAAGGTCTTTGCCTGAGTGAAGTTGGTGCCGTTCGGCATCTACCGTGAAGCCTGATGGCGCAGACCAGGCAACCCCTCCCGGCCTCCCCTTGTCCCTCTTCAGGGAGGCTTCGCGCTCAGGGGAGGAGTGCACCCGCTCCCTACTCCCCCCTGATAACGGGGGTTGGGGGGTCGGGTTTGCAGGGGTTCGAACATTCACCACCGCACGATCATCTTGACCATAACTACACCATGATCTTCATCGGCCACCACCGATCCGATTCTGGCAGCCACTCCAGCCGCCTGTTCGACCGGCACCGCCACTGAAAAAACAACTGCCCCCACAATAAACCGGGAGTAAGACCATGAACGCCAACCCGCCCAAATCCCTCAAGCTGACCAGCAACGCAGTCAAGACCGGCGCCGATCTGCCGCTGCCGGGCATCCTGCGCGCGACGACGCGTTCGGGCGTGAGCGAAGTCGATCCGCTGCTGGCCGGACTGGTGGTGGAGAAGGTCTACACCCTGGGTACGCCCACCCGAGGAGATCCGGCGGGCAAGGCCGAGACGCTGGATACCGACAAGCCGCAACTGCTGGCGGTGGAAACCGAGGACGGCACCACGCTGTTTATCCGCTCCGACACGCTGGCCGAGGCCGTCGCGCGCGTTCAACCGGACGCGGTGGTCGATGGCGAAGTGGATTTTGCCCGCTTCCACGACCCCAATGACCGGGCGCGCGGGATCGGCGACGTGCTGTGGAAGGCGGTTTCGGTACTGCGCCTGCCTGCCGACGGCCTGGTGGACGAAGCCAAGGATCTGGCCCTGGAATGGGCAAAGGAAA
Source organism: Propionivibrio sp. (assembly GCF_016790145.1). Taxonomy (GTDB): domain Bacteria; phylum Pseudomonadota; class Gammaproteobacteria; order Burkholderiales; family Rhodocyclaceae; genus Propionivibrio. Next base: position 15,356 of record NZ_JAEUOI010000059.1, on the reverse strand, counting down.
AGCTCGGAGAGCACTTTGAGGACAAGGCCTACGCAATGGGCTCCGTGCTCGGCGCCAAGGCGCTGATGTGGAAGATTGAATCGCGGCTGGCCGGACGGCCGGGGCTCTATCTCTGGCATGACAAGCTGCTCGCCGCCAGCGACCGCTGCGAGCCCGGCGACCCGCGCCTGAATGATGCTGCGCAGGGCAAGCCGGTGCTGGTGCTGATCCATGGCACGGCGTCCTATACCGTGGGGGCCTATTCCGACCTGCGCGAGGACGAGGTCACCTGGAGTCAGCTCAGACAGCGTTTCCCCGGCGGCATCTTCGGTTTCGAGCACCGTACCTTCTCCGAGAGCCCGGCCGAGAACGCGCTGGCGCTGTTGCAGGCGCTGCCCAGGGGTGCCCAGGTCTCGCTGCTAACGCATTCGCGCGGCGGCCTGGTCGGCGATCTGCTGTGCCTGGGCCAGGTGCCGGACAAGGTCATCGACAGCTATCACATCGACACCCTTGACGCCGAGGACCCGGCCGGACTCGAACGCGAGGCGCAGGAAGAACGCGAACGCCTGCACGCGATCCGCGACACGCTGCTGGCCGGCAAGATCACCGTGCAGCGCTATGTGCGCGTCGCCTCACCGGCCCGTGGCACGCGCTTCCTGTCGGAGAACCTGGACGCGGCACTGTCCGACTTTCTCAGCCTTTTGCAATGGGGTGGTGGCGCGCTGGTTGGCGCGGCAGCGACGGCTTTGGGCGGGCCAGTGGCCGGCGAAGCCTTCGGCAAGGGCGCCTCCAGTTGCCTCGGCGTCGTCAAGAGGCTGGCGCTGGAAATCGCCGGCCGGCGCATCGATCCACGCCTGATTCCGGGCATCGCCGCGATGCGCGTTGACTCGCCGCTGGCCGCTTTCCTGGCGCACCCCGAGACGCTACGGCACGACGGCATCGCCATGGCCGTCATCGCCGGCGATACCGAGTTCGATGGCTTCGGTCTGTCCAACCTGCGTCGCCGCGTGGCCAACCTGTTCTGCGACTGGCGGCTGTTCGAGCAAAATGACAACGATCTGGTGGTGGATACCGACTCGATGTACGCCGGCCTGGGCTTCCGCCCCGGTGCCAGCTATCTTTACGACCAGGACGCCTCGGTCACCCACTTCCGCTACTTTCGCAACCCGCCGACGCGCGACGCGCTGCGCGCCTGGCTGGCGGATGACGAACCCGCCCAGTTAACCCAGTTCCAGCCGCTGACCGGCGGATCGAAGACGCCCTGGCGCGAGCGGGACGCCCGGCTGGCGCAGCGCGGCGGCCCGTCTGGGAGGCTGGAAAATGCGCGCCCGGTGGCGATCATCATCCCCGGCATCATGGGCACCCATATCGAAATCAGGCGCAAGAAGCCGGATGTGGCCGGCAGCGGCCAGCGCATCTGGTTCAGCGCCCCCCGCCTGCTGCTTGGCGAACTGGAGCGAATTGGCGATCCGGAAGCGAAGGACGCGGCGGCCGAGGACCTGTTCGAGATGGTCTATGGCGACCTGGCCGACCATCTCGCCGCCACCCACGCGGTAATTCGCTGCCCCTACGACTGGCGGCAGTCGCCGGCCAGATGCGCCGAAGCGCTGAAATCCCGGATCGAACAGGCGGCAAAGGAAAATCCCGGCCAGCCGATCCGTCTGCTGGCCCACAGCATGGGCGGTCTGGTCGCCCGCACGCTGATGAAGAATCACGCCGAAATCTGGCAGAAGGTCGTGGATTCCGGCGGTCGCCTGATCATGCTGGGCACGCCGAACAATGGCGCACACCTGATGGTGCACACTCTGCTCGGCAAGAGCGACTCGATGCGCATGCTGGAAAAGATGGATCTGGAACATGGCCTGCAGAACCTGCTGGACATCATCAGCGGCTTCCCCGGCGCGCTGTCGCTGTTGCCGCGACCGGGCTTTGCCGACACCGGGAGCGAAGCGCGCATCGCCAGCAACGAGTATTACGCGGTCAATACGTGGAACGAACTCAAGCAGCAGATCACCGATCGCTGGTATGGCGACGGCATCTGCGGCATCCCCGCCGAAAAGCTGCTTTCAGACACAGAAAGCTTCTGGAAGAACGTTCTGCCGGGCAACGAAATCGCCAATCCCGAGCGCGTCATCTATATTTTTGGCCAGAGCTACAAGACGCCCTGCGGTGTCCAGCGCAGCCCCGGCGGCAAGCTCAAGCTGCTGTTCACCGCAGACGGCGACGGCTCGGTGACCTGGGCTTCCGGCATGTTGAAGAATCTCGATGTGGACACCCGCTGCTGGTACATGCCCGTCGAGCACGGCGATCTGAGCAGCGAAGAGGAATACTTCCCGGCCATCGTCGACATGCTCGAAAAAGGCAGCACCGACAAGCTGAGCCGTTTGCCCCGCCGACGCGGCGATGAGGCGGTCAATTTCGTTCTGGAAGCCCCCCCGCCAGTGCTGGGCAGCGAGGAGGAAGTGCTGCGCGCCTGCATGGGCAGCGGGCCGCGCCGGCGCAAGAGTTCGCGCGCCAAATCGACGCTCAGGGTCTCGGTACGCGCCGGCGACCTGCGTTTCCTTGACCAGCCTGTCCTCTGCGGCCACTACATCGGCGATGCCATTTCCGGTGCCGAGGCCTCGCTCGACGAGATGCTCGGCGGCGCCCTGACCGAGCGCGAGCGCCTTGGTGTCTACGCTTCCGAGATCGGTACCTCGTCGATCACGCTGCGTCCGCCGAGCCGCGAGGAAGGCGCCCGCGGCAGCCGGCCGGGGGCGGTGGTCGTCGGTCTGGGCAAGTTCGACGGCCAGTTGAGCGCGCGCCAGGTCACCGAGACCGTGCGCGCCAGCGTCGTACGCTTCCTGCTGCAACTGCGCGATACCCTGCAGGTCAGACCGGATGAGGAGGTCCAGTTGTTCAGCCTGCTCATCGGCTGGAATTCCACGGCCAGCATCAGCGTCGCCGAATCGGTGGCGGCCATTACGCGTGGGGTTCTTGAGGCCAATCATCAGTTCAGCGACGCGCTGAGCAAGTCACGAGAGAACGGCGCGACCGTTTCCCAGCTCTGTTTCATCGAGTTGTATCGCAATGCTGCCATTTCCGCCGCGCATGCCGTGCTCGACCTGCCCGTGAATCTGGCTGGCGAACTCAAGAGCATGGGCGCGCAAATCAATCCAGCCGCGACCCTGGTCATCGGTGAAGGCATCCAGGATCGACTGAACGTCGAAGGCGATCTGGGCCATTGGTCGCGACTCATCGTCACCGATGCCGATGCCGAGGAAACGGAATGCCCGCCTGCTGAAAAAGCAGAGAAAGACAAGTCCGAACTCTCTGATAAAACCGTTGGCGCCCTATCGAACCCGCCGGCCGATGCCTCGCAGGTCGAATCGCGCCATTTCCCCGAACGGCTCAAGTACGTGCTCCTGTCCCAGCGCGCACGGGCGGAAATCATGGTGCAGCAGCGCCAGCCCGGACTGATCGAAACCATCATCCGCGACCAGCGGCGCAACCCCGCTTACGACCCGAAGCTGGGGCACATCCTGTTCCAGTTGATGGTGCCGCTCGATTACAAGGCCGTGGCGCGCGAGCAGTCGCGACTGCTCATGGTGCTCGACGGCTACACCGCCAATCTGCCCTGGGAACTGCTGCAAGCCGACGGCGAAGCGCTGGTGCTGAGAATGCCCATGATCCGCCAGTTGACCACCCTGCACTACCGGCCCACGGTGCGCACGGCCAACGCCAACACCGCCTGCATCATCGCCGCTCCCGGTACCGAGGGCTTCGACAAGCGCTTTGGCGGCAACAACAAGGAGCTCGCCAGATTGCCGGAGGCCACACACGAAGCGCAGGCCGTCTGTGCAAGCCTGCGCCGTGCAGGCTGGAACGAAAATGACATCGTCGTCAGCCCGGAGGGCAAGGAAGCGCTCGACATTTTCGCCACGCTCTATGACCGTCCCTACCGCATACTGATGATTGCCGCGCACGGCATCTTCGAGGCCAGGGGGCTGGACGGACGCCTCTATTCCGGTGTCGTGCTCTCGGACGGACTGCTGCTCACCGCCGTCGAGATCGACCTGATGGAAGTCGTACCGGAGCTCGTTTTCCTCAATTGCTGCCACCTGGGCAGCGTCAATAACCCGCACTGCCAGCCCAACAAGCTGGCCTACAGCCTGTCGCGCAAACTGATCGAGATGGGCGTGCGCTGCGTCGTGGCCGCCGGCTGGGCGGTCAACGATGCCGCCGCCAGCACCTTCGCCAGCACCTTCTTCGATGAAATCACCCAGGGCGAAACCTTCGGCGAGGCCATATTCAAGGCACGCAAGGCCGCCTTCCAGTTGCATCCGGGAAGCAACACCTGGGGCGCTTACCAGGCTTACGGCGATCCCGGTTATCGCCTGCAAACCAGCAGCGAATCCGCAACCGGGCAGAAATCCAGACCCTACGTCGCTGTGGACGAACTGCTGGCCAGCATCGAGGGGCAACGGGTAAGGAACAAGCGCCGCAAGAGCGACGCCAAAGCGCCCACCTTTGCTCAACACCGGCAATGGGTCCAGCGGCAACTCGCCAAAGCCCCTCCGGAGTGGGCGGATTGCCCCGAGGTATTGCAGGCCATCGCCAGGTTTTATGCCGAGCAGGGCGACGCCGGGTTTGACGCCGCACGGGATGCCTACCAGCGCGCCGTTCAGCAGGAAGACAGGTCGGGCCGTGTCGCCGTGCTGGCCATCGAGCAGCTCGCCAACATGGAAGCACGCCACGGAGGAGAACTGGCCGACACGCATCAGTTTGACCAGGCCATGCCATTCATCGACAGCGCCATCCGCCGCCTGCAAGCCCTGGCCGATGCCGTGCGCGGCGCTGGCAACCCGGCAAGCAACGCCGAACGCGCGGGCATGCTGGGCAGTGCCTTGAAGTTGAAGGCCGCCGCCCTGCTGAACATGGGGAAAAAATGGGCCGAGCTTGTACCTTGTCTGAAACAATCCGCCCAGGCCTACATGAGCGGCATGGCGGGTGACCCGGCCCTGACCCCCTACAACACCCTCAACGCCCTGGCACTGGACTGGCTGGCCGACACGCCAGTGCAGACAGCGCAGGAGTCGCTCGCCATCGCCCGCCGGTGCGGCGAGCAGGCGCTCAGGCAATTCGCCAGCAGCAAGGACTTCTGGGATGCCGTGATCAGCGCCGATGCGCCAATGATCGCCTGGCTGCTCGACGAAAATCGCCAGCCGTCGCCGCCCGATAAAGCGTCGGAGATGATACAGCCCTCGTCAGCGCCGGATTTCCACCGGCTTTACGAACAGTCTGTCCAGTCGCTTCCCCAGTCCGCCCGCCAGTGGGATTCCGTCGTCAAACAATGGCGCTTGCTGGCCCGCTTCCTTCGCCTGCGCGCAGCCGGTGAAGACCGTATCAGGGCCGAGGTTCTTGACCAGTTGGCCGATTACTATGGGCCACGACCAGCCGCCAACGAGGCGACGAACGAGGCCGTTGCCACCAGCCCGGTCATCGCCCGCTCACGGAAAACGCCCGCACCCAAGTCAGGAAAGGTACGTGCCAGGAAGCCAGGTTGACCCATCCACTTTAAAAAAGGAGAGTACAAATGGCAAAGACCTACATCATTCAAAAGGGAGACACCCTGGCCAGGATCGCCCGCGCCCGACTCGGCGATGCCACGCTGGCCGAAACCCTGGCCGACTACAACGGCCTGCCGGACGGCCAGCAGATCTTCGTCGGCCAGCAAATTCTGCTGCCTTCGAACAAGGACCGCCATGCGGCGGTCAAGACCAGGGCGAAAACCCAGCCCCGCGCCGGTGCCGTCTGGCTGACGGCGCCACACGGTTTCCAGGCCGTGCGCGACACTTTCGGCGACATCCTGCGTTACATTCGCGACGACGGCAGCATCGACCCCAAATGGGAAGCCGAACGCATGCTAAAAGCCGCCCTGCCGTTTTCAATCCCGCTGGCCTGGGATACCAGCAAGAGCGTCTCCTCGATCCGTTGCCACAAACTGATCGCGCCGCTGATCGAAGAGGTATTCCGGCAAATCGTCGCGCAGGGCCTGCAGAGCACCATCAAGACCTACGGCGGCGGCTACGTCTTTCGGCCGAAACGGGGCGCGGTCAAACCGTCAACCCACTCCTGGGGTATCGCCATCGACCTCAACCCCAACACCAATGCCATGGGCACCACCGGCGATATGGATCCACGCCTGGTGGCCCTGTTCGAGGGCTTTGGCTTCGTCTGGGGCGGCCGCTGGGCCGGGCGCAACAAGGATCCGATGCACTTCCAGTACTGCTCGGGCTATTGAGGAATAACGAGTGATCGCATGACCCGGTACGGCGCAAGGCAGCCACCCCGTTTACCGCGGAACCGAATCGGCAATGCCCTGGTCTGCTGAATACAAACTCGCAGTTGTGAAAACGGCAAGGGAAGGAGAAAGCAAGGTGCGCAACTATCAGAAAGACTCTGGTCATCTGCCAGCCGACGCAAATGACCCAACGTCAACACCAAGGAGGTAAATGCCATGCCAATAGACAACAACTCACACGATCAACTTGAACGCAGGCTGCAAGACATCGACTGGGACGCCGTGCGCCGGCCAGGCTACACGCCTTCACCAGCCGCCTGGGAAGACCAGGTGCTTTACTTCCTGATGCTCGATCGCTTCTCCGACGGGCGCGAGCAGGGCTTCCGCGATAACGCGGGGAATATCGATAGCAGCGGCAGCACGCCACCGTTCCGCTTCCCCGACGACGCCTATACGGCGGACCGGGCCGCCTGGGCCGACGCCGGCGACGAGTGGCTGGGCGGCACGCTGAAGGGCCTGGAGCGCAAGATCGGCTACCTCAAGCGCCTCGGTGTTACGGCCGTCTGGGTCAGCCCGATGTTCAAGCAGGTGGTCTCGGACAGCCATTCGTACCATGGCTACGGCATCCAGAATTTCCTCGATGTTGACCCGCACTTCGGAACCCGCCAGGATCTCATTGACCTGGTGAACACCGCTCATGCTCACGGCATCCGCGTCATCCTGGACATCATCCTCAATCACAGCGGCAACGTATTCGGCTATGAGTACAACCCGAACCGCTATCCCGCCCAGGACGAGCACGGCAACCTCACCATGGACGCGCGCTGGGACGGCGGAACCTACCCGGTGGCCGGCTGGCGCAACGCTTTCGGCGAAACCAATATCCCCTTCGGCCCGATCAACCCGGCCAGCCACGGCTACGCCTGGCCGAACGATGCAGTGTGGCCGGCGGAAATGCAGCAGGCAGAGAACTTTACCCGCAAGGGACGGATCAACAGTTGGGATAACGACCCCGAGTATTTCGAGGGCGATTTCGTCACCCTGAAAGACATCAACCACGGCGAGCATGAGCGCGATGCCTACAACAATCGCATTGTCGATGCCTTCCACGTCAGTCCGGCGCTCACCATGCTGTGCGATGTGTACAAGTTCTGGATCGGCCTCGCCGATATCGACGGCTTCCGCATCGACACCGTCAAGCACATGGAACCGGGTGCGACGCGCTACTTTGCGGCGGTCATCAAGGAATTCGCCCAGACCCTGGGCAAGGAAAACTTCTTCCTGGTCGGCGAGATCACCGGTGGACGCTACAACGCCTACAATACGCTGGAACTCACCGGGCTCGACGCGGCGCTGGGCATCGACGACATCCCCGATCGCATGGACTATCTGGCCAAGGGGTGGCGCGAGCCGGTTGACTACTTCAACCTGTTCCGCAACTCGGCGCTGGTGAACAAGTCCTCGCACGTGTGGTTCGGCAAGCACGTCGTCACCCTGTTCGACGATCACGACCAGGTGCGCAAGGGTAACGACAAGGGGCGCTTCTGTGGCGACCGGGTCAACAATGGTTATGCCCACCTCAAGGCGGTACTCGGACTGAACCTCTGCGCCATGGGCATCCCCTGCGTTTACTACGGTACCGAGCAGGCTTTCGACGGCGCCGGCAACAACGACCGCTACCTGCGCGAATGCATGTTCGGTGGCGCTTTCGGTTCCTTGCAAAGCACGGGCCGGCATTTCTTCGACGAAAACCACGAGATCTACCGCTTCATCGCCGACGTCACGGCGCTGCGCAACACGCATCTGGCATTGCGCCGGGGGCGGCAGTACCTGCGCGAGATCTCCGATTCCGGCGAGCCGGGAAGTTTCGGCCTGCCGCGCATGATCGGCGGACAGATCCGTTCGGTGGTGCCGTGGTCACGCCTGTTCGACAACCAGGAGATCGTTCTGGCGATCAATACCGACGCCGACAACGCCCGTGCGGCCTGGGTGACGATCGACGCCACGCTGCACAGCGCGCCTGGGGTATTGACCTGCCTGTATTCGACCGATGCAGCGCAAATCGGCACCACCACGCCCGTTGAAGCGCGCAACGGCCGGGCGATTCGCATCCTCGTTCCGGCAGGGGGATTCGTGATGTATCGATGATCTTGTATGCGGATGGCCTGGATCCCGGCTTGCGCCGGGATGACACGGATCAGTTTTTTTAGGCAGCAAAAAAAGGAGTCAAACCATGTCCAGCAAGCTAAGCGAGCGCATCAACTCACCCGGACCCAAGAAAATCCTGACCTGTGACGGGGGCGGCATTCTTGGCCTGATCAGCGTCGAGATTCTGGCCCGCATTGAAGCCGATCTGCGCACCCGGCTCAACAAACCCGGGCTGGTGCTCGCCGACTGGTTCGACTTCGTCTGCGGAACCAGCACCGGGGCCATCATCGCGGCCTGCATCGCCGCCGGGATGTCGATGGACAAAATTCGCGAGTTCTATGTCGGCAGCGGCGAGCAGATGTTTGACAAGGCGTCGGTATTCAAGCGGCTGCGCTACAGCTACAACGACGAACCGCTGGCGGAAAAACTGCGCGGCGAACTTAACCACGCCCTTGGCTACGGCGCCGGCGCGCCACCTGCCACCCTGGGCGATGAGGGACTGCGCACGCTGCTGATGATGGTGCTGCGCAACCACACCACCGACTCGCCCTGGCCGGTAAGCAACAATCCCGGCGCCAAATACAACCAGCGCGTCAAGGCCGATGGCAGCCCGCGCAAGGACTGCAATCTCGATCTGCCGCTGTGGCAACTGGTACGCGCCAGCACCGCCGCACCGACTTTTTTCCCGCCCGAGGTGGTGACATTCGCGCCGGGTACGCCGGACGAATACCAGTTCATCTTTGTCGATGGCGGCGTCACCACCTACAACAACTCGGCTTTCCTCGCCTTCCAGATGGCTACCGCCGCACCCTACAAGGTCAACTGGCCGACCGGCACGGACAGGCTGCTGATCGTCTCGGTGGGCACCGGCAACGCGGCCAGGGCGCGGCCGGAACTCAAGGAGGGCGACCTGTGGTTGCTCGACCATGCGAAGAGCATTCCGTCGGCCTTGATGAATGCCGCCTCGGCCGGCTGGGACATGGCTTGCCGCCTGCTCGGCGAGTGTCGCCACGGTGGCCAGATCGATCGCGAAGTGTGGGACATGCTGACCACGCCGGACACCCCCAACTGGACCGGCAGCAAGCAGTTCGCCTATGTGCGCTATGACCCGGACGTGACGCGCGAGGGGCTGGATGCTCTGGGCCTCAAGGCTATTGACCCGGCCAGGGTGCAACTCATGGATTCGGTCAAATTCATCCCGGATATTCAGCGCGTCGGCACGACCTACGCCGCCGCGCATTTCACGATCGACCATTTCAGGGGGTTTGTCTGATGGCTACCTGTTTCGTTGTCCAGGGCTTCGGCAAGAAGACCGATTTCACCGACGGGCGCGTGCTCGATCTGGACGCCTCCTATGCCATCATCAAGGAAGCGGTGGAAGGGGCGGGCCTCGAATGCATCCGTGCCGACGAGATCGTTCATTCCGGCACTATCGACGTGCCCATGTACAAGCAGTTGCTGCAGGCCGACCTGGTGATCGCCGACCTGTCTACCTACAACGTCAATGCCGCTTTCGAACTGGGCGTGCGCTACGGCTTGCGTCCGCGCGCAACCATCATCGTCGCCGAGGAAGGCTTCAAGAACCCGTTCGATGTCGGACACATCGTGATCCGGCGTTACAAACACCTCGGCGAGGACATCGGCGCCAAGGAGGCGAAACGCTTCCGTGATGACCTGAAGCAGGCCATCACGGACATCCTGGCCAAGGGCGATATCGACAGTCCGGTCTATACCTTCCTGCCTGAGCTGACCCCGCCCCAAGCGGGATCCACGAGTTCCAGGACGTCAGCGCGGGGCAGCACGCCTTTCAGCCTGGACAGTACGACGGCTGGCCTCATGCTCAAGGCCAGGCAACTCAGCGCCCAGGCAGCAGACCTCCCGATAGTTGAGGACGCACCCGTCGCGCCAACGGCCAAGGCCAATCTGGATCAGGCTCAGGCGAAGCTGATGGCCGGTGACTTCAGTGCGGCCTGCGGCTTTTTGCTGGAAGTTCGCAAACAGCGCCCCAACGACAGCTTCGTAATCCAGCAACTCGCCCTGGCCACCTACAAATCCAGGTTGCCCACCCCCGAGGAGGCGCTGATCGTGGCCCGGAAAATCCTCCTGGGATTGAACCCGGCAACCACCAACGATCCGGAAACCCTTGGCCTGTGGGGCGCCGTCCACAAGCGCCTGTGGGAGATCACGCATCTGGATCGGGACCTGAACGAGAGCATCGACGCTTACGCTCGCGGCTTTCATCTCAAGCAGGATTATTACAACGGGATCAATCTGGCTTACCTGCTGGAACTGCGCGCTCTGACCGAACTGAAGGCTGGCAACCGGGACGAAGGCATCACCGATTCAATCCTGGCCCGGCGGACCCGGCAGGAAGTCATCAAGTACGCCGAGCCGCTGATCGACAAGGATTACGGGAACGAAAGACGCTACTGGATCCTCGCCACCCTTTGGGAGGCAACAGCCGGTCTGGGCGATACGCTGGCCGCAGAGAAATGGGCCGCCCAGGCGCGGGCCTTGAAGATGGCGGACTGGATGACCGAATCGACACAAACCCAGATCCAGAACATCCTTGCCCTGCAGGCCGAGATTGCCCGGCTTGGCCGGCTACCTTGAAATTGCCGTCAACTCATAACGTCGTACCAGGCCCGATCAGGCACCGTCTGGCCTGGCAAAGGCAACAACCGGCAATTTGAGGATCTAGCAACAAGACCTCCGATAGTTCTCCAAAATACCCCCAACTTGGTATAGAAATTGTTAAATCTCGCGGTTATTCTGGAATTGAAGCAGATAATAGAAGCCTACGGTATTGAGCCTTTGTTAACGCCAAGGACGAGGTTTTACCATCGTCTGTACTCCTTGGACATAATCTCAGGCAGGATGGAGTGCTTGACGGTTTGTTCTTTGCTGTCGTCTGAACAACAGATTGGATTGACGTAATCGTTAGGCTTTGGGTGCCATTGAAGGAATGTAGATGAACCCCGGCTTAGCGAATCAATTTAACAACTGGCCACGAGGTGAGAGCAAAGTCAACCAGCCGGTCACGTTTTGCTCCAGTTTGCCTCATCGCTCCCATGTGCATTGGCTGACGGATCGAGGCGCTCATGTGATAACGGATCTTGAAGGCCAGCACGGCGCGATTGATGCGTTGGTAGCTGCGGGCAAGATGTGTGTCAAGGAGGGCCAACTAGAGTTCGTCGACCCCGCCGATTGCCTCTACTTTGCAGGCGATATCACAGACCGTGGCCCGTTCACATTGAGGCTGACCGCCCTTCTGATGGACTTACGTCGCAGGTATCCGGAACGGGTGGCTTGGGTTTACGGCAACCTTGATGTCAAGAGCCTCGGGCTATTGCGGAATCTACCGGCGCTTGAATGTCGCACATCGGGTTTCGATGCTTGGTTGTTGGCTCAAGCAGAACGTGACGCTGGCGCCAACGGTATTATCTGGCAGCCGCCGACCTCCGGCAAACGTGAGGCCTTACTGGCCAGGCGAAACACACTTGACCAGCGAGTCGAATACTGGCTCTGCATGCAGGGCGCCACGCAGGCCTTTGAATACCATCGGCAGGAATTGGGTGAGATGCGTGGGCGGGCCATCTCTCGTCTTGAGGCGGCACAGGATTATGTTGCCCGGCTACTTCCCGGGGGAGAGGCCTTCGAATTTCTGCGCCTTGGTCAGATCGCTCTCGTTCACGGAAACGTGCTCATCGACCATGGCGGAGTCTCTCGATCCAATATTGGTTTTATCCCCGGTGCAACCGGACGCTCCAGCAACGCACGCATCTGGGTGGAGGATCTGAATGCTTACGCTCGTGCGCAGATTACGGCTATTGAACAGGCGATCCGCACACGCGGGTTGGGGGAGCATATTCCCGACGGCTTTCTGCGCTACGCCGACGCCATCTGGGACGCGACGGCGCAGGAAGGCAACGGAGCCCTGTTCATGAATGACGTAAGCCTCATCTATCCTTTCCGACAAAAAGAGGAAGGGAATTTCCGCGCCCCGGATGTCGAAGCCATTGATTACCTGCTCCGGGCGGGGATCGACAGCGAGATCGTCGGTCATTCGCCGTTCGGCGACGTTCCGGGTCCACTGAAGGCCAACGGCTTTCTTCGGGTAATGGCGGATACCTCGCGCCGAAGGAGCGGAGCGTTGTCCACCATCCTGATCGATGGGCGTGGCGGTGTGCGAGTGAGCGGCCAGACGTCGCAGGGCGAAGCGATCCGTTACCGGGTGACAGCCCAGAGTCCGGCACCCATCGGCCATGTCACGGAGGATGGCGGCTACACGGTGGTCGGGCGTACCCGGGCCAATGGCGCGACTCACTACCTCATGACCAAGTATTTCGACGGCTATAACATCAAAGACTTACTCGTAACACGAGCGCAACTCACCAAACTGAAGCCGGAACCGGCGGTGGCCAAGTCCATACCACAAGAGCAGGAACGACATTTCAGCCTGCTGATTGATGAACTCCAGCGTAAGGGCAAACAAATACTGACCTTGGATGATGTGATCGAACTCATCGGCAACCGAACGCCTGTAGTAGTTTCGGGCTTTTCGAAATACGGTCACTCGCCGATCCCGGAGGCTGCTATCGATGCTGAGGCCCACGCCCTGCTCGAACAAATTGGCGCGCCCGACCAGAACTTGCTGATCACCGGCGGCACTGACAATGGCTTCGAGCACGCGGTCCATGAAGCCGCGCTTGACAATGGCTTCGAGGTCGTCGGCTTCATCCAGCGGGGCGCCATTGCCGGAGAAATTGGCTTGGTTAACAAGGTGGCTTTCGCCGGTGTGCATGATGATTGGTCCGCACCACTGCTCGCTGCGCTGTCACTCGCGAAGTCGAAAGGCGGATTTGCGGTATTCGTCGGCGGCGGCGAAGTGGTAATGGAAGGTATCCGCCACGCCGTAAGCCTGGAACTGGATTACTATTTGTTGCGGCGCTGCGCCGAGATCCAAGGTAATGGTGGCGCATCAGCAGAGTTCGCCGCGAACCTGAGTTGCGAGGAGCAAGCACGGTACTCGATTGGCTCCTTAGGCGAATTGCGCGCCGCTCTCGCTCGCCGTTGCCGTCAGCTCGATACCGATGGAAACTCTTCTGGCCCAGCTCGTGAGCCACATCGGGTTGGTGTCTATGCCGGATCTTTCGACCCTCCGCACTTGGGGCACAGAGATCTGGTCGAGCGTATGCGTACTGAATTCGACCTTGACCTGGTGTACGTGGTGCCAGACCGGGTCACCCGCTACAAAGACCTTCAGCCATTGACGCACCGGGTTCGAATGCTCGAACTGCTATTTGAATCCGTGATGGGCGTGCGAGTTCCGCCGCCTGACCTCGAGGCACAACTGGGGGAAGGCGAGATGTGGGACGTGTTGCAGGCTGTTCAGCGCTACCACCCCGGCGCGCAGGTTTTTAACATCGTTGGCAGCGACACCCTGCGTTGGCTCGCCGGTCTTCCTCCGTCAAATCGACCCGCAGGAGTAACCCTGCTGGTCAATGACCGACATGACGGAACACCTCTGCCAGCAAGCCTTGATAACCAGCAAGTGCTCACCATTGATGACCTCGATCGCGGACTGTCGTCCACTCAAATACGAGGGGAACTTGCGGAACAACGGCAACCGACCGCGCTTCCCATCCAGGTGTTCGACTACATCCGACGCTGGAAGCTCTATGGCACTCAAGGTCGGATCGAAGAAACACCACCGCTCAATCTGAACTACGCTTTCCAACCGACAATTGAGAAGGAGAACACCATGCTTGAATCCAATGCAAACAGCTTGCCGGTCATTTACGATCCTCAGTCCCTGACCTTTGAAGAAGCGGCGCTGGTTCTGCCCAGCCAGGATCGAGTCAAGGCGCTACGCTTTTCATTGCCGGTGCCATGCTTCGATGGGGAAGAGCTTCGCTATCCCACACACTACCCGCAAGACATGCGGAATCGCGACGGGTCAACACACGCATTGGCTGGACAACCGCACCGCAAGGCTGGACGAGCTCTCGAAAATTGGCAGGGCAAGCCAGTCCTCAATCCCGAAGGGGCCGTGCCTCGTGGTGTCGTTTTCTTCAATTACGAGGACTGTAAATACCAAGGCGTACAGAGTACCGGCACCAAGATCCTCCTGTTCAACCATCCAAGCCCGGCGCAGGCACACACGCTCCAGGATTACATCACTCGGCTAGGAGGTCCGAGCGCCCTCACATCGCTCGATCGCATCAAGGCGGTTCTGAAATTCACTCGACAGCAGGGGCTTGATGATCGCTACGACTCAGACTTGACCTACGTCGAGCGCTCATTAACCCCGGTGGCCGAGATGGCAACCGGCATTGCTGCTTATGGCCTTCATCTGCGAAGCAACGAGATGGTACGCGCTGTCTTTGTCCCAGGCCCGGGGCAGATGGGTGATCTGCTTTTCGGGAAAGAAGGGGCTGTATTTCTTCTGGTTTCGGTGAAACGAGAGACGGGAGAACGGGACTTCCGCCAGGTTTCGCCGCACATGTTCGCTCAAACCTACACCGGCCGCGACGGGGAACCGATTACTGCAGAAGAACTTCCGATCGAATGGCCTAAAGAATGTCGAGTACTGGCTGAAACCGATTGAGCGCGTGTTGCTTGTAATGATTCATGGGGCGGTGCCGGGATGAAAACCGCATGATCCGTTAAGATTAAATCAACTGGCAGCGATTCATGCGGGATGCGTGCGAGCTTGGCGGCACAATGCCAGCGGTTCTTTCGGGCGGGCTTGACCTGCGTTCGTGTTGCAGCAGATCGCGGCCCTCGTCAGTTGTGAATGCTGCTAACCCGACTTCCGCTATTCGCCGCAATTTTTCCGATTTTTGATGAGCTTCGTGCGCATAAGTGTCTGATCGATATGGCATGGGAGTGAGCAAAACCGTCAAAACACGCTGTAGTGCCGACCTTGCCCCTTGCGTGATGC
>NZ_JAEUOI010000007.1 GCF_016790145.1 Propionivibrio sp. | reverse complement strand
GGGCGCGTCGATGGGCATGGCGCTCGGCCTCGACAAGGGGCGTGCCGATTCCGAAAAGGACAAGAAGATCGTCGCCGTGATCGGCGATTCGACCTTCCTGCACATGGGCATGCAGGGTCTGCTCGATATCGTTTATAACCGCGGCAACGTCACCGTGCTGCTGCTCGACAATCGTGCGGTCGGCATGACCGGCGGGCAGAGCAATCCCGGCACCGGTCGCGACATTCACGGCAACGAAGCGCCGCGCGTCGATTTCGCCAATCTCGTCAAGGCGCTGGGCGTGCGCGAAGAGCGCGTGCATGTGGTCGATCCCTACGAGTTGCCGACGCTGTTCAAGACGCTGCGCCAGGAAACGAAAATTGCCGAACCCTCGGTCATCATCACCAACCAGCCCTGCGTGCTGGTCGAGGACTACCATGCGCGCAAGCCGTTCAGGGTCATCGATGACAAATGCACGGGCTGTGGCAACTGCGTCGATGTCGGTTGCCCGGCCATCCACGTAACGCGGCGCGACAAGGTGGTCAAAGCCAACGGCCGTGAAGTCGAGCGCTCCTTCGTGCGCATCGAAAGCCCGGCCTGTACCGGCTGCGGCCTCTGCCTGCAACCCTGTGCCCCTGACGCCATCGTTCCTGTCGAGATGCTGGCGATGCCGATCAGGGTGGTGAAAACACATTAACCTCTTTCAACGCAGAGGGCGCTGAGACGCAGAGTTCGCAAAGAACGACAATTTTTTCTCTGCGTTCTCCGCGTCTCTGTGTACTTCGCGTTGAAAGCGTTTCGGAGTTTCAAAGATGTCTGAAATTACCAACATCCTCGTAGTCGGCACCGGCGGTCAGGGGGTCATGACGGCCACTGAAATTCTGGCCGAGGCAGCCATTGCCTTTGGTCACGATGTCAAAAAGACAGAGGTCGCCGGCATGGCGCAGCGCGGCGGGGTCGTGTCTTCGCATTTGCGTTTTGGCCCCAGGGTTTTGTCGCCACAGATCTCGCCGGGAACAGCCGACGTGCTGCTCGGGTTTGAAGCCGCCGAAGGCATGCGCTGGCGCCACATGTTGCGCCCCGATGGTCTGGCGTTGATGAATACCGGGCGTCTGGTGCCGCCGGTGGTCGACATCGGCCTCTACGATTACCCTGAAGATCCGGTCGCCGAAGTGCGCGCTGCCGGAACGCGCGTTTTTTCCTTCGATGCCTCGGCGATTGCCAAGGAACTCGGCGATATCAGGCTCGGCAATACGGTCATGCTCGGTGCTATCTCCGACCATCTGCCGTTCTCGGCGGAGGTGCTGGAACAATGCATTCTCAAACGCTTTGCCACAAAGAAGCCCGAACTCATCGAGCTCAACCGTCGCGCCTTTGCCGCCGGTCGGGCTGCTGCCGCGCAGGCCGCACAAACCGAAGCGGCCTGAGTTGCGGTAGAATCCGCCACTCGTTTTAACTTGGAAGTTGCGCCAGCGACTCACGAATCTCCCCTCACCCACTGGGAGAGGGGCTGGTGGGCGAGATTGGGAATACGTGGAACATGCTCCGTGCCAATCGATCGATTCCGGCTGCCAGGCCGGAATGAGCCCTGCAAGGGAGGGAAACGGGCAGGCTGGCAGCTTTCATCATGTGGGTTGGCGACAAATTGCCGTTCGCAGGCGTGAGATCTCAAGGCCCATTGCCTGCGCGCCGACATTCATGTTGCAGCGATCGGCAAAGCGAAGATGATTACCGGTGACATGATCAAGCCTGGCGGTGTGGGGTCGATGACGATCACCTTGCTGCTGGCCAATACGCTGGAAAGTGTCGGGCGCGCTACAAGCGTCCGGAAGTTGCAATAAAGCACATGGTGCACTAAATGCCATCGGCGCAATGCCCTGTGGTTATTGCGCCGAATGGAACCTGTGAATGTTTAAGGAAATGAGCATGGTCAAACATCCAATGATTGGTATCGTGATGGGTTCGGACAGCGACTGGCCGGTGATGCGTTCCTGCGCCGAGATGCTCAAACGCTTCGGCATTCCCTATGAAGCCATCGTCCTCTCTGCGCATCGCACGCCCGATGCGGCGCTCGATTACGCCGCCTGCGCACAGGAGCGCGGTATCAAGGTGCTGATCGGCGCGGCGGGCGGCGCGGCACACCTGGCCGGGGTGCTGGCGGCAAAGAGCGAATTGCCGGTTCTGGCGGTTCCCATGCCTTCAAAACACTTGCAGGGGCTGGATTCCCTGTTGGCGATGGTGCAGATGCCCGGCGGTATTCCGGTGGCGACCTTTGCCATCGGCGAGGCCGGTGCGGTCAATGCAGCACTGTTCGCGGTGGCCATGCTGGCCTTGAACGATCGTGGCCTGGCGAAAAAACTCACCGAGTTTCGCACCAGCCAGACTGAAAATGTTTTGTCAAAAACGCTGACGGACTTGCCCTGATGTTGAATTGACCCCGGTTCTTTCCTTGCCACCTACGCGCTTATTGCCAATAAAACAGAGCCTTGCCGGATGACGCCAGACTTTACCCGGGCCGTCGGGTTTTTGCAGGCCGGCAAACTGGTCGCCTTTCCTACCGAAACGGTTTATGGGCTGGGTGCCGATGCTGCGAACCCGGAGGCGGTGGCCAGAATATTTGCCGCCAAGGGGCGGCCAGCCGATCACCCGTTGATCGTGCATCTGCCCGGCGCGGGGCATCTTGAACGCTGGGCGCGGGACATTCCTGCCCTCGCCTGGGAGCTGGCTGAAGCGTTCTGGCCGGGGCCGCTGACCCTCATTCTCAAACGCGCGCCGGAAGTGCCTTACGCCGTGACCGGCGGGCAGGAAACCGTTGGCCTGCGCATGCCGGCTCACCCTCTGGCGCTCGGCCTGCTACGCGCCTTTGCGCTTGCTGGTGGCGGTCGGGGCGGGCTGTGCGGTATCGCGGCGCCGTCGGCCAACCGCTTCGGGCGCATCAGCCCGACCGAAGCGGCGCATGTGCATCAGGAACTCGGCGCTACGGTGGCTCTGGTGCTTGACGGCGGTCCGTGTCAAGTGGGTATCGAATCGACCATCATCGACCTTTCGTGTCACGGCGATCAGCCGCCGCGCCTGCTGCGCCCTGGGCACATCACGCCGGAGCAGATTTACGCGGTCACGGGTGTGCGGCCCGAGTGGCCTGCAGAAATGTTGGGCGAAAACGTCCCGCGCGTTTCCGGTTCGCTGGAAGCTCACTACGCGCCACTGACACCGATGTATCTGGTTGCAAGCGAGCAATTGCCGGCAGTCATTGCCGAATTGCAGAAAAGCGGGCGGCGCTGCGCTCTGCTGGCACGTACCCGGCAAACGCTCCCGGTGCTGACCCATGCGCAAAGCCAGTTGCCGGACGAAGCGGAAGCTTATGCACACGGCTTGTATGCGGCCTTGCGCGAGCTTGATCGGTCCGCTAACGATGTCATCGTGGTTGAGGAGGTTCCTGCGGATCCCGCCTGGGCTGCGGTGGCGGATCGCCTGCGCCGGGCGGCCTGTGGCTCCGGCGAGGTCTGATCAATCGTTAAAACGCAATTGCCAGCTCGTTCAACGCAGAAATCGCAGAGTCAAGAGGGTGCAGAGGAGAAATCGATACCCTCCCCAGGGTTGATCGGCTTCCTTTTCATGGACATTTGTCGAAATATGCCAATTGAGACGTTTCCCTATGGCGCTGATCGTCGCTTCATTTCCGCTACCATGGTGGTGAATTGCTCTTCGACCTCATGCTGGATGAAGGTGCCACCGAAGGTCCGACCGATCCCCGAATCGGGAACAACCTCGGCGCGGTAGCGGATCAGGGTGACGAGCCCGCTCTGCGAAAGTTCCAGTTCGCTTTCAAAGCGCTTTGCATTGCCGGAGATCTGCCTGGCAAAAATCCGCTTCATCGGCTCCAGCCGGATTTCTCTCTCGGATGCAAATGAATACGAGAAAATTCCGTAGTGTGCGGTTCCCTCCTGATCCACAACCAGCGTATTGCCATTGCGGCGGACGATCTTGCTCGACGCCAGGTTGCTCAGAATGCCGGTCATGTTGTCGAAATCGGTCAGCACCTCCCATGCCTTACGCATAGGTACCTGCACCTTGATTGTTGCATCGACGATAAAAGCCTCACCGCTTTTCTCGATACCAACGATAACCTCCGGCTCGACGCCGAACGCCGAACGACTGATGATCAGCAGAAAACAGGCGAGCAGGTGTAAAAAATTCGCTGCGCGGTGTGGCCGATTGAGCATTTTCATCTCCGGTCGCGGTGGGATATTTCGATGACCCGCGCCCGTCGCGCGAGCTCCTCAACGAGTGCGACAGCCGAACTACGATTGGCGGCATCGAGGTTGGCATCCCACTCGTCAAGCAGATAAACAGGATAGTCGGTTTTGGCGACAATTTCGCGCAAAACCTGTAATTGCCGTTCGCCCGACGAGAATCCTTTCTTCTGGGCGGCTTCTTCGGCGGCAATGATTTCTTGTGCATCGTCTTCGCCTTCTCCGCCTTCTTCGCTTGCTGCTGGTGAGGACAAACCAACGTTGAACGCAAAAACCAGTCGATCCTGCGTTGGCCAGTAATAAGCCTTGCCATGCAGATGCGCCTTGAGCGCCGCCAGCAGCGTTGATTTGCCGCTGCCGTTGCCGCCGCGTACGGTGATCAGACCGGTGGCTGCGGCCAGCGCGTGGTGCACGGCATCGGCGAGCGAAGTGCAGGTGCGCTCGTTTTCGCCTTCCCTGAGCACAATGCGGCCGAAACCGATCCGCCCGACAAAGCCGGCATCAGGCAAGGGATGCAGGTGCTCGCTGATGCCCTTGATGCGTGTCCATACCGCCAGCAGATCGGTAAAGCCGACGGTGAGTTGGTGCATGTCCAGCGTCATCTCGATCTGTTTGGGCAGCGTCGCCGCCAGGGCGATCAGCAGCGCCGTATCGCCTTCATACTGCACGGCGATCCAGGCGGTGGTCGACAGCACCAGGATCAGCGCGATCATCCCGCTGATCGCGCTCCAACCTTCGCGCAGCATGATGGCGTGAATCTGCGCGGCCAGCGCTTCGCTAAGACGCTGCCGGAAATCACGGTGCCAGAAAGCAAAGTTGTAACGATTGCCGCTGAAAATGTTGTCCCAGGCGTTGTAAGTGCGCGCCGTCATGCGGTTGGTCATGCGCTGGTTTTGCAGGTAGGCCGCCGCCAGCGGTGTGCGCATGAACCATTGCAGGGTGGCCAGAATGACGAAAGCGGCGGCAAAGGCCGTCGGCAGACCGGCGTCGATTTCAAACCCGAGCACCAGCGAAGTGAACAGCAACTGGAAAGTCAGGCGCAGATGAAACTGCAGGGTAAAGATCAGTTCGAAGCAGACGTGGAAGGTTTCGCTGGTGAGAAAGGGCTCGGTCTGTTCGCGTGCCGCCGTATCGCCGAGCAAGGCTGTCTGGTAGCGGTTCTGGCGGGCGAAGTACAGCATGTAGCGCGAGTACGCGCCGAAACCGGCGCGCTCGGCAAAGATCCAGCTCACCGCGCCGGCCAGATAGGAAAGCGTTTGCGCCACAACGATCCACTCGAAGGGGCCGGCCGAAATGTTTTCTTCGGAGATGTCGCGGGCGATCGTGATGATCAGCCAGGTCGTTGCCGCGCTGCAAAATTCCTGGATCAGGATCATCGCCAGCATGGCGTACATCGCCGAGCCGATCAGGAAGCGGAAGAAGTCGCGGGGCCGGAAAGCAGATGGCAGGGCAGAGGACATGGGCGATGGCATTTAGACGGATGCCGGTATTGTGACAAGGATTGGAGCGAGAAAACAAAAAAGCAGACTTGCGCCTGCTTTTTTTTGTTTACCGCGAAACAGGCAGAGCCTGTCCGAAATTACTTCGGGGCGGGTTTCTTCTTTGCGGTTTTTTTCTTTGCGGCCATGGTGAGGTCTCCAGTCAAGGTTGTAAAAAACACTGCGATCAAGTCGCAAAAGAAGTGTATGCGAAATGAGCTCAAGTTTGGAATCGACTATTTGTAAGAAATTGTAATTCTCAATGGGAGCCGGATCTCAGCACCCGCCACACGGCATAACGGGAACGCTGGACAGGCTGTTGGCCGGTGCGCTGTCGATCAACTTGCGGCTGATGGCCAGATAAACCAGCGTGCGCTTGGCCTCATCCCGCAGGCGGATATTTAATATTGCGGATTGATTCCGACCCTGGGCGTTGCGGTCGATGGGCTGCTCACCGGCTCGCAGCAGTTCGGCATGATGCGCGGTGTGAGCGAATCGCTTGCAGGCCGGGTAGGCATCCTTCCGCCTTTCTCGTACACGGAATTCCCTCGCTCAGGTCTCGGCGAGACTTTATGGAACGGCGGCTATCCGGTTCCCGCCATTCACCCCGATCGGCGCGACCTCTGGTTGCGCAGTTATATTGCGACCTACATCGAGCGCGATGTCAGGCAGATACGCAATATTCCTGACCTGCGCAGCTTCAATCAGTTTCTCAACCGGGCAGCAACCCGCCATGGCCAGGTATTTCACGTCGCCGACCTGGCACGAGAGCTTGGCATTACCCAGCCGACAGTGAAAACCTGGGGAGGTGTCCTTGAGGCGTCCTACATCGCCTACTTTCTGCCGCCATGGTTTGCCAACTATGGCAAGCGGGGGGCAAACACCCAAGTTCTATTTCTACGACTATGCCCTCGTTGCCTTGTTGAAGCGCCAGCCGGATGCTGCCGCTGTGCTGACCGGACAGATGGGCGGGCCGCTGCTGGAAGGCTGGGTTGTCACCGAAGCCGTCAAGGTGTTCATGGCCTTGGGGCGCAAGACGGACTTGTATTTCTGGCGATCGCACGATGGTCTTGAAGTTGACCTGTTGATCGTTATCGACGGAAAGCTGCAGCCCGTGGAGATCAAGCTGACGGCCATACCGGGCACCGGCCATGTCGAGCCACTCAATCGCTTCCTTGCCGTTGCCGGTGACGAAGCGAGCGGTCAAGGGCTCCTCGTCTGCCGTATAGAAAAAGAGCGAGCCTTGCCCAATTGACATCTTGCCCTGCCGTGGCAATCGTTTCCCGAAGGGTTGCAGTAGCGTCTGGTGAAGCCTGCAGGCTGATTCAAAGCCGGCGCTGGCAGGCCGGCGCCGATTGCTTATGTCGGCATGCTAAGCACGTGACCTGTCAGCCTGCGTGCCATGGGTGCCAGGAAGAAGATCACCGGTACGCCGCGAGCTACGGGCAACGACGTCGAGCTATGCCTTGCTTTTTTCCGGCAAGGTCTCAAGCGCCGGTTTGTTTATCAGCACGACTGCCACGCTACGCCGAACCCGATACCGCAGGCCTGGTTGCCGGTGAGGCGGCTTCAAAGTCGGGAACAAAACCAGCGCAGAGAACTCGTAAAAACGGATTGACTATTTTTTTTGTCTAGTTTCCATCGCTCTTCGGATGTGTGGCTTTGAGACTGTAACCCGGTTCGTTCGCGGTTATCAGCTACGTTGTATCGATACAGCAACCCAAGATCTGGCGCTGGGGTTTGTCGGCAGACGTTAGTACTTTCGGACTATTGCGGGAAGCTTGTGTTGGATGTAAATTCCAAGTGCTATGGACCGATCTGCTCACACTTTGTCCAGGCTGCAGTGAGGCAGGCAAATGCGTTCAATGCGAGTCACACGTTTCATCAATAACCCTTTTCAAGAGCAAGAGGAACAGACCATGAGCCATCTTCCCAAGCGTTTGCGCGTCAGTGCCCTGGCCAATGCCGTTTCTGCCGCAATTAGTGGCGTTCATTCTTCAAGCCACCGCCTTGGGCTGACACACAACACCTCGAGAGCGCTGCTCTTGCCTGCGCTCTTCGCTACCCTGGTCGGCGTCGCGCATGCCGCCCCGGTCAGTTGGGTGCCAGACGCCGATGGCCTCTGGACTACCGCGACAAACTGGAGCAGCAATCCCTCGCTGCCCGGCTCTCTCGATGCCGTCACCATCGATGTCGGCGGAGCGACGGTGCGTACCATCAGCTTCAACAGCGGCAGTAGCGGGATTACGTCCCTCACCAGTGAAGAAAACCTGATTTTTTCTGGCGGCACACTCAGCGTCAGCGGAGCGTTCGTCAGCGGAGTGATCAACAACACCGCGGCAACGACGATCTCTGGCGGCACGCTCACGCTGAACGGTGTGTCGTCTCTCAAAACGTTCACGCAAAGCAGCGGCATACTCAATGGCACCGGGGCCGTCACCATCAGCGGTGCCAGCATCTGGACCGGCGGCACGATGACCGGCACCGGCAGCTCCACCTTCGCCAGCAGCCTCGACCTCAGCGGTCCCGGTTTGAAGGACATCACCAACGGACGCGCCGTCAACTTCAACGGCACCACCACCTGGACGACTCCCAGTGCCGGTAACGGCCGCATCCGCACCGGCAGCGGGGTGACGCTGAACAACAACGGCACCTGGCTCGACCAGAACACCGTCGCCAATCAGATCAGCAACGACTTCGGCGGCCCGGCGTCAACCTTCGTCAACGCCGGCACCTACACCAAGAGCGGAGCCGGCACGACGAACATCGCCATTGGCTTCAACAACACAACCACTGGCGCCGGTACCGGCGTGGTGAACATCAACGCCGGCACCTTGCAGTTGGGCGGCGGCGGCACCAGCAACGGCAGTTTCGCGGGCGCCGGTACGCTGGAATTCAGCGGTGGCACGTACACGCTGCAAGCAGGGTCCAGCATCACCAACCCCAACGTCGTCTTCAGCGGCGGCACCACCAACCTGGCCGGCACCTACAACGCCAGCGGGACCACCACCGTCAGCAACGGCACGGCCAACTTCACCGGCACCGTGGTCAACAGCGGTGGCGCGTTCATCCTGAGCGGCGGCGGCACGGCCAACTTCAGCAACAACGCCGGCGTGCTGTTCCCCAGCCTGAACATGCAAGGCGGTACCATTAGCGGCACCCAGGCGGTGACCTTCACCGGCCCGTCCTCCTGGGGCACCGGCACGATGACCGGTACCGGCAGCACCACCTTCGCCAGCGACCTGGCGCTGGACACCGTCGGCTTGAAGGACATCACCAACGGCCGCACCGTCAACTTCAACGGCACCACCACCTGGACAACCCCCAGCGCCGGTAACGGCCGCATCCGCACCGGCAGCGGGGTGACGCTGAACAACAACGGCACCTGGCTCGACCAAAACACCGTCTCCAATCAGATCAGCAACGACTTCGGTGGCCCGGCGTCTACCTTTGTCAATGCCGGCACCTACACCAAGAGCGGAGCCGGCACGACGAACATCGCCATTGGCTTCGACAACACATCCACAGGCGCCGGTACCGGCGTGGTGAACATCAACGCCGGCACCTTGCGTTTGGGCGGTGGCGGCACCAGCAACGGCAGTTTCCTTGGCGTCGGCACGCTGGAATTCAGCGGCGGCACGCATAACCTGCAGGCGGCATCGAGCATCGCCAACCCCAACGTCATCTTCAGCGGCGGCACGGTCAATCTGGCCGGCGCCTACAACGTCAGCGGCGCGACCACAGTCAATGGCGGCACCGCCAACTTCACCGGTGTACTAGCCAACAGCGGCGGCAACCTTATCATTAGCGGCGGCACGGCCAACTTCAGCAACACCGCCGGTGTGCAGTACAACGCGCT
>NZ_JAEUOI010000042.1 GCF_016790145.1 Propionivibrio sp. | reverse complement strand
GGCTGGTCGCCAGCAGCATCCGGCAGGCGGTCGACCGTTTCCTGGATTCGCTGAGCTGGACCGACATCTTCGATCTGGGTGGCGTCTGGGAGCGCGCCAAACGCATCGTCACCGAGCCGATCGCTCGCATCACCCGCTTTGTCGGCAATCTGGTCAGCGGCATCCTCCAGTTCATCCGCGATGCCGTGCTGCGGCCACTGGCCGGGCTGGCGCAGGGCACGCGCGGCTGGGATCTGCTCTGTGCCGTACTCGGCCGCAACCCGATAACCGGCGAGGCGGTGCCGCGCACGGCCGAAACGCTGATCGGCGGCTTCATGCGCCTGATCGGCCAAGAGGACGTCTGGCGCAATTTGCAGGAAAGCCGGGCCGTACCGCGGGCGATGGCCTGGTTCCAGGGCGCGTTGGCCGGCCTGATGGGCTTCGTCACCGCTTTGCCCGGCCTGTTCATGGATACGCTGCGCAGCCTAGGCATCAACGACCTGCTGACGCCGGTCCAGACCTTCGGGCGCATCGTCCGCGTCTTCGGCGATTTCGCCGGGCGCTTTGTCAGTTGGGCAGGCGCGCAGGTCATGAGCCTGCTCGAAATCATCTTCGACGTCGTCGCGCCGGCGGTCATGCCCTACCTCCGGCGGGCGGCCGGGGCCTTCCGGACCATTGTCGCCAACCCGGTCAATTTCGTCCGCAATCTGGTGCGTGCTGCCGTTCAGGGTTTCCGCCAGTTTGCCAGCAACATCCTGACCCACCTGCGGGCGGCGCTGATCGGCTGGCTGACCGGGGCGATGGGCGGCGCCAACATCTACATTCCGCAGGCGCTGACGCTGCAGGAAATCATCAAGTTCGTGCTCAGCGTGCTCGGCCTGACCTGGCAGAACATCCGCAGCAAGCTAGTCCGCGCCGTCGGCGAAACGGCGGTGAATGCCATGGAAACCGGCTTCGACATCGTCGTCACGCTGGTTCGCGACGGCCCGGCCGCGGCCTGGGAACGAATCCGTGAAAGCCTCTCCAACCTGCGCGAAATGGTCATGGAGCAGATAATGGCCTTCGTCCGGAACAACATCGTGATGGCCGCCGTGACCCGGCTGGTGAGCATGCTCAACCCGGCCGGCGCCTTCATCCAGGCCATCATCGCCATCTACAACACGGTGATGTTCTTCGTCGAACGTCTGCGCCAGATCGCCCAGGTGGCCGCTGCCTTCATCGACTCGATTGCCGCCATCGCCAGCGGCGTCATCGCGGCCGCCGCCAACCGCGTCGAGCAGACCATGGCCGGGCTGCTGACGCTGGTCATCAGTTTCCTCGCCCGGCTGGTTGGCCTCGGTCGGGTCAGCGACGCGGTAACCAACATCATCAACCGCATCCGCGCCCCGATCGACCGGGCGCTGGATCGGGTTGTGGCGTGGATCGTCAATCTCGGCCGGCGCTTCATGACCGCTGCCCGCAGCGCTGCCGGGCGCGTCGCCGAATGGTGGCGCCAGCGCAAACCCTTCCGTACGGCCGGCGGCGAAAGCCACGAGGTCTATTTTGTCGGCGACGAGCGCAATCCGCGCCCGATGGTGGCCAGCCGCGATCCGCAGCCGGTCGAAACGCGCCTTGACCGTTTCCTCGCTGCGGCCAACATCGCCAATGCCCCGGCCCGCAAACGTAACGCCATCCCGCTGATCGGCGCCACCCGAACGGCCTTGCGCGCCAATGCCGACGACCCCATCGTCGTCACCAACCTGCGCACACTGTTCGGGATCTTCGACGATCCATCCACGCCGCGCGTCACCCGCTACCAGCCGCGAACCCAATCGCTCGGCGGCGATACCGTCGGCGTCGGCATGACCATCGATTGGCTCAACGACGAATGGCGCCGCACCCACCCCGGCAGTCCGCCACGCTCCGGTGCGCAAAGCATGCTGATGAGCAAGCTTGAAACCGATCCTGGCCAATCCAGTCCTGACAAGTACATTCGCGGCCACCTGCTCAACGAGCACATCGGCGGCGTTGGCGACGCCACCAACCTGTTCCCGATCACCGGTAACGCCAACAGCCGCCACCTGCACTCCACCGAAAGCCGCGTCAAACGCTGGGTGGACGTGCCGGCCAACTGGGTGTTCTACGAAGTGACGGTGGACGGCATCAGTTCGCGGCTCAATTCAAGTGATGTCACCCAGAACTACGTCAACGCCACCTTCAACTGCCGCGCCGTGCTCAAGGACGACGACGGCACCGAGCGGGAAAACTACATGACCGCGATCACCTCGACCTACCGGGTGCGGAACGATGCGCGGGTGTTTCAGGTGCGCTGATCAAGCTGGAAACGGCGGCTGGAAGTTTCGAATTTGGCCGGTATTTTCGGTTGGCCGTGGGTGGCAATAATCAGGACAGGAAGAAGCCTCATGGCCCTCCCTTCCACACCACCGGACGTAGGGGTCTCGTATCCCGCGGTTCGATGAATTGAATTCCTGCCGCGGTGGTGCAAGGTTCGGTAGTCCCCAGTTGATGAAGAAGCGCAATGGTAGCGCGATTGCCAATGCCTTTGTCTTCGACAGCCGCCACGGGCCATGAGCTGGCTTACAGGTGTTCCTCGCTTCTCGGACAGTGACGCCGCGTTTGCGGGGTGACCGCAAGGAGTAATCACCTCAAAACCGGATGCCATGATTTTGACGATCATGGCGCTGGAGAGCGAAACAAAGCCGGGCGCAGACAGGGCGTCCTGATTGCGTTCAAAGAAGTGAATGCTGCTTGAGCGCATCCATTTCTTCATGGGTAATTTTTGAGGGGTCGAGGTCATCAAATACTCCGATGGATGTTTCAACCCACATCGTCTGTTTCGCAGACTGAACCTGTAAGCAAAACCGTACGATCAGGTTGAAAGTAATTAAAAGTGTGCCTTTCGTCGTTCTGTGTTGATTACTGTGACCGATGATTGCACAGCAGAAAAGTTCTGCCGACACGGATACCTCTCCAAAAATGGGGGTGTAGGTGCGGAAATGGTCTTTCGTCATTGCCGGTGAACAAAAACAGGGCTAAATCGTTTGTTGGCCTCAAAAGAACATGCAGTCATGTTGAGGTAGGAAAGATCGTTACGCCGTCAGCAAAACGCAGCCCGAAAGGTCGCTGGTCATCGCAAGATGAAAAGGATCGGCGCGGTGACTTCAGTATCCGGAAGCCGAAATTCCCTGGGTCATCGAGACACAGCAGGAAATCGGTGTCGGCTTGCAAGACGCAGCAAGCGATGCGTGGCAACTGGTGAGGTTAAGTCCGTGGCGCACAGGACATTATGCGTCAGAGCGATAGCCGCTTTGGATTCCTTGTTGCTGTGCGGATCCCATTGAGCGGGCTACGCGTTCTGACTCGAGCAGGACAAAGTCCCTTCGGATGAAAAGAGGAACTGGGAATTTGAGTGATGAAGTCTCTTCAATCAAATCAGCATAGTCCGGTCAAAGGGTTTGTGCAGCAACACCTGATTCGCCGTTGGCGACGGCGCTTAGGACAAACCTGCACGATGAATTCAATTGACTGAGGTAGCCGGTTAGCCCATCGTCAGCAGACGCTCTTTCAACTTCGACCAGCGCTTGTCCACCTGCTTTCCCTTGACCGCCATGGCCAGCGCTCTTTTCTGGCCGACGAGCACCACCAGGGTCTTGCCACGGGTAATCCCCGTGTAGATCAGATTGCGCTTGAGCATCATGTAGTGCTGGGTCGAAATCGGAATGACCACCACCGGGTATTCCGAGCCCTGCGACTTGTGGATTGTCGTCGCATAGCACAGCACTAGTTCATCGAGTTCGCCAAACGGATAACAGACCAGCCGGCCATCGAATTCAACCGCCAGTTCCTCATCGTCCTGATCGATGTCGGTGACAAAACCGATATCCCCGTTGAACACATCGCGGTCATAGTTGTTCTCGATCTGCATCACCTTGTCGCCGACGCTGAAGCGGTTGCCAAACTTGTCAATACTGTGTTCGCCAGGCGGATTGAGCGCGGCCTGCAAGGCTTGATTGATCCCCCGGGCGCCAGTGATCCCGCGGTTCATCGGGCACAAAACCTGAATATCACGAACCGGATCGAACTTGAACTTCTTGGGCAAGCGCGTTTGCACGAGATCAACCACGGTTTGCGCGATGACCTTGGGTTCATCGGCCACAATGAAGTAGAAATCCGAGACTTCCCCCTTTTCCGGCAGGTTCGGAAAAATCCCCCGGTTGATCTGATGGGCGCTGCGCACGATGCGCGAACTGGCCGCCTGACGGAATACTTCCGTCAGCCGGACAACGGGGACCGCGCCCGAGTCGATGAGATCGCAAAGGAACTGTCCAGGCCCGACCGAGGGCAGTTGATCGACGTCACCCCCCAGGATCACCGCTGTGGACGTGGCTACTGCCTTGAGTAAGTGGTTGGCCAGCGGCACGTCGATCATCGAACATTCGTCAGCGACCAGAAGATCGCACACCAGGGGGTTATCCGCGTTGCGCTTGAACTGGCCATTGCTCGGATCGACCTCGAGCAAGCGGTGGATGGTCTTGGCTTCCAGACCGGTTGATTCACCAAGACGCTTCGCCGCGCGTCCGGTGGGTGCGCACAGCAAGGGCTTGACGCCTTTAACGGCCAGGATAGTCAGGATGGAATTGATCAGCGTGGTCTTGCCGACCCCGGGTCCGCCAGTAATCACCATAAGTTTTGATGTCAGCGCAAGGCAAATGGCGGCCTTTTGACTATCGGCTAGTTCGATGGTGAGTTTTTGCTCGACCCAGGGAATTGCCTTTCCGGCATCGAAGGCGGGCAAGGTGGTTACATCGGTCTTCAGGCGCCGGATCTGGGCGGTAATCGATTGCTCAGCAGAATACAGTGGCGCCAGAAATACGCAAGGCTGGCT
>NZ_JAEUOI010000006.1 GCF_016790145.1 Propionivibrio sp. | reverse complement strand
CAATAGGCGACCCTGAGACCGTGTGCCGTGCTCGTGCGATGCGTTTTTTGGCTACTGCCTGTGATGTCTTCAGGATGGCGGTTATTATCGGCTGGCAGCCCTGCCAGTTCCGATTGTTCAGCGATAGTCAATAAAGCGTGCCGGATAGTGGGCCGTTACCCACGCCAGAAAGACATATTTCAACATCTTTCCGATACCAATAATATGGGCCGTAATAATAGGTGCGACAATAGGAGACGTACCTCGGTTTTCAGTTGTTTCTTCACCTTGCTGCAGCAGACGTCCCCCCGTAAGCGGCCTTCGCTACGAGCGAGGTAATCAAACTCCTGTGCGACGAGTGTCGGACCTAGAGGGTGGAGCAGGCGTGAAACTCGATGTTTTCAGCCTTTGCCAGCGACCGATCCAGGCTTCAAAGCTGACGATCAGACAAGAATAGCACTGCTGAATGTCGAACGCCTGATTTGCCGATTCCAGGCGGTTTCAATCATGAAACCCTTATACCCGCAAAACCCGCCCCACGCTCGCCACGGCGTATCAGTTCTCGTCACCAGGCGCGCTGATATGGCCTGCACGTTTCAGGAAGTGAATTGCAGCCTTGCCAGGTGGGCGTAGAGTCCATCCTGCCTTACCAGTTGCTCGTGGTTGCCGGCCTCGACGATGCGGCCGTGTTCCAGGACCACGATACGCTCGACGCGTTGTACGGTTGCCAACCGATGCGCAATGACCAGCGTGGTGCGGTTCTTCATCAGCTTTTCCAGGGCGCCCTGAACCAGGCGCTCGCTCTCGGCGTCGAGGGCCGAGGTCGCTTCGTCGAGAAGAAGGATGGGGCGGTCGGCGAGCAGGGCGCGGGCGATGGCGATGCGCTGGCGCTGGCCACCGGAGAGGCGCACGCCGCGTTCGCCGAGGTCGGTATCGTAGCCTTGCGGCAACTGGCTGACGAAGTCATCGGCGTGGGCGGCAACACAGGCCGCGCGCACCTCGTCGGGGCTGGCCAGCGGGCGGGCATAGCGCACGTTCTCCAGTACGCTGGTGGCAAAGATCACCGCCTCCTGGGGGACCAGGGCGATGCAGCGGCGCACCGCCAGCGGGTCGGCCGCCGAGAGGGGAACGCCGTCAAGGCACAGTTGTCCCGACTGCGGATCGTAAAAGCGCAGCAGCAACTGGAACACCGTGGTTTTGCCCGCTCCCGAGGGGCCGACCAGCGCCACGCTTTCGCCCGGCGCCACGCTCAGGCTGAAGTTGGCCAGGGCGGGCGTATCGGGACGCGAGGGGTAGCGGAAATTTACGTCAGCAAAAGTGATTTCGCCGCGTGCTCTCGCAGGCAGCGACTGGGGATGCGAGGGCCGGCTGACCTCGGGTTGTGCCGCGAGCAGTTCGAGCAGGCGCTCGGTGGCACCGGCGGCGCGCTGCAAGTCACCCCACGATTCGGAAAGGGCGCCGACCGAGCCGGCCACCAGCGCCGCATAAAAGACGAAGGCGGAGAGTTGACCGGGGCTGATGCGGCCGGCCAGAACATCGTGGCCGCCGACCCACAGGATCAGCGAAATGGCGCCAAATACCAGCACCATGACCACCGCCACCAGCGTCGCCCGGTTACGGATGCGGTCCAGCGAGGTGGCGAAGCCGCGTTCAACGAGGCTGGCGAAATCGCGCCGGTCGGTGTCTTCGTGGCCATAGGCCTGAACGATGCGAATCTCGTGAATGGTTTCGTCGATGCGGTTGCCCAGATCGGCGACCCGCTCCTGGCTGATGCGCGCGAGGCGCCGCACGCGCCGGCCAAAGAGTACGATGGGGATCACCACCAGCGGCACGCCGCCGAGCACCATCAAGGTGAGCTTGAGGTTGGTGGTAAACAGCATGGCCAGTCCGCCGATCAGGATCAGCAGGTTGCGCAGAGCGATCGAGAGGCTGGAGCCGATGGCGTGTTCGATCAGTGTCGTGTCGGCGGTGAGGCTTGAAATCACCGCGCCGGTACGTCCCTGTTCGAAAAACGAGGGCGGCAGCGAGAGCAGGTGGTCGAAGACGCGGCGGCGCAGGTCGGCGGTGACACGCTCGCCGAGCCACGAGACATTGTAAAAGCGTGTGTAGGTCGCTGCCGCGAGCAGGGTGATGATGCCGAACATGGCCAGCAGCGCACGATCGAGCCAGGCCGGGTCGCCGGCGGCAAAGCCCCGGTCAATCACGGCGCGCAAGCCCTGCCCGACGCCGAGCATGGCCAGCGACGCGAGCACCAGGGCAATGAGCGCGAGGATGACGCGACGGCGGTACGGTTTGAGCAAAGCCACGACAACGCGGGCAGGAGTTTCGGGATTGGTCATTTGCAGGCTCAGGGAATTGGCATGCATTGTATGCTCTGAATGACACAGGCTATAGTTCGGGCTCAATCAATTTACCAAGGAGTACACCATGACTTCCCTTCCCTTCACTTCCCTCGTTACCTTGCTGGTGGCTTTGTTGCTGTTCTTCACGGCGCTGAATACCGGTCGGGCCAGGGTGCGCTACGGCATCAAGGCCCCGGCGGTGACTGGGCATGAAATGTTCGAGCGCGCCTTCCGCATCCAGATGAACACGCTGGAAAACGCCGTGCTGATGCTGCCGGCGCTGTGGTTGTATGCCGGCCTGATCGACGACCGCGGAGCAGGTCTGAACGGGGCCATCTGGCTGGTCGGCCGCGTCTGGTATGCCATCGCCTATCAGAACGATCCGGCCAAACGCGGCATCGGCTTCGGCCTCGGTATCCTGGCCTTTTTAGGGCTCTGGTTTGGCGCGCTATGGGGCGTCGTAAGACTATTGATGCACTGAGGTGGACGCATTGCGTTACGCCCTGCGGAAAATCGGTGCGCTGCTCGCAGGCCGCTACAGAAAAAGGATAGTGACGCAATATGACATCTTCGTCGGACAAGCGGACATCATGGCAAATCAGGAAAGATCAAGGTTGATTTCATGACGCGTCCCCTCGACGGAATCACCGTCGTCTCCCTGGAACACGCCATTGCGGCGCCTTTCTGCACACGCCAGCTCGCCGACCTGGGCGCACGCGTGATCAAGGTGGAGCGACCCGGCGCCGGCGATTTTGCCCGTTCCTATGACAATAGGGTCAAGGGCCAGGCCTCGCATTTTGTGTGGACCAACCGTTCGAAGGAAAGCCTGACGCTTGACCTCAAGCAGGCTCCGGCGCTTGAAGTTCTGACACGGCTTCTGGGACAAGCCGACGTGCTGGTGCAAAACCTCGCACCCGGCGCGGCGGCGCGCATGGGCTTGTCGTTCGCGTCGCTGAACGGGGTGCACCCAAAGCTGATCGTTTGTGACATCTCCGGCTATGGCGACGACGGCCCGTACCGTGACAAGAAGGCTTACGATTTGCTGATCCAGAGCGAAGCGGGCTTTCTCTCGGTCACCGGTACGCCCGAAGCACCCAGCAAGGCGGGCGTCTCGGTGGCCGATATTGCCGCTGGCATGTACGCCTGCACCAGCATCCTCTCGGCATTACTGCTGCGCGGTAAAACCGGGCAGGGCAGCCACATCGACGTGTCGATGCTCGAAGCGCTGGCCGAGTGGATGAGTTACCCGATGTATTACGCCCATGCGGGCGCACCGCCGCCGCCGCGCACCGCCGCAACGCATGCCAGCATCTACCCTTATGGCCCGTTCCAGGCCGGTGATGGCGGCACCGTGATGCTCGGCCTGCAGAACGAACGCGAGTGGAAAGTGTTCTGTACAGGCGTTCTCAATGACGCCGCCATTGCCACCGATCCGCGTTTTGACAGCAACGCCCGGCGCAATGAAAACCGCGACGCGCTCAAGGCCCTGATCCTCGATGTTTTTGGCACACTGAGCACCGAGCAGGTGGTCGCGCGCCTCGATCAGGCGCAGATCGCCAACGCGCGCATGAACGACATGGCCGGCCTGTGGTCGCACCCACAGCTCAAGGCGCGCCAGCGCTGGCAAAGCGTGGGCTCGCCCGCCGGCGACATCCCTGCGTTGTTGCCGCCCGGTCGCAGCAACGCGTTTGACTACCGCATGGACCCGGTGCCTGCGGTGGGGCAGCATAGCGAGGCGATACTGCGCGAGCTCGGGCACAGTGATGCGCAAATTTCGGCACTGCGCGCCGTGCATGCGATTTGACGGTCTAAACCTTACGCAGAATATCGACTCGGAGTGGACTGCTGAAATCGGCGCCCTGGCGGGTCATATGCTTCTCGAATTGACTGCGTACCGCAGCAAGCAGTTCAGGCGAAAGTTGATGGTTGGTATGCGTAACCCGGATGATCCGCTTCTCGAAATGCTCGAAACTTTCAAAATGGCTGGGGGTGGAAAAGAATCGTTGCCTGACGAGTGAGAAGCGAGCATCGTCGACCGAGCGCCGGATTGCAGCAAAGGCCCCTTCCCGAACCGGCTTCTCGTCGTGGAACAGGCGCAGGATCTCGTTGAATTCTCCGGCATAGACGGGTTCGGAGATCCAGGCCAGCCCTCCTGGTTTAAGCACTCTCCTGATCTCGCTGAGCGCAAGGTCCATCTTGTCTATGGGTACATGATGCAGTGACTTGAACATCATGACGATGTCGAACGCACTGTCCGCTGCCGGGATCGCTTCGGCAGCACCCTGGCAAAAACTGACATTCGGCAGGTCTGCGATCTGCAGGTTCCTGGCGTGCTGGATGGCATCCACTTCCAGAGCCAGGATAGAGGCTACTTTTCCGGACTGTGCGATAGCCCGGGTCTTCTCTGCCTTGCCACAGCCGAGTTCAAGAATCCTCGCTCCGGCAAGCGGCAATTCGGCGACGATCACATCGAACTCGTCGCACAGTAAATCAGCATCCGGGTCACAAATCTTCAATACAGTTACTCCAGGAAGAATTGAGGTGAGCTCAAGGCCAGGGCAATCAGCCGGGTAAAGTTGTTCTGACGCCAATCAATTGAATGACCCTGCCGGCAGATGACTATGGATGATTGGAAGCTATTTATCCTTGGCAGCTACCAGGGAATCTCCTGACCATCGTACGCAATGAATCGCCCCGCGTTGTCGGTCGATAGCCGGTCAATCACGGTCCGCATCCCGGTGACGCTTTGTTGCACGTTGATAAGTGCATTGGCACCGCCCATATCGGTCTTGACCCATCCCGGATGGAGCGTGCAGGTAGCGATGCCACGAGGTTTCAGTTGAATTGCGAGATTCTTCATCACCATGTTTACGGCGGCCTTGCTGGTTCGGTAGGGGTAGCTGCCGCCGCTGTCGTTGTCGGTGATACTGCCCATTTTGCTTGAGAGCGTGACGATCTTGCGCAGGCGACTGGCGGCGACATGCTCAACAAAAGCCTCGACCATTCTCAGCGGGGCCATGGTGTTGATCAGGAAGGCCTTCTGCCATTCATCGTAGTCAGTTGAAGCGAAGGATCCGTGAGGATAGAAGCCTGCGTTATTGATGAGCAAATCGATGGCCTGATCTTTCAGTTCCGACGCCAGACGCTCGATCTGGCTGAAGTCGGAGACATCGAGCGCATGCACCGAAACCTTTCCTCCAGAACTGGCAGCCAGGGTATTTAACACCGCGGCCTTGAGCGGATCGCGGCAACAGGCGATGACAAGACAGCCATCGCCGGCATATTGCCTGACAAATTCAAGGCCAATTCCGCGATTGGCACCCGTGACGAGGACCTGACAGCCTTGATCATTCATATGTGCCACCTTTCGATTTCATGTCGTCAATACAAGAACTCTACTTTTTCACGAACCCACGGCGTTCTGCGTAATAATTTTTCCTGTCCGACTGCTGCGCAGCGATTTGCACGCACGGCGAGTTATCCAGCACTTGCGTCATTGACTGCAAATGGGTTGAATATCACCCATCAAATTCGGGTGCAGCCCCGTTGAACGTACGATACCGGTGCTCGCGTCGAACATCACGTCAAAAAATTCCTGAACATTCCAACTGTTGCAGAACAACCATGACCAGGCGAGTTCATTGCTCCTCGAGTAAAACTGTGTCCACATTGATCCCGAGGGACCAAGGACGCGTAGAACCTCGTCCTTGCTCATTCCCGCCTGGACACGGTTAAAATGCGCCATGTCCAGCACCGCTTCGATGCGCTGCAGTTTTCCATCAGGCCCGACATGCGCCATGAAAGTCTGCGTGCCTGCCGGGCCGCGCGGAAAAGCCAGTTGTTCGCTTCCATCCGGATTCTTCCAGACCATCGCCGGCTCGCCCATCGAGGCTATGACCTCGGGTAGCGTCGACACACCCGGCCTCAGATTGCTGCCGCTGTAACCGGCGCAGGCAGAAACAAGCAGAACACTGATAACAAGCAACCCGCGTAATCCTGCTGAAAGTTTTCCGTCCATTTCTACCCCCATGCCCGATCAGTATTGAGTTCATTTTCACATGCTCAAAGGACAGGATATCCAGAGAGACTTCTGTGAGTATCGCTGGCACCGGGTGCTCAGTCAATCGCCGTTTGGCGCAGGAATGCGTCAAGATTCGAAGCCGGAAGGGGTAGGCTGATCTGCATGGTTATTGACCCGCTCTTTGCTAAAGGCGTGGAATTGACCGGGGTGGTATGAATCAGGATACTCGAGAACCTGTGCTTGATATCGAAATCAATGTCGTAGCGCGCACTCCTCGTTTTTGAATACTTGTTTCCAACATTTCGAAAATTGATCAATCATGAACAGAACGCTCCTGATCTCCAGTCTGACAATCCTGCTGCTGGCAGGCTGTGCCGACTACCAGCTTGTGGCTTATGACACCGACGAGAATTATCTGAATTTCAATCACCCGTTCACAGACAAGGCAATTGCTGAGGTGCTTGCCAGAGCCGAGACACTATGCAGACAGAGAAAGCAAGTGGCAATTCAGACCTCAAGAATATGCTCACTTTCACAGTGCACCACAAACTATCAGTGCGTGGATCAGGCTGACGTTACCAAGTACGGATTGTAGGTGGCCGGCGGCCCAGCTTGGTTGGCCCGTTCGTTCCGCCTAGTCGCCGCGACGCACCAGCGCACGCAGACGGGTAACCTCGTCCTGCAGGTCGATCACCAGTGCCGCGAGTTCGGGCAATTGCTCGAAGTCGCGCTCGAGTGCATCGATCTGGCGTGCTCGTCGGATTTCGTGGCCGGAAAACTGCCAGCGTGCGGGCTCGTCGCCGGGTACATTGAAGATGCCGGCCTGCACATGCGTGCTCACCCACTCGAGCGAGACGCCACAGACCTGGGCGAACTGGTCTAAATCGAACACCTGATCGTCGACGACCACGGCGGCAAAGACCTGGCCGGGGTTCCCCTGATAATTATCCTGTGAGCTCATCTTGTGTTTTCCCATTCAGCGCGCGGGTTGAAGGCAAGCTCGCGCTGCATCGTTTCGTAAATCTGACGTGCCTGCGGGTGGCTGGCGTCGGGTAGAACCACCTCAATGTTCAGGTAAAGGTCGCCTGACGAATCGCCCGGAATCCCCTTGCCTCGCACTTTAAGTTTGTGTCCACTCTGTGCGCCTTCCGGTATGCGTACCTTGACCTGATGACCGGCCGGCAGGGCAATGGCGATGGTCGCGCCAAGCGCCGCTTCCCAGGGGGCCACCGGCAAAGCGAGATGCAGGTCGCGACCTTCTACGCGGAATCGCGGATGCGGGTGAAAATGCACTTCAAGGTAGAGATCGCCCGCTGAACCGCCAGAGAATCCTGGCGCGCCCAGCCCGCCCAGCCGGATCAATTGTCCTTCGCGCACTCCCTGCGGGATCTTGACCTTGAGCGTGCGCGTGACGAGCGTCAGCCGCCCGTCAGGCCCGGCCTGCGGCACACGCAGGCTGATCTGGCGCGTGCTCCCATTCCACGCGTCGTCGAGATCGATGACGATGCGGGCATGGTGATCCTGGCCCTTGGCTTGCGGACCACCCGCCCGGCGCCGGGTGCCACCGATGTGGCTGAACAACTCGGCGAAGAAATCGCTGAAATCGGCCGCGTTTTCCGGCGGGATACCATTGCCGGAGAACTCGAAGCCGGCATCCCAGTCGGGCGGCGGACGGAAGTCCTGACCGGTCTGATATTGATGGCCAAGCTGGTCGTAGGCCGCACGGCGCTCAGTGTCCGAAAGGACGGCTTAGGCTTCGTTCACTTCCTTCATGCGCGTATCGGAATCCGGCTCTTTGGACACGTCCGGATGGTATTTGCGTGCCAGTTGGCGATAGTGCTTCTTGATCTCGTCGGCGCTTGCCGAGCGATCAACGTCAAGTATCTGGTAGTAATCCCTGAATTTCATTGACGACCTCGTTCAAATACCTGAGTGGCTTCCGCTTTGATGATGGGTGCGCAGGCGACTGATTTCAAGGGGGCTTGAAAAGTTGGCAGACCGGCCCTACCTCGGGTCCGAGCCTGCCGGAATACTTTCATGCGTTTGAATTCACGCCGGAAATGACTGGTGGGTGCCAATCCAAATGTATTAGCGAAAGGAGAGCACAATGTACCGAACCTTGTTTCCCAG
>NZ_JAEUOI010000206.1 GCF_016790145.1 Propionivibrio sp. | reverse complement strand
CCCCTGACCAGGGTTTTGCCTAAAGCGGAATTCCTCTACCTGGTTTCTCGAATCTCGTGGCGCGTTGATTTCTACCCGATACGCTCGTTGGCCCAAGCCAATACCAGCTTGA
Organism: Propionivibrio sp.; assembly: GCF_016790145.1. Lineage (GTDB taxonomy): Bacteria > Pseudomonadota > Gammaproteobacteria > Burkholderiales > Rhodocyclaceae > Propionivibrio. Next base: position 9,726 of record NZ_JAEUOI010000206.1, on the reverse strand, counting down.
CTGTCATACGAATTTTCTGGCGATCAAGTCCGGACAAATTTACCAGTCCGTAGCGTGCTTCTACGGCGTAGGGGTTGAATTCGTCGAGCGTTTCCGCTTCCGGCGGTGGCGGCAAGCCTGAATCGGCAAGGAGATCGAGTAGTTCGGCAATGTCGTGCGTACGGCGAAAAACGATTGCGTTCGATGACAGAACCGCCTTGAGTGCTTTTTCAACGTCTTGCTGCACGTGGAAACCCACGATGGCGTCGCCAATATCGGAAGCGCTACACAAAGCCGCGACTGCATTTTCGTCCTGTCGCGCTGATTCGAGTAGAAGTCGTGCGACCGAACTCTCAACCATGAACGACCTTGCCTTCGCGCAGTGCCCAATAAAGTGCCGAGCCGGGCTGATTGCCCCATTGCGCGACCTCATTTTCGGAGTAAACGAGAATGTCGGCGGGTACCCGCAATGGACGCAGCAGACGGCGCAGACGAACCATTTCCCGGGCGCGATCCGGTACCTCGTCCTCGATGACCAGTAGATCGATATCCGAATGCTCGCTTGCGTCGCCACGCGCGTACGAGCCGAAGAGCACGATACGGTTTGCCTTGCCATCGGCAGCAACGGCGCCAATGGCTGCTTGCAGGGTTTCGGGCGAGATCATTCTTGCAGTCCGGTCACCAGGAGTGCATTAGATTCTACGATAGACCTCGGCCCCCGACTTCACAAACTCGACAGCCTTAACTTCCATTCCCTTAACCAGAGCTGCCGCTTCATCGATGCCCTGCGCTGCGGCGAATTCGCGTACCTCCTGGGTGATCTTCATCGAGCAGAAGTGCGGGCCGCACATCGAGCAGAAGTGGGCAACCTTGGCCGATTCCTTGGGCAGCGTTTCGTCGTGGAATTCCTTGGCCTTGTCGGGGTCCAGGCCGAGGTTGAACTGGTCTTCCCAGCGGAACTCGAAACGCGCCTTGGACAGCGCGTTGTCGCGGATCTGCGCACCGGGGTGGCCCTTGGCCAGGTCGGCTGCATGCGCAGCGAGCTTGTAGGTGATGATCCCTTCCTTGACATCGTCCTTGTCGGGCAGACCGAGGTGTTCCTTGGGCGTCACGTAGCAGAGCATGGCGGTGCCGAACCAGCCGATCATCGCGGCGCCGATGCCGCTGGTGATGTGGTCGTAGCCGGGGGCGATGTCGGTGGTCAGCGGCCCGAGCGTGTAGAACGGCGCTTCGCTGCACTGTTCGAGCTGCAGGTCCATGTTCTCCTTGATCATGTGCATCGGCACATGGCCGGGGCCTTCGATCATCACCTGCACGTCATGTTTCCAGGCGATCTGCGTGAGTTCGCCGAGCGTTTTCAGTTCGCCGAGCTGGGCTTCGTCGTTGGCGTCGTAGATCGAGCCGGGGCGCAGGCCGTCGCCAAGACTGAAGGCGACGTCGTAGGCCTTCATGATTTCACAGATGTCCTCGAAGTGCGTGTAGAGGAAGCTTTCCCGGTGATGCGCCAGGCACCACTTGGCCATGATCGAGCCGCCGCGCGAAACGATGCCGGTCAGGCGACTGGCGGTCAGCGGCACGTAGCGCAGCAGAACACCGGCATGGATGGTGAAGTAGTCGACACCCTGCTCGGCCTGTTCGATCAGCGTGTCGCGGAAGATTTCCCAGGTCAGTTCTTCGGCCTTGCCGTCGACTTTCTCCAGCGCCTGATAGATCGGCACCGTACCGATCGGTACCGGGCTGTTGCGGATGATCCACTCGCGTGTCTCGTGGATATTCTTGCCGGTCGACAGATCCATCACCGTGTCGCCGCCCCAGCGGATCGACCAAGTCATCTTCTCGACTTCTTCCTGAATGCTTGAACCAAGCGCCGAGTTGCCGATGTTGGCGTTGATCTTGGTCAGGAAGTTGCGGCCGATGATCATCGGTTCGGATTCGGGATGGTTGATGTTGTTCGGGATGATGGCGCGGCCACGGGCGATTTCGGAACGCACGAACTCGGGGGTGATTTCGTTGGGGATGGCGGCACCGAAACTCTGACCGGGATGCTGGCGGCAGAGCAGGTCGGCCAGCTTTTGCCCCTGCGGGCCGGAGGTCTTCAGTTGTTCGACGTAGGCACGGCGGTTGTTGTTTTCGCGGATGGCGATGTACTCCATCTCAGGGGTGATCAGGCCGCGCCGGGCGTAGTGCATGTGACTGACATTCATCCCCGGTTTGGCGCGCAGCGGCTTCCTGTGCAGGCCGGGGAAGCGCAGCTCGTCGAGCGCCTTGTCGCTGGCGCGCAGGCGACCGAAATCGGAGCTCAGGCCGGCCAGTGGGGCGCAGTCGTCGCGTTCGGCAATCCATTGCGCGCGCAGGGCGGGCAGGCCGTTGCGGATGTCGATTGCGGCCTGTGGGTCGGAATAGGGGCCGGAGCAGTCATAAACGTAGATCGGCGGATTCTTCTCACCGCCGAAAGCGGTGTCGGTGTCGGACTGCGAAATTTCACGCATCGGTACCTGGATGTCCGAGCGGCTGCCGGCAACGTAGATCTTGCGCGAATTCGGCAGGGGCTTGATGGCTGCGGCGTCCACATGGGCGTCGGCGGCAAGAAATTTTTCGTTGGCGTTCATGGTATTTCCTTGCAAAGGGGCGTGACAACTACACGGCGAAAAACGCGAAAAGCAGGCAAGGAATGTCGGGGTGGGGCGAAGGAATGAATACTACGGCCTTCCGCTTCCCTACGACGGCATTACCCGCACAGGTTCAAAGGGACTATCTCAGCTACACCGACATCGGCGCGGCACCCCTAACGTGAATCTGCAAGTTACTGGAATTGCTGACTATAAGCAAGACTAGTCATGTCTGATCTCTTCGTGTCGAAGTTTGTTCCTGGTGTTTTGGGAAATTCGACTAAAGTATTCCTCATGTTTTCCGTGAATTGGATGATGAGTACAAAATCAAACAAGGTGAGTCCGGTCATGCGGCTCAAGTTACTCGCAGCATTGTTTGCCACTGCGGTTCCGGCGATAGCCTCGGCGACCTGGCAGATGGTGGCCAGCGAACCTGGCAAACGCGTTGAAATCGACCGGGCCAGCATCGTCGCCGAAGCGGGCGGGATGACAACGGTGAAGGGACGCATTGTGCTCGACAAGCCGATTGTCGACCCGAAAACGTCCTTCTCATACCGTATTATCGAAGTGTTGAATCGATACAATTGCACTGAACGTACACAGGCCACGCTGAAGCGCAGTTACTTCAAGGATGAGGGCGAGTTGCTGCGTCAGGAAGAAGTGAAAACCTCTTTCGCCATGCCGGTGCGCTCGGGTACGCCCGATGACAAACTTTTGCGCGAAGTCTGCCGACCGAAGCCCGGTAGCGCTTCAGCAGCAGCGGCGATCAATACGGCGGACAAGGTTGGCGAAGTCGCCGGTGAGTTGCGCAAGGCGAACGATGCACTCATTGAAAAAGAGGTCAAAAAGGATTTGCGCCGTTTGACCTCGCCTGCTGGTTCCTCGCATTCGAATAAAGGCGGCAACGTATCAAAACCCGCCTCAACCATGCCCTCAAGCATCGCCTGGTCGTACGAGGGTAGAGGTGGAGCGGAACACTGGGGGCGCCTGAAGCCCGAGTTCGCAATATGTGCTACAGGCCAACGCCAGTCGCCGATCGACTTGCGCGACGGCATTGCGGTTGATCTTGAGCCGATTCAGTTTGCCTATAGTCCCGCATCGTTCCGGGTGGTTGACAGCGGCCGCAACCTGCAGGTGGCCATTTATGGCGGGGGATTCAATTTACTGGGCAAGAATTTTGATTTGATCAGGATTCACTTCCATCGCCCGGCTGAGGTCACCCTGGACGGCAAGACCTTCGACATGGACGCACAACTGGTGCACAAGTCTGAAGACGGCAAACTGGCCATTGTGACCGTGCTGCTTGAACAGGGGACCGAAAATCCTCTGGTGCAAATGGTGTTGAACAACTTGCCGCTCGAGAAGGGAGGCGAAGTGGCACCGCCGACGCAGAGCCTTGACGCAAGCCGCTTGCTGCCGGTCAATCGGCGCTACTTCACTTTCATGGGTTCGCTGACAACACCGCCGTGCACCGAAGATGTTCTCTGGCTGGTACTCAGGCAACCGCAGCAGATCTCGCCCGAGCAACTGATGATTTTTCAGCGCCTCTACACGCCCAATGCGAGGCCGGTACAACCGGGTTTCGGGCGCATCATCAAGGAATCGCGATAACCAATCGGGGCTCCCGAGTAACTGGTTTATCCCTTCAAAAACGACTATTTCAGCGAGTCAACAGCCTCGTTGAGCTGTTGCCGCAAGTCATTTGCCGGCTGCCCATCAGCCTCGGTCAGGCGAATCCGGCGCATCAGCTCGGCGATCTGGGCTTGCGTGGCGCGCTGGTCAGCCGGCGTGATGATGAGCGAAGCGGTTTTGCCAGCCGGTTTGGCGGCATCCGGGGGGCTGACGGACTTGCCATCAACCATCACCTGCGCACGCTCGGCACCCGGATGACCGCGCTTGGCCGTGATCACGATGGACCTCAGTTGCGATGGCTGCGGCATCGTACGGCGGGCGTTCCTTTGCTTTACGGCATTGCGCCTGAACTCGTTGACGGCGTCCAGGAGTTGCTTGTGCAGGTCCTCGCTTGGCAGTCCTTCGGCTTCGGCTTCGCGGATTTTTTTTAGCAGTTCCTCGATATTGCTGGGTGCCGATGCCGAGCGGCTGGGCTCACCGAAACTCTCCTTCGGCGCCTTGACGGCAATCTCGAATTCCTCGGGTGAGGCAATCATTTTGCCGATTCGGTAGTGGTCATAGCGCATGGCCATGGTCAGCGCGTTATCACCCCAATCGTTCTTCGGTCGCACATCGGCGCCCGACTCGAGCAACACCTTGATCAGATCCTCGCGGCCTTCGCGCGCGGCCATCATGAGCGGGGTCGAGCCGTTGGGCGAACGCGCATTGACTTCGGCGCCGCGTCCGATCAGGAAATTGACAAGTTCCTGGTGTCCGTTGAACACGGCGTAGTGCAGCGCTCCCCAGTAGTTTCCTTCGCGGTTGAGTGCGGCGCCATGATCCAGCAGCCATTTGACTGCCTCCAAGTGGCCGTTCCAGGCTGCCAGTTGCAAGGGCTGTTCGCCATTGCGGTTGGCCCGCCGCGGGTTGACGCCGCGCTCGACGAAAAGCTGCATCATCTCGATGTTGCCGTACCAGGCGGCAATCATCAGCCCGGAGCCCAGTTGATTGGTCTGAAACTCGGGATCCAGCCCCTCATCGAGCCAGCCCTTGACCTTCTTGATATCGCCGCGCTCGATCGCCCAACTGAAGGCGATCGGATCGGGCAGTGCGGCCCATGCCGTTGTAGCAAACAGACATAGGGAAAAAATCAAGGCCCGAGTGCTTCTGCTCATCACCTGCATCGATAACATCCTCCACCGTCGTTACACCCACCGGATGTTACGCCGAGTTTTGTTGCACAATACCGTGTTAATGCCGCTCCGTCTGATTCTCGCACTTGCGCTTTCGCTCGCTTTGCACAGCGTGCTGTTCCTTCCGGACATCCTGAAGCGCTTTTCTGTTGCCCCGCCCCGTCCGGCGCTGCAGGCTACACTGCGCCTGCCGCCCCTACCGGAAGTACCGACTGCCGACCCCTTGCTCAAGAATACCATCGACCCTGAAGACGCGCCGCAAGTCGAAACGCCACCGCCTCCGGTCACTCCAGACAAACCGCCCGTTTCGCAAACAAAATCCGTAGCCAAACGCGAAGTTCAGGTTGCGCAGAGAAAACTCTCGGAGCACCTGTTTTATCCTCCCGAGGCCGTCGCTCGTGGCCTCGAAGGCGAAGTGCGACTGATCGTCAAACTGAACGCCGATGGCGGCGTTGACGATGTCAGCATCGCCGCCAGCAGCGGCCACCCCATCCTCGACAACGCCGCCGTCAAAGCCGCTTACGCCATGGGCAGGCTAACCGGTGCCAGCTCGCGCGAACTGATCCTGCCGGTCATCTTCCGTTTACAGTAGATCCGGCCGGCGCCGGAAGATCACGTCCCAGACACCGTGACCGAGCCGCAAACCGCGCTGCTCGAACCGGGTCAGCGGGCGATAGTCGGGGCGCGGCGCATAATCGGCAGCGGTATTTTCCAGCAAGGGTTCGGCGGACAGCACCACCAGCATCTGCTGCGCATACTCTTCCCAGTCGGTGGCGCAATGAATATAGCCGCCGGGCCGCAGCCGGCTGGCGAGCAACGCAACCAACGGCGGCTGGATCAGGCGCCGCTTGTGGTGGCGAAGCTTCGGCCACGGATCGGGAAAGAAAATATGCGCGCCGGACAGGGTGCCGGGCCGGATCATGTCGCGCAGAACCTCAACTGCGTCATGCTGAACAATGCGCAGGTTGCTCAGCCCGCCTTCAGCGACCCGCTTGCACAGGCTACCAACCCCCGGCGTATGCACTTCAATGCCGAGATAGTCATTTTGCGGATTGGCCGCAGCGATCAGCGCCGAGGTCTCACCCATGCCGAAGCCGATTTCGAGAATCTTCGGTGCCGCGTCGGCACTGCGGCCAAACAGCGACTCCAGATTGAGCGGTGCCGCCACATAGGGCACGCCGATTTCGGCCATCATCGCTTCGTAGTAGCGCAACTGCGCGTTCGAGACACGGCCCTGGCGCAGCACGAAGCTGCGGATGTGTCGGCGAGTATTGGTAAGCTCGTTGCTAACCTCGCCTGCCGGGTCGATGTTCTCCAGCCGCTCGCTCACGCTCAGGAACCGATCAGCCCGCTCGTCGGAGAAGAGGGGTCGGCCGAGTAGTACTTGCGCGCCATGCGCCCGGCCAGGAAGGCTTCGCGCCCGGCTTCAACCGCTTTCTTCATCGCGCTACCCATCAGCACCGGGTCCCTGGCGTGCGCGATGGCGGTATTCATCAGCACGCCGTCGCAACCGAGTTCCATGGCAATCGCCGCATCCGATGCCGTTCCGACGCCTGCATCGACAAGCACCGGCACCCTGGCGTTGTCGATGATCAGACGCAGGTTCCACGGGTTGACGATGCCCATCCCGGAACCGATCAGCGAGGCCAGCGGCATCACGGCAACGCAGCCGATCTCTTCCAGCATTTTGGCCTGAATCGGGTCGTCGGCGCAGTACACCATCACGTCGAAACCGTCCTTGACCAGCGTTGCCGCCGCCTTCAGAGTTTCCGGCATGTTCGGAAAGAGGTTGGTCGGATCGCCGAGCACTTCGAGCTTGCACAGCGCATGGCCGTCGAGCAGTTCACGCCCGAGGCGCAGTGTGCGCACCGCATCGTCCGCCGTGTAGCAGCCTGCGGTATTGGGCAGGATGGTGAATTCGGAGGTCGGCAGCGCATCGAGCAGATTGGCTTCGCCGGGGTTCTGGCCGATGTTCACACGGCGGATGGCCACGGTAATGATCTCGGCCCCCGAGGCATCGATGGCCGCGCGCGTTTCGGCGAAATCCTTGTATTTGCCGGTGCCGACCAGAAGGCGCGAGCGGTAGGTCTTGCCGGCAATCGTCAGGCAATGTGCGGGTGTGTTCATGGGGCTGTCCTGATGGGGTTTTGCATTGGCTTGCGCGATGGGCTGGATCAGCCGCCGCCAACGGCGACGACGATTTCGATTCGATCACCTGCGGCCAGTTCGACTTCGGCGTGCCGACCGCGCGGCACGATTTCGCCGTTGCGCTCGACGGCGATCCGCTTGCCGGTAAAGCCGAGCACCTCAACCAGTGCGGCCACGCTCAGTGGCGCGGAGAATTGGCGGGATTCGCCGTTGATTGTGAGTTCCATGGGGTATGGATTTTAGCATGCCACACGATCTGCTTCCGGCAGCATGAACTGCGTGGGGGCTGGCTGCGTATTTAGAACCCCTGAAACAAAAGGTCCAGCGCAGCGACGATTTCCGTTCGTTGGTGCTCAAGCGTTGCTACGGCATGCTTCAGGATGAGCGAAGGGACTGAGGCCATGCCTTGCGTTGCCATGACCACCCGAGTGTCTTCTATCTCGAATACCGGATTGAGAGAACTCGCGTAGTGCGGAACATCCTCAATCGGAAGCAGTGGCGCAACGACACGAGTTGTAAAATGACTATTGACGTTTGCCTGCAAATCCAGAAGGTAACCGTTGCCACCGGGGTTTTTGTAAACTGTAAACTGCATCAAAAACTCCTGTATTTTTCAAGCGGCAAACCGTTCTTCTCGACATAGGCATTCCAGCATTCGAAGGCCTTCTTGTTTTCCCTCAGCCAGATTTCCGCACGTTTTTCTGCAACAGCCCTGGCAACACCAGACTCTGCTGCCTGCGAAACGTTGATGCGCAACGCCTTGGCCTCTGCCAGAAGATTTTCCGCCAGAGAGACATTCGTAGCTTTTTTTGCGACGTGCGCGTAGTTGCTTGTTGCGTTTCCCATAACGAGGTCTCCTCATCAAATCGTGCCTGAATATTGCCTTAAATGCACATAATTGACAATATTATTACCACAAATTTCATGTATATCTACTTGTCAAGAAAGAGCGCAGAGCCATAGGGGGGTGAGATTTACGCCCTCAAGCAGTGCGGCAAATGGGTTTCCGTTTGCGTTCTGGAGTAATCAGCTATCGGGGAATAGTAAAGCTGATTTCTTGTCTTCTTCGTGAAATAATCCTGCGGTAGTGTTGTTAGCTGGCAAACGTTCAGGTGCGACTGGCGGTCAAGGCTCGGCTTCCTGGTTTCGACACATGCAAGCCGAACAAGGTCGGCAAATCGCGACCTGATGACAGAAACAAGGCTGTCCGTTTTCGAGTCCAAAAGCCTGGTTTATTCACGAGGAGACTGTTTTGATTGGACGACTACCCTTTCGCCGCAAGGTACTTGCGGCGCTCATTGTTACGCTGTGGGTACCCGGCGCGTCGATGGCGCAGACGGTCTGGAACGGGAGTGGCAGCGACAGCAATTGGAGCACCGGGGCGAACTGGGTCGGCGGCGCTCCGCCACCGTCCGCGAACACATCCTTCGTGCAGTTCGGCTTGCCCAGCGGCAATTTCACGCCGAATGCAGACTCGCCATGGACACTCAACCGGCTCGACATAACGGGCGCCACGGCCTACACACTGACCGGATCGACGCTCACCTTCAATGGCGCGTCGCCGCAGATCAATACCGGCGGCGCGGCGCACAGCATCGCCAACGACCTCATTCTAGCCGCTACCGTTTCCCTGGCCAACGCAACCGAACTGAACCTCACCGGCTCGGTCACCGGCGCAGGGTCGGTTACGAAGTCCGGCGCGGGTACGCTGGCGATGCCGGGCGCTCCGCTCAATGGCGGTGGCGTCGCGATCAACACTGGCACCTTGCAGATCGGCACCGGTGCGCCGCTGGTGGTCTCCGGCAATTTCGGTGGTGACGTGGTCAACAACGGCACGCTGGTGGTCAACAATGACGCGGGTGGCTTTTTCGTCGTGCTGAAGGGCTTGTCCGGCATCGGCAACCTGGTCAAGAACGGCACCGGCACGCTGAACTCGATCGGGCCCATCTGGACCCACAGCGGCAACACGACGCTCAATGCCGGCACCATCGCCGCGTCGATCAACAGTACCGGCCAGCTCACGGTCAACGGCGGCAACATCGAAACCGGCGGCAGCAGCTACGGATCGCTGGCCGGCAGCGGCGGCACCATCAACATCAACAGTGGCACCTTCACCGTCGGCGGCGACAACACCAGCACTACCTGGTCAGGCACCTTCGGCGCCGTCGCCGGCGACCTGGTCAAGA
>NZ_JAEUOI010000202.1 GCF_016790145.1 Propionivibrio sp. | reverse complement strand
GATGAATACGCGCAGCAGGAACCAGCCCGATAGCCCGACAATAAGAAAGTAGCCAATGAAGACGCGCGCCCAGAGCTTCATGCGGCGATCGAATAGCCGGTCCCGCGGTGGGTGAGGATCGGCTCGCTGAGCGCATCGATGGCGCGCAATTTGGCGCGCAGCGTCTTGATGTGCGTGTCGATGCTGCGGTCGGCCGTTTCGGGCGCGTTGGCCCAGACGCGGTTCATGATCTGCTCGCGTGTGAACACGCGGCCTGGCGCCGAGAGCAACAGAGCGAGCAGCAGGTATTCGTAGCGCGTCAGCTCGACGGCCTGCCCGTGGAAGGCGATGCGCAGCGACTCCGGATCGTGTCGCCAGACGGCATTCGAAGCCGCACTGTTGCTGCTGTTGCGGAAGCGCGCGTCGCGGCGCAGGATGGCGCGCGCACGGGCGGCGACTTCGCGAGGCGAAAAGGGCTTGACGACATAGTCGTCGGCGCCCAGCTCGAGACCGAGGATGCGGTCGATTTCTTCGCTGCGGGCGGTGAGGAAAATGACCGGGACATCGGACACCTCGGCGCTTTCGCCGGTAAGAGCGCGCAACGCCTTGAGGACTTCGAAGCCGGTGGTGTCCGGCAGGCCGACATCGAGAATGATCAGGTCGAAGGGCGAATCCCGATGCGCAGGACATGCCTCGCGCCCAAGCAGAAGGTGGCGGACGCTGAAGCCTTCGCTACCCAGCGCGTAGATCAGTGTGTCGGCGATGGCCTGTTCATCTTCGACGAGAAGTATTTTGGGGGCATGCATTGAAGTTGCCTGGAGTGCCGTTGGCAGAATCGCCGTCGCAAAAACGGCCAAAGTACAGGAAAGACCACAGGTTCTCAAGCGTCGTAGCGATTATTACAGGAGCATCGCTTGAGTGGACTCAGGCTGGCAGGACGCATCACAAGAGTGGTTCCTGCGGGGTGTACCCGAATCTTGGGCAGTGACAGCTTACGCCCGATGAAAGATCAAAGCCGCTGTCGCTAACCCGACATATGGGGCTGATGAATTTCACCCTTGAGTAAACCCCTCCCGGCCACCTATTGTGGCCCGAGGTTTCAATCAGAAATAGTGACACATCGTAGTAGGTCGGGTTAGCGCAGCGTCCCCCAGGGGGATTTCCTACGGGGCATAACCCGACGCCAGTGTATGCCGCATCGGACGATTGTCGGGTTACGCTGCGCTAACCCGACCTACTGGATTGCGAGATTTAGATACTTTACCCTTACAAAATCGGGAAGTTACTTCGTAGTCGTTCCTTATCTCAATCAGATGAATAACTCGGCGCGCTTGAGCAGTTCTTCCAGCCCCGCTTCGTTCGGATTGCGCGGCTTGCCCGGATGGATGATCGAGACCTGGCAGCTCTCGGCGGCTTCGACCAGCTGCGCATAGGTGCCCGCGTTGAGGTCGGCGATGTAAGCCTGCTTGTTACCATCGTAGGCGAACATCTTGTTGTTGATCTGCGTGCATTCATTGCAGGTTGAACAGCGTGCCGTTTCGATGTACGCCTCGTCCGGCGATCTTTCCGCTTCTTGTTCGGCTGGCTGCGCAACGGGGGCTGCGGCAAGAGGGGATGAAGGGACAGCGCTGGCGCTCGCTGGCGGCTCGACATTTGCCCCCCGGATTTCATTCGCGCGCGCCAGCAGCCTGTCGGCATGCGAGTTATTGATTCCACCGAGTTCCTGCAGGCTGTTCCACATGTCACGGCAACGGCGTGCTTCGCGGATCAGTTTTTCATCGACGATGACCTTCTGCAGCCTGTTTTCGGGATCGACCATCAGCAGGCAGGGAACGCTGTCAAGCGGCCCCCGCTCGTCGCGCGCCACAGTCTCCCCGACCGGCGTCAGGGTGCCGTTCCAGCGCGCTCTCGGGACCCGCGCAAAGTGTTTGCTGTAGCGCGCGTCGCAGGCGACAAAGTCAATCAGCGTGAACGGCGTTTGCTGCGCTACCGACTGGTGCTTCTCGTCTTCATAAGCAAATTCGCGCAGCGGCCAGTCCAGTGCCACCTGCGGATTGGTGTCCAGCGAGAAACGCGAAGCCCAGTCACGACCCGCCGCCGGGTCAAAGGTGAAGCTCGGAAAAACGCGTGACTCGAGTGCCGCGGCACCGATCAGGTAGGGCGGTAGTTCGCCGCTGCCCGTGGCCGCACCCGAAAAGACGCTGAATAGGGCCGGGCCGGAATAGTCGAGCCCGTGCTGAATCTGCCGGCGGACCTGATAGAGGTTGGACGCCGGCGATTGGAGTACGAACACACCGTTCATGCCCATGGCCATGCTGGCCAGTTGCCTGCTGCGCAGGGCAAAGGCCAGGTGCCCATTGCCGAGCGGCGATTCCTCGATGACGTCATCGGTCTGAACCAGGATTTTGATCGGCAAATCGACGGAAAGAATCTCGGTCAGTGTGCTCTGCTCCGGTCCCGTCATGCCGGCGGCGTCGAGGCGTACCAGATAATCCGGGAAGAGCGCCAGATCCCTGGCTTCCAGGCCATTTTCACCGAACGAATCGAACAGCAGATCGTGCTTTGATTCATTGTATTCGCCCTTGATCTCCAGTTCGGCGATGGCCATGGCTCTGGCCAGTTCAATGAGCCTGGGCAAGCGCTCGCGATAGGCGGCAAGGGCAGCGATGCAGCTATCGAAGGCGAAGGAGTAGGTCTCGCCAGTGTCGGTTTCCGCCATGCGGAAAAATTTCTGCGCGTGAAGCGTTTCCAGGAGATTCGTGACTCGATGCCGACGACTCGCAGACAGATTTTGCCTGGGTGAAGACCTTGTGAGAATGCGCGACATGGCCTCGAAATCGAAGTTATCCATGGGGCCGGTGCCGAACGAGGCTCTGAGGTTTTCAGCGCTTTTGCCCGCGTCCGAATTGACGAAGTCGGCTTTGATGATGTCGGAAAGCTTGAGTACCAGCCGTTCGATGTCCTGGCTGAATTGCCGTGCGCGCTGCGCCTGCTTGATTGACCAGGCGTGGCCGAACAGGTGGAAGGGCAGGGCGGCAGTGCAATCGATTACTTCACCATCGATTTTCAGATTGGCGCGGGCCAGCGACAGGCTCTCCGCAATCGTCCTGTCAGCCTTGCCCAGCGGCGCTGCCGCCTGATCCCAAAGGGCCGAGAACAAGCCGCTGGAACCAGTGGCCACCCGCACGCGAATTTCCTGTTCAAGGCGCAGGACATGCTTCCTGATTCGCTCGCCATCGGTGCCCGCGGCAACTTTGTCGAGGATGCCGTCAATCAGGCCGGACAGCGGTTCGACAAAGGCGCCATCCAGCCGCTCTGCAACGAGTACCAGCGGAAAGTCATAACGCAAATGGGTGAGGTCGCGGTAGCCGGCGAACAGGGCGGGTCGCAGATTGAGTCCGTCGAGCGCATCGAGGTGGGTGCTCAGCTTTTTTCCGGTCAGGTAAAAAGCAACATGCGTTTGCAGATCAGCTTCCATAAAAGTGGTGCCATCCCGTTTAAATCGTTTGATCAACTGCCTCGTAACGCACCTTGTCGATGGTCGAGACCGCGCTTGTGCTCACCTTCTTGCGTTCATTCCGGCGCAAGCCGGAATCCAGTACCTTCCTCCGATAGCTATTATTGCAATCGGATAAACGGGCTGGTCCCCGGCTTGTGCCCCGAAGGAAACACTCCTGGGGTGCGCCGGGGTGACGAGCGTGGAAATCAGTCAGCAATGATTTTTTCACAGACTCTCAGACCGTATATTTGTCGAGCTCGGCTTCAAAGCCTTTGCGCACTGTCTCGGTGGTACGCAAGACGCCGGTTTGCCGTGTTTCCTCGTAACGGGGAATGTCGCGGTTCTGGTACAGGATGCCCACCGGAATGACGTCTTCGCTGGACGCAATTTCGCGCGCCCGGTTCATGTCCAGCGGGTCATGCAGGAGCTGGTTCCTGTATGTTTTGGCGAGTCCGGCGCTCAAGTGCACTGCGTTCTCGTGGTGCAGCAACTGAATCCTGCCCGGGTCCTGCATCCAGTGGTCAAGCGACTTCGGCAACCATTCCGGGCAGCGTTGCAGGATGCGCACGAACGAGAGTCCCTTGTGGTGATACGCCGCCTTGACGATCTCGAAAAGACTTTCAGGGATCCAGTCGACCGCCTGCGCGACGAAGGAGGCATTGGCCACACCGAGCGTCACGCTCAGCGGGTTCAGGGCATCGAGATAACTCCCGCGCGGCGTGGTGTTGCTCTTGGTGCCGATCGGCGACGTGGGCGAGGCCTGTTTCTTGGTCAGGCCGTAGATCTGGTTGTCATGCAAAAAAACCGTCAGGTTCATGTTGTAGCGGATGGCGTGGATCCAGTGGGCGGCACCGATGCTGCAACAGTCACCGTCACCGGTATTGACGAATACCGTCAGGTCCGGCCGGACCATCTTGACGCCTTCGGCGATCGGCAGCGCCCGTCCGTGGATGCCGTGGAAGCCGTAGGTCTTCATGTAATGCGGGAATCGGCTGGAGCAGCCGATTCCCGATACGAATACCGTCTTCTCGGGACGCAAGCCCTCGTCGCGACACAGCCGCTGGACGGCAGCGAGAATGGCGTTGTCGCCGCAACCGGTGCACCAGCGCGGAACGCCGCTCTGGTAATCTTCCAGTTCGTGTTGCTCGTCATAAAGTTCAAGCTGGCAGTCGGTGGCAGAACAGTTCATGTTTTTCCTTACGTATTGAGCTTGGCCAGGACAATGCGGCGGATGGTGCTCGGCTTGATCGGCTGTCCGCGCACCTCGCTCCAGCAGTCGACATCGATCAGGCAACGCGAGCGGAGCAGAGTCGCCAGAGACGAATAGCGACGATTGGATTCGTCGATGATTTCCTCTTCGGGGCTGTCGCTCCAGTTGGTTTCGATGGTCATGACCGTTTTGAAGCGCTGCATGATCTCCTTGATTCCCGGCTGCATCGGCTGGAGGAAGCGCAAGTGTATGGAGGAGACTTTCTTCCCCTCTGCACGCAGCGATTCGACGGCTTCCTCGATGCCTCCCTTGGTGCTGCCCCAGCCGACGACCAGCAGATCGCCACTGGCTTCGCCAAACACCTCGGGTACGGTCAGGGTCTTTTGCAGCGCCGCCAGTTTCAGGCTGCGTGCGCGCAGACTCTCCTGGTTGATGTCCGGATCGTAGGCGACATGGCTGTCGCGATCGTGCGCCAGTCCGGTGACGGTGTGCATGCCGCCCGGCTGGCCGGGAACGAAGCGGCGGGCGAGGCCGGTGGTGGCATCCCAGTCGTAGGCCCGGGCGCCTTCGGGTACCGGGCTCTGGTCAAAGGGAGGCGCCAGCCAAGATTCGTTGAACTGCGGCCGGTTGAAGGGCTGTTGTGACGAAGACAGGCTGGCGTCGGTCAGAACGACGACTACCATGTTGAAGGCTTCGGCGATCTTGCGTGCGGTGATGATCGAGTAAAAGCAGTCCTCGATGGTGGCCGCCGCCATGACCACTTTGGGCGCGTCGCCGTGGCTGCCGAAAATGGCGCACATCAGGTCGCCCTGTTCGACTTTGGTCGGTTGGCCGGTGCTCGGGCCGCCGCGCTGGACGTTAACCACGACCAGCGGGATTTCCGCCATGACGGCCAGGCCGATAGCTTCCTGCTTCAGCGAATAGCCCGGTCCGGAGGTGATGGTGACGGTGCATTTGCTGGCATACGACGCACCGATGGCGAAGGCGCAGGCGGCGATTTCATCCTCGGCCTGGTGCACGATGCCGCCGACTTGCTCGAAAACCTCGGAAAGATAGTGCGATGCCGAGGTGGCCGGGGTTATCGGATACATCGAGCACAGTTCCATTCCCGAGGCCATGACGCCGAGCGCCAGCGCCGTGTTGCCGTTGGTGACGATCTGCGGCCGGGCGGCCGGAGTGGCCGGAATGCAGAAGCTGAAGTCGAGATGGGTTTCACCCCAGTGGTGGCCGGCTTCGAGCAGCTTGACATTGGCATCGATGGTGCTCTGCGCCTTCTTGCCGAAGGTCAGCGCAATCTGATCGCGTGCCATCTGCAATTCGAAACTGTAGAGGTAACAGAGCATGCCGAGGGCGAACATGTTCTTGCCGCGTTTCGGGTCGGCGTTGAGCAACTGGCACTCCTGCTCCATCGGGAACTCGATGACTCGATGACCGGCGGCAAGCAGCCGGTCATGCGCCTCGATATAGGCCATCGAGACGTTCAGATCCGTATGTTTGCGCCACATACTTTCGAGAAAAATGATGCAGCCCGGCTTCAGTTCGCGAGCACGCACGCGACCGAGCAATACCTGCTCGTTGAAAGCCACCACCAGATCGGTCTGGTCACCGCCGTTGGTGATGTAGCCGGAGCCGATACGGATGCGATTGCCGCTGGCACCGGCCACACTGCGTGCCGGTGGGCGAATTTCTGCCGGGATGATCTCGGTGGTCCAGATGCCGTTACCCATTCTGGCGGCGATCGAACCGAGCGACTGCCCACAGCGTTGAGCTCCCTCACCGGAATCGCTGATGATCTCGACGATGTGTTCCTTCAGCGTTGTGATCGTCTTGTTGCCAGCCTTGCTGGCGTTTTCAGGCGCGTTCATATCGGGTTTTCCATAGTCGCTGTAAGGCGTGTTAGTCAGTCATGTTGATACAAAAACCCCGGTCATTCCGGGCTGTACCGGAATCCAGTGGCGTACTGCTGGATTCCGGGTCAAGCCCGGAATGACGATGTTTTCTATCGATCTCAAGCCACTCGCACACGCGCGAAATTCCGTTCCCTGAGGTCGATGCCGAACAGTTTTTCGCCGCCGTTGGCATAGGGCAGGGCGCTGTCGCGAATGCCAAGGTAGGCCTTCATGCTGGCGGCGGCCTTGCGTCCGGCGCCCATCGCCTCGATCACCGTCGCCGCGCCGGTGACGATGTCGCCGCCGGCGAAGACGCCGGCCATCGACGTGGCGAGACTGTTGTCGGTCTGGATGTAACCCCATTTGTTGAGTTCCAGCTTCGAGGTCTGCCCCATGATCGGGTTGGCATTGGTGCCAATGGCATAGACGATCAGATCGGTTTCGAAATCGAATTCGCTGCCGGCGACCTGAACCGGGCGGCGGCGACCCGATTCGTCCGGCTCGCCGAGTTCCATGCGTACGCACCGCATGCCACGCACATTGCCCTGGCCATCGTCGATGACAGCCACCGGATTGGTCAGCCAGTGGTATTCGACGCCTTCCTGTTCGGCATGATGAACTTCTTCAGCACGCGCCGGCGCCTCCTTGCGCGAGCGCCGGTAGATGCAATACACCTTTTCTGCACCCAGTCTGAGGCAGACGCGCATGGCATCCATCGCCGTGTTGCCGGCGCCGACAACGGCGACACGCCGGCCAATCGGTTGCGGCGTGTCAAAGTTCGGGAATTCCTTGGCGCGCATCAGATTGCAGCGCGTCAATAACTCGTTGGCCGAAAGGACGCCGTTCAGCGAATCGCCGGGAATCCCGAGCATCGTCGGGTAACCGGCGCCGACACCGACGAAGACCGCGTCATAGCCCATCCCGGAAATCATCTGCTCGATCGTGAACAGGCGACCGACCAGGGTGTTGCATTCGAACTTGACACCGAGCTTTCTGAGGTTGCCGATTTCGGCGTCGATCACCGCATTGGGCAAACGGAAATCGGGAATGCCGTATCTCAACACGCCGCCCGGCTGATGGAAAGCTTCGAATACGGTGACCTCGCAACCGGCTTTGGCCATGTCCGCCGCACAGGCCATGCCGGCCGGTCCGGAGCCGACGATGCCGACCTTGAAGCGGTTCGCTTCGATATACGGAATATTGACCCAGCCTTCGCGGATCGCGGCATCGCCGACGAAGCGTTCGAGTCGGCCGATGGCCACCGGCTCAAGCGACTCGCCGACGGTGCAAACACCTTCGCACTGGTTCTCCTGCGGGCAGACGCGACCGCAGACGGCGGGCAACAAACTGGTTTCGGTGATGATGTCATAGGCGCCGCGCAAATCCTTCTCGCCGATCTTGCGGATGAAACCGGGGATGTCGATGCCCACCGGGCAACCCGAGACACAGGGCTGGTCGGGACACATCAGGCAGCGTTCCGATTCGCGCATGGCATCGTCAGGGTGATAGCCGCAAGCCACTTCCTCAAAATTCCGCGAGCGCTCAATCGGGTCCTGCTCGCGCATCGGTGTGCGCTCCTGTGGAATGGTCCGAATCGTCTTTTTCCTGGCCATGAATTTCTACCGTTTAATGCGCAAGTCGCGTGAGTGGATCGCAAAACTCCCTTCTCCATTCAGGAGAGGGGTTGAGGGTGAGGGAAACGGGAATGCCCGTCAGCTACACTGTGGTCAATGCTTGCCCAGGAATGAGCGCTTCAACGCTGCTGGCGATGGTCTTGTCCAGATTGCAGCCCTTTTCCCAGTGATCGAGCGCCTTGCGTTCGGTCTTGGTGTACCGCCGGAGACGCATCATCAGGTCGTCGAAATCAACCTGATGACCGTCAAAATCCGGTCCGTCGACGCAGGCAAATTTCACCTGATCGCCGATCCTGACCCGGCAACCGCCACACATTCCGGTTCCATCGACCATCACCGGGTTGAGGCTGACCATGGTCTTGATCTTGAAGGGACGCGTCGAATCGGCACAGCCCTTCATCATGATCGGCGGGCCGATGGCGACGACTTCTTCGATGTCCGGATGCTTTTCGATGGCCTGCAGGATTCCTGCGGTGACCAGGCCCTTGATGCCGAGCGAACCGTCGTCGGTACAGATGATCAGTTCATCGCAACAGTCCCTGAACTTCTCGTCCCAGAAGACCAGATCCTTGTTGCGGAAGCCGACTACGCCGATGACGTAGGCGCCGGCTTCCTTGTAACCGCGGGCCTGGGGGAAGATTGGCGCGACGCCCAGCCCGCCTCCGACACAAAGCACTTTTCTGGCGTGGCTGATCGGGCTGGGGACACCCATGGGGCCGACCAGGGCGTAAAGCGATGTGCCAACCCGGCATTCCTGCTGCATCTGCCGGGTAGTCTTGCCAACCGCCTGGATCACCAGCGTGATCGTTCCCTTCTCGCCGTCGAAATCGGCAATCGTCAGCGGAATCCGCTCGCCCTGTTCGTTCAACATGACCATCACGAACTGGCCGGGTTTCGCCGCCCTGGCCATCATCGGATGGCGTATTTCAAGCAGATAGGTCACGTCGGAGAAATCCTCGCGACTGACGATTTCATAATTGGTCATTTTTTTCGCTTTCAATATCCGGATACGTCATTCGGAAATAATACGAACTCATGCCTGTTTCTCCCCAGACCATGATCAAGGGGATGAAGGTTATGCAATTTCATATAGCATTTGCCGTGCCAGAAAATTTAAATATATAAAACAATGTGTTGAATGGCCGGATTCAATCGGCGTGGAGAATGATGCACATTGCTGAATCATGAAGTCGGACGATTGCACCAATATAGTGCCGGTCTTGGCGCATGTGGCGTGGCGGGTTCGCTCGTAGGATGTGAATTATTGTATGAGCACCACCCAGGTCGTGGCCCGAGGCCAGGCTTCGCGCTCATTCCGGCGAAAGCCGGAATCCAGTGCATTCGTCCGATATCCATTAAAACAATCGGATAAACGAGCTGGACCCCGGCTTCCGCCGGGGTGACGGGCGTGAAAATCAGGGGGGAATGCAGGCAAACGAAATTACAAGAGCACCTTGCCTGTCCTTGCGGAGTATTCGTGGTGGCAAGGCTATACGCGTTTCATTTCGCCATGAAGGCCCGAATCCAGCAAATCGGATTTCAGTGGCCCGGCTGGATCACGTTCGCATCCAGACGCTCGACGATGGACCAGGCATACATCAGGCAACCCTCGTTGAATTCCAGACTGGTTTCGAGATCGCGCCACCAGGCCGCCCCCTGCCTGTCCTGGCCGAGGAATCGCCAGCGGCGCCGTTCACCGCTGCACAGTTCAATCAGGTAGGCGGCATCGGCTTCCGGCTTGATCATGGGAATAAGCGCTTGGCTGTAGACATTCAGCCCATCACCTGCCCATGCTCGCGAGAGGCATGGAAGCCGACCTTACTCCACTTCTCGCTGGTCACATCGAGGTTGTAGCGCGTGCTGGCGAGATAGACGAGGTTGCCGTCGACGTCCTTGGCCATGCGGTGTTGCTGTTCGCGCTCGAAGTTGCGGCGTGTCGTTTCATCCGGGAAAGTCAGCCAGCGCGCAGTGTTGATGTCGGCGGCTTCGAAAATTGCGTCGACCTTGTATTCGGTTTGCAGGCGCTGGGCGACGACCTCGAACTGCAGCGTCCCGACGGCACCGAGCAGCATGGCGCCGGTAGCGAGGTTTTCGAAGACCTGGATCGCTCCTTCTTCCCCGAGCTCCTGCAAACCTTTCTGCAACTGCTTGCTTTTCAGCGGATCGCGCAGTCGCGCGACGCGGAAGAGTTCGGGCGAGAAGTAGGGAATGCCCTTGAAAGCGAGCGTTTCGCCTTCGGTCAGCGTGTCGCCGATGTGCAACTGGCCGTGGTTGTGGATGCCGATGATGTCGCCGGCGACCGCGTCTTCCATCAGCACGCGCTCGTTGGCCATGAAAGTCAGCGCATTGGCCAGCTTCATTTCGCGGTTCATGCGCACGTGCCTGACCTTCATCCCCGAGCTGTAGCGGCCCGAGCAGACGCGGAAGAAGGCAATCCGGTCGCGGTGCTTGGGGTCCATGTTGGCCTGGATCTTGAACACGAAGCCGGTAAAGGCTGGTTCGGTCGGCTGCACGGTGCGGATCCCGGCATCGCGTTCCTGCGGCGGCGGCGCCCAGTCGATCAGCGCCTGCAGGATCTCCTGTACGCCGAAGTTGTTGATGCCGGAACCGAAGAAGACCGGCGATTGCAGGCCGGCGAGAAAGTCGACCAGATCGAAGGGGCTGCTGGCGCTGCGAATCAGATCGACATCGTCGCGCAGCTTGCCCACTTCAAGCGGGTATTGCGCGTCGAGCACCGGGTTGTCGATGCCGTCGAGCTTTTCCGACTCGACGCGCCGCTCCTCGCCGGGAGCAAAGCGCAGCAGGCTGTCGCCGGGCAGGTGATAGACGCCGCGAAAGGTCTTGCCCATGCCGATCGGCCAGGTGATCGGCGCGCATTCGATGTTCAGCACCGACTCGATTTCTTCCAGCAGTTCGAAGGGTTCGCGAACTTCGCGGTCGAGCTTGTTGACGAAGGTGATGATCGGCGTGTTGCGCATGCGGCAGACATTGATCAGCTTGATCGTCTGCGCCTCCACCCCTTTCGCCGCATCGATCACCATCACCGCCGCATCGACGGCGGTCAGCACGCGGTAGGTGTCTTCCGAGAAATCCTCGTGACCCGGCGTATCGAGCAGATTCACGGTGTGCTCCTGATACTCGAACTGCATCACCGAGCTGGTAACCGATATGCCGCGCTGCTTTTCGACCTCCATCCAGTCCGAAGTCGCATGGCGTGCGCTTTTGCGGCTTTTGACGGTGCCCGCGAGCTGGATGGCGCCGCCGAACAGCAGCAGCTTTTCGGTCAGCGTCGTCTTGCCCGCGTCAGGGTGCGAGATGATCGCGAAGGTGCGCCGTTTGGCCACATCGCGCAGGATTTCAGGGGGAAAGGGGCTACTGCTCATCGTTGATTCTTCCGGCTGCAAAAACACAAGGGGCGAAGTATACCCAAGAAGTCCCGGTTCTACCGTTCGCTCTGGATTGCCGGACTTGTTCGCCCCTGATGCGAACTGCCGAAGGGGTTGGTGTGAAACTGATCAAGCCAACAGAGTGAATTGCGGCGCTTGTGCTGCCTTGCGGTCCACCGTGGCTGTATACCGGGCGCCCAAGCGCTGATGAGCGCGGCCCAAGAGGTAATCGGAGAAGTCGGCCGTGCCGTGCCGATAGTTCAGCAAGGCGAGAATGCCAGGATCGGGCGATTCGATCCGGAACGCACGGCAGGTCAATAGGGTGCCCAAGGCATCGGCAACCTGCTCACGGGTATAGTCGTAGGCCCGTGACAGCACCCAGCCCACTTCGCACAGGACAATATGGCCGAAGATGCCTGGCTCGGCATGAGAAAGCTGCCGCTCGACGAAGGCATTGCCCTGCATCGATTGCACCAGATCGTCCTGCGTGAGATAGCGCACCAGCACATTGGTGTCGAGCCCGATCATGGGCGACCGGATGCGGCACTGGCCGCATCCGTTTCTTCGAGCGAGACGGGATGGGCTGGCTTGGGCAGCATGCCCTTCAGGCTTCCCAA
>NZ_JAEUOI010000193.1 GCF_016790145.1 Propionivibrio sp. | reverse complement strand
GAAGCTTCGCGCTGAATCATGACAAATATGACATATAGCTAGCCGCGTGGCCAGAAAGTGATCACTGAAGCCGAAAAATCGTCCCCAGCGGACGAATGGGGCGGCGAAACAATTTGCAATCCTGACTTTTGCAAGAGGCTCCATGATTATGGAATCCGACTAAGGCAGTAGCAATTACTTTGTGGTTCGACTCGGAACCGCTTCCTGCACCACGCGACCAGATCAGCCTCAGCCACGGAGCAAATCTTGATGTAGCCCTGGGTTAGCCGCTGCTGCCGCTGGATGGGGCCGACAATGTAGGGGCAGTCCGGTCGGTGGAGCTTGAGGTAGTCCGCCTTCGGCCTGCGATTGACGTTGAGCACGTATCCGTCCCGGTGCGCGGCCAACCAAGCGCAATAGCCGCGATCATTATCACGGAACTCCTCAATCAGCTCGCAACTGCGGGTGCTGCGGTTAACATCGCGCGCTACTGCCTGCTGGACCTGACGCCTGGGAGACACAGGGCGAGGCTTGGTCTGGATCCCAGAACTTCGATTGCCGTCCTGCCATAGGCAAGCGTTGAGCACCCGTGGCGGGCAGGGCTTGCCGGACACAGCCCCGTATTCGGGGGGAATATGAACAGTCCTGCAGAAGTCGATGAAGTTCTCCCCAGCCTCGCGAGGCAGTAGGCCATGTTCGATGGCCTGTTCGTGAACGGAGTCTTTCTTGTAACTTTCGAACCAATCGATGCACCCGTCTTTCCACAAGCCGAGTAGCCAGTCGGAAATGAGGTAGTTCGCGAGCTGCGGCCCGACGTTATAGAAGTCCCTCTCGATACGGTCGCGCGCCGTGGCCTCGAAGCACGCAGCAGATGTTTGTGGTGGAAACGCACTACCCTGCGCAAATGTCTGAAGGTACTGGCGAAAGCTGGCGCCGTGATTGAGCAGTAGAGCCGAGTTTTGCACATAAGCGCGGATCATCTTGTTGGTCTTACGTGACCCTCTACCTGTCTTGAAGCTGTCGAGTGTGTCAGCAAAAACCATCGCGCCAAGCCTGCCGCTGCTTCGCAGAACCGCGATGCCCTGGTCTACGGAACCACCACGGCTGCCTAGCGTGAGCTGCTCGAGAGCTTTCCGAGCCTGAACCTCGGCCCACAAAGAACCCAAATCGGTAATGAGCGCTTTGCTGTCTCGACCCCACCGCTCACGCAATCCCCTGAACGAGGAGTCCGTCGGATGACGACGTTCAGACGGTCCTCCAACGAAAATATCCGCAGCGAACCCCTGCATATCCTGACTGTGGGCGAAGAACAAACGCCAGTTCATCTCTTCCGGATCATCTGAAACGGGCTCCTGTGCGAGCACGCGGCCAAGGTGGCGGGTGAATAGCTCATTGAGATACACGCTCATGAATCCTCCGAGCAGGTCTGTAGTAGACAACGACAGGCATCATAAAAGTGAAACATTTCGCATTTCCTGCCAGCATTCATTGTCACTCCTGTACCTCAAAATCAAGAGTCTTCGACCCGGCTGCATTGAGCGATTGGGGCAGCGCCGCTGCCTCAATAAGACCCCGCGCTGGCATAGTTCTCGAAGCGGGTGTATTCGCCGACGAAGGTCAGGCGAACCATGCCGATGGGGCCGTTACGCTGCTTACCGATAATGATTTCGGCGCTGCCCTTGTCCGGCGTGTCGGGGTTGTAGACTTCGTCGCGGTAGATGAACATGATGACGTCGGCGTCCTGCTCGATGGCGCCGGACTCGCGCAGATCGGACATCACCGGGCGCTTGTTCGGTCGCTGTTCGAGTGAGCGGTTCAACTGCGAGAGAGCGATCACCGGTACGTTCAGTTCCTTGGCCAGACTCTTCAGCGAGCGCGAGATTTCGGAAATCTCGGTGGCACGGTTTTCGCCATGCCCGCTGACCGACATCAGTTGCAGATAGTCGATCACGATCAGGCCGAGCTTGCCGCACTGCCGGTGCAGCCGGCGCGCTCGGGCGCGCAGGTCGATCGGGTTGAGCGCCGCCGTTTCGTCGATGTAAAGCGGGGCCTCGTGCATCTTGCCCAGGGCAAAGGACAGCCGCGACCACTCGTCGTCGTTGAGGCGACCGGTACGCACACGCTGTGCGTCGAGCTTGCCGACCGAGGACAGCATGCGCATGGCCAACTGGGTGCCGCCCATTTCCATCGAGAAGACCGCGACCGGCAAACCGACTTCAACCGCCACATACTCGGCCATGTTGAGCGCCAGCGAGGTTTTCCCCATCGACGGGCGACCGGCGATGATCAGCAGATCGCCGGCCTGCAGACCCGAGGTTTTTGCGTCGAGATCGTGGTAGCCGGTCGGCAGCCCGGTGATGTCCGAGGGGTTGTCTCGATCATGCAGTTCCTGAATCCGTTCGACGACCTGCGTGAGCAGCGGATTGATATGCACAAAACCGGTCTGATGACGGAAACCGCCCTCGGCAATGGCAAAGACCCTGGCTTCGGCCTCGTCGAGCAGTTGCTTCGGGTCGCGGCCAAGCGGGTTGAGTGCGCTACCGGCGATCTCGTCGCCAGCAGTGACCAACTGGCGCAGTACGGCCCGTTCGCGGACGATTTCGGCGTAGCGCCGGATGTTAGCCGCCGACGGTGTATTGGCCGCCAGTTCGCCGAGGTAGGCCAGGCCACCGGTTTCGCCGCCCTCCCCTGCCAGATCGAGGCTTTCAGCGACCGTAACGACATCGACCGGCTTGCTGCGTTCGAGCAGCTTGCGGATCTGGCGATAAATGCGCCGGTGTTCGTCGCGATAAAAATCAGCCTCGCCGACAAGGTCGGCAATCTTGTCGAAGGCTGCGTTGTCGAGCAACAAACCGCCAAGCACCGATTGTTCGGCCTCGATCGAATGCGGCGGAATGCGCAGATGGGCAATTGCCGGATCAATCGGCGATTGCTGTGAATTGGCTGAATTGAACGACTTGGCCATAAGAATTCCGGTACGCGAAACGGGACAGACAGGAGATGGTCAGAGACGTGAGTTTACCCCGGGCCGGGGTATCCTCGCTGCCCGCAAATGAAAAAAGCCTTGCACCAGGGCAAGGCTTTTTCGCTGGCGCCTGATAATGGCGCCGGATGACTTGGCTTACTGCTCGCCAACCACCACAACCTTGATACTTGCCAGTACGTCGGTGTGCAAAGAGATTTCCAGCGAGGACTCGCCAACCGTCTTGAGCGGACCCATCGGCATGCGAATGTCCGACTTTTCGACCTCAAAACCCAGCGCCTTGAGGCCATCGGCCACGTCATGATTGGTCACCGAGCCGAACAGGCGGCCATCGACGCCGGCCTTGCGGGCCACCGTAACCAGCACGCCTTCGAGCTTCGCGGCAAATGCCTGGGCCGCCAGCAGCTTGTCGGCAGCGACCTTTTCGAGTTCGGCACGCCGGCCTTCGAATTCCTTCATCGTCACTGGCGTGGCGCGCTTGGCCTTGCCATGCGGAATCAGGAAGTTGCGGGCATAACCATCCTTGACCTTGACCAGATCACCGAGGTCACCGAGGTTGACGACCTTCTCCATCAGAATAATTTGCATCGTCTGTTCCTCGATTATTGATGGTTATCGGTATAGGGCAGCAGCGCCAGGAAGCGCGCACGCTTGATGGCCACCGACAGCAGGCGCTGATAGCCGGCCTTGGTCCCGGTCAGACGAGCCGGCATGATCTTGGCGTTTTCAGCAATGTATTCCTTGAACAGGTCGACATCCTTGTAATCGATGCCGTCCATCTTCTCAAGGCTGAAGCGGCAGAACTTGCGGCGCTTGAACAGCCCGCTGCCACGCTTTTTGACGTTCTTGTCATCCTTCTTCTTGAAGAACCTACCCATTTTGATTCCCTTCTACAAATTCGATCATGGTTACATGCAATCTCAACTGCTTGCTGTGCTGGCTTTTTGCGGCCAGGAAGCCGGTCAGATGAACTTTTATTCCTGGAGTCGCCGCCTGCAGCCATCGGGCCGTCTCGCCCAGAGCAATGGCCTGGATTTCACACTCGACGCGCCGTGGGTTACCCGCTTCGACCTGTTCCGACTGGTGCCCGATCACGCATTCCGTTACCGGCACGGCAGCCGGGGTAAAACGCAGTACCTTGCGCTCGATCAGGATTCCGGTGAGTTCAACGCAGTTCAGTTGAGCCTCAATAATCAGGCCGCTGGCTCGACTTCGGCGTCGGATTCGGCATCAGCATCAAGCACCGCATCTTCACGCACTCCCATCATCGACTTGGATTTCTCTTCCTTCATCATCGGCGAAGGCTCGGTCACAGCTTTCTTCATCTTGATGGTCAGGTGACGCAGCACGGCATCGTTGAACTTGAAACCATGCTCAAGTTCAGCAAGAACTTCACCATTGCACTCGATGTTCATCAGCACATAGTGAGCCTTGTGCAGCTTCTGAATCGGATAAGCGAGTTGACGACGCCCCCAGTCTTCGAGGCGATGTACCTGACCGCCATGCGTGGCAACGAGTGCCTTGTAGCGCTCGACCATCGCCGGAACCTGTTCGCTCTGGTCCGGATGGACGATAAAAACGATTTCATAATGACGCATGAACACTCCTCATGGATTAAGCCCCCCGCCATGCGAACGGTGGAGCAAGGTGGAAAAGCCGGCGATTATAGCTGGTTTATGGCTTGTTAATCAATGCTTTTCGGTGTTTCATGTGGCCAGCGGACGAATGCTGTTGGCTTCGCGAACGTCAGGAAACCTCAATTGCCGTAGACTGGGGCAAGGCTTCGCGCTCATTTCGGCGACAGCCGGAATCTGATTGAAGGAAATTCCCTTGAGCTGCGCCGTAATGACGCTGCAATAAAAAAGTGATTTTTGAAAGGACGAGCCCCGCGCAGGGTTGAATGCGCCACCTGCTTGAGCGCATTCAACCCCGGGGGAAACAACACTGCGAGCCTGCAGCTTTTCCTCAGGCCTTTTTACCCAGAGCCTGCTGGAGCTGTTCGAGTGCCGCCGGGTCTTCGATCGTCGTCAGATCACCCGGATCGCGACCTTCGGCCAATGCCTGGATAGAACGACGCAGCAACTTTCCGGAACGGGTTTTTGGCAGCACGGTCAGGAAGTGCACGCGACTCGGGCGAGCGATCGCACCAAGGTTGTCATCCACCTGCTTCATCACCGCCTTTTCAAGCGCGGCACGCAGCTCAGGCGTGGCGATCGATGCGGCATCCTTGACTACCGCGAATGCCATCGGCATCTGACCCTTCAACTGGTCGGCAACACCAACCACGGCTACTTCGGCAATCGCCGAATGGCCCTGGATCGCTTCCTCGATTTCACGCGTCCCGAGGCGGTGACCGGCGACGTTGATCACGTCATCGGTACGGCCAAGGATGTAGTGATAGCCGTCCTTGTCCTTGATACCCCAGTCGAACGAGGAGTAGACCAGCGGCTCCCTGAACAGCGAGAAGTAGGTTGAAACGAAGCGGTCATCGTCACCCCAGACCGTCGTCAGGCAACCCGGCGGCAGCGGCGGAACAATGGCGACAATGCCCTTTTCATCCGGATCGCAGATGGTGCCGTCCTCGCGGAAGATCTTGAGGTTGTAGCCATAAACCGGGAAGCTTGGCGTTCCGTAGCGGATCTCGGTCTTCTCGACACCCGGCATTGCGGAAAGAATCGGCCAGCCGGTCTCGGTCTGCCAGTAATTGTCGATCACCGGCAAGCCGAGTTCGCCCATGATCCACTCGTGGGTCGGCTGATCGAGCGGCTCACCGGCGAGGAACAGGTGCTTCAGGGATGAGAGGTCATACTTGTGCATGAACGAGTTGTCGTGCTTCTTGAGCACACGAGCCGCAGTCGGCGCCGAGAACATGACGTTGACCTTGTACTTCTCGACAATCTGCCACCAGATGCCCGGATCGGGGCGCAGCGGCGTTCCTTCGTACATGATGGTACACATGCCGGCGATCAAGGGCCCGTAAACAATGTACGAGTGGCCGACGACCCAGCCGATGTCGGAGGTCGAAAAATAAGTCTCGCCCTCCTTGCCGCAGTAGATGTGTTTAATCGACGAGGCCAGCGCGACGGCATAGCCACCGGTATCGCGTTGCACACCCTTCGGCTTGCCGGTAGTGCCGGAGGTATAGAGGATGTAGGACGGCTCGGAAGACTCCAGCCAGGTGATCGGCACCTCGGCATCCATGTACTGCGCACGCAGTGTCGCGTAATCGACGTCGCGACCGGCGACCTTGTTGAATTCCTTGTCGAGGCCCCGATCAATCATCAGCACCTTGGCCGGCTTGTGAACGGCCAGCGAAATGGCCTCATCGAGTAGATGCTTGTACGGCACAGCCTTGCCGCCGCGCATGCCTGCATCGGACGAGACGATCAGCTTCGGTGTTGCGTCATCGATACGTGTAGCCAGCGATCCAGGGGCAAAGCCACCGAAGACGACCGAATGGATGGCGCCAATGCGCGTGCAGGCCAGCATGGCGAACATGGCTTCGGCGACCATCGGCATGTAGATCAGAACGCGGTCGCCCTTGCCGACACCAAGGCTCTGCATGATGGCTGCCATGCGCATGACTTCCTTCTTCAGCTCGGCGAAGGAATAAACGACCTCCTGGTCGGTCTCGGTAGAAATGAAGACCATTGCACGGTCATTCGGGCGCTTTGCCGCGTGACGATCAACCGCGTTATAGCAAATATTGGTTTCGCCACCAACAAACCACTTGGCAAAAGGCGGTCGGGAATAGTCGAGCGTCTTTGTAAAAGGCTTGTGCCAGTCAATCAGCTTGGCCTCCTCAGCCCAGAAGGCGTCCGGGTTGTCGATGGATTGCTGGTGAAATTCCTTGATTGTTGTCATAAGTTTTCCTTATTGCTGATACTAAAGACCCTGCACTAAAGGGAATTAATCTTGCCCGGCATCTTTTGAATCCTGCGCCGGGTCAAGCAAGCACTTCTCAATTTCTGCCATCGGCAGATCCAACTTCAAATCACGATCCAACAGTTTCAAAAGCGGCAACAACTGACGACCGAGCGCAGACAAGTGTGGCACAACCTCACTCTCGTGTCCCGACTTGATCAATGCGATGGCATGTTCAATTCTGGGCACCAGTGCTGCGGTCAATGGCTGCATCTGGCAGGAAATAACCTGGTTGCCGCCCATTTGCTGGGCTGTCTTGAGACGAGACCCCGCCAGTTCGATCAAAGCGCCTGCAGATGTTACACCGTCCACCGGGCTATTGCTGACACCAACACTGACCGACAAGTTCAAGCGCTGCCCATGCACGGCTATATTAGCGACATGAATGGCCTCGCGCAGACGATTGCCAAAGGACTCGCAGGCGGGATACGGTGTACCCGGCGAAATGACCACCAGTTGGCTACCGGCAAAGTGACCAAGACTGTCCTCCTTGCGGATCTTGCTGGCCAGCATGTCGGTAAACCGCTGCTGCAATTGCTTGAACACCTCAGCACCGTGTTCTTCACGCAATGCGCCGATATTATCAAAACTCATAACGATGGCGCTGACTTCACTGTCGTGGCGCATAGCGTGCGACATGGCCTGGACCGCCTGCAACTCGATGTACTTGCGGGTAAACAGACCCGATTCCGGGTTCTGGACGTTCTGTTGAAGGTTTTCCTTGAGTTGTTTCTGTGCCTCGACAAGCTGGAGCAGGGAATCGATACGCGCCAGTAATTCGGTAGCGCCCGTGCCCCGGTTGATGAAGTCGGACGCACCGTGAGACTTGGCTCGTGCAAGCGCCTCATCATTGTCTCCGGAGATCATCAGAATCGGCATCTGGGAAAGACGCGGCAGCCTGGAGGCGCGCACGCGAACCAGCAAGCCATCACCGTCGAGTACCGGCAGGGATAGCGAGCAAATCACCAGTTGAATCGATTGGTCAAGAACCAGAACCTGCCAGGCCGCCTCGCCGTCGCTTTCCTCGCGGATTTCATACAGATCGCGGATATGCTTGATGAGCATCGCACGTACCATGCGTGATTCATCAACAATCAGGACACGGGGCAACTGGGTTGGGGTTTCCATTCGTAACTCAGTCCGCAATCATGTTCAACTTTGCACTCTGGTGCGATTAGGCACCGGCAAGTTCAACAACAACCCGACCGCGCGCCTTTCCTTGCAAAAAACCATCGAATACGTCCGGCAAGTCGTCAAAGCTAATCCTGTGCGTCATTTCAAGCAAACGTCGTGGTTTCAGATCAGCACCCAGACGTTGCCAGATACGACTACGGTAAGGTTCGCCAATATAACCGGAATCAATGCCGAGCAGGCACACGCCGCGCAATATGAAGGGCATGACTGTCGTATTGAGCGAGGCACTCGCCGCCATGCCGATACTGGCAATCGTTCCGCCCTGCTGCATGGTGCTGGCCATCCAGGCCAGGACTTCGCCACCGAGGTTATCAACCGCGCCGGCCCACTGCATCCTGTCGAGCGGTCGGAGGCGCGAAAGATCGAGCGCCGAGCGGAGCATGACCTGAGCCGCACCGAGTCGCTTGAGGTAATCAAACTCGGCTTCCTTGCCGGTCAGCGCTGTCACCTGATAGCCCAGTCTGGCCAGCATGTCCACTGCCAGTCCGCCTACCCCGCCGGTAGCGCCGCTCACGATGACCGGCCCTTTGGCCGGTGCCAGCCGGTTTTCCTCCATCCGGACAATCGCCAGGGCCGCCGTAAAACCAGCGGTACCGAGTGCCATGGCTTCAAGCAGGGAAAGACCAGCGGGTAGAGGATGCACCCAGTCGGCAGGAACGCGTGCGAACTCGGCATAACCGCCATGGTGCGCGACACCGATATCGTAACTGGTGGCAATGACCGGGTCGCCGGGTTTGAAACGCGAATCGGTGCTTGTCTCGACAATTCCGGAAAGATCAATGCCGCCCACGCAGGGGTAGCGACGAATGATCCGCCCCGCGCCCGTTGCGGCCAGCGCATCCTTGTAATTGACGCTGGAATAAGCAACCTTGATCGTCACCGCACCCGCGTCAAGCTGCGCTTCATCCATGGTGACAAAACCGGCCTGCGTTTTACCTTCCACTTCGTTGATCAGATAAGCCTTGAACGGACTCATGAACACTCCTTGTTAGCTTGAAAGTCGCTCAAGCGACTCACGAACCACTCCTCGCCCTCCGGGAGAGGGGTCGAGGGTGAGGGAAACCGGCAGGCCAGCAGCTTTCATTTATGTGGGCTAGCAGCAAATTCATGCCCGTCAGAAAACCATGCAATAGCGGCATTCTATGACGGCTCGACTGAAGCGGGCAATGATTGCTCCCCTTTGACGATAATTATCATGATAACCATAAAACCCTGTCGTCAGCATTTATATAACAGGCCCAGTATAAAATAACAAAGTTATTATTAATCATAAGCTTACATCCTGGCAAGACGCCATGTGCCAAATATTGACCGTGCCAAGGGTTTACACCCTGGCGTTTTTCTTTTAGATTCCGCCTCCATGACTCGTAATAAATACATCACAATCCTGCTCAGCGTTGCCACAATCGTTTTTTCCGGGATAGCCACCGCCCAGACAAACGAACAGCAACATAGGCTTAGTGACGAGCCTTCACTGTTTGAACGTTACACGAACAGTGCACAGGATCTGATCCTAAAGGGACTCGAGCTTGTCGGTATCAACTATCGACGTGGCGGCACCGATCCCGACAACGGTCTCGATTGTAGCGGTTTTGTTCAGATCGTTTTCAAGGACTCCGTCGGCATGCTGCTTCCACGCACGGCGCGGGAGCAGAGCGAGATGGGCAACATCGTCGACAGGAACGAACTCAAGGCAGGCGATCTAGTTTTCTTCAACACCATGCGTCGCACCTTCTCGCATGTCGGCATTTACCTTGGCGACAACCGCTTCCTGCACGCCCCGCGCACCGGTGCGGAGATCCGTGTCGAGGACATGAGCCAGGGTTACTGGGTCAAACGTTACAACGGAGCGCGCCGCGTCGTCGAACGCTGAGATTCAGACAAACCGCCCCAAGGACGCACAGGCGTCCTTTTTTGTTGCCCGTCATCTGATAAGGATTCTCATTTACAAACCTTGAAATTCTCGTTATTGTTCCAATTGTTGCGAACCGTTCTTATCTATATTCAGGAGTTACCAAAATGCGTTTCCCCTTGCTCCACCCCTGTCTCGCCATTTGCCTGTGCGGTGCACTGGTTGGCAGCGCCCTTGCTGAAGAGAAGGAGCTCAACCTCTACTCGGCTCGCCACTATCAGACCGACGAAGCGCTGTATACCAATTTCACCCGGCAAACCGGGATCAAGATCAACCGCATCGAGGGCAAGGAAGACGAATTGCTCGAACGCATCAAGAATGAAGGCGCCAACAGCCCGGCCGATATCCTGCTCACGGTCGATGCCACGCGCCTTGCTGCAGCCCATGAAATGGGACTCTTTGCGCCGGTCAAATCGAAACGGCTCGAATCGCGCATTCCCGCCAACCTGCGTGCCGATGACTGGTATTCCTTCTCGACGCGCGCCCGTGTCATTGTTTACGCCAAGGATTCGGTGAAGCTTGAGGATGTTCAGAACTACGTAGATCTCGCCGACCCGAAACTCAAGGGCAAGGTATGTACTCGATCCGGCTCGCATCCCTATAACCTGTCCCTGATGGCTTCGATCATTGCGCACCAGGGCGAAGCCAAGGCGGAAGAATGGGCCAAAGGCGTCGTCGCCAATTTTGCCCGCGCACCGAAGGGGGGTGACACTGACCAGATCAAGGCCGTAGCGGCCGGCGAATGTGGCGTGACGCTGGCCAACACCTACTATGTGGCACGTTTGCTGCGCTCGGACAAAGCCGAAGACAGGAAAGTGATGGAAAAGGTAGGTATCGTCTGGCCGGATCAAAAAGGCTATGGCACGCACATCAACGTCTCGGGTGGTGGCATGTTGAAGCACGCACCGCACAAACAAGCGGCGCTGCAGTTTCTTGAATATCTGGCGAGTGACGAAGCGCAGCGTTATTTTGCCGACGGCAATAACGAATGGCCGGTCGTCGCCACAGTCAAGGTCTCCAATCCCGCCCTAGAAACGCTCGGCAAGTTCAAGGCCGACACGCTGCCGGTCGGCTCGCTGGCGATGTACCGGGCAAAGGCGCAGGTCATCTTTGACCGGGCAGGTTATCGCTAATCCAGCTTACCGCCGTTGTGCAATCTGCCGCGAAAGCAAAATCAAGGGCAGCAACCCGACCGCAACAATCGCCAATGACGCCGTCGAGGCCTCGGCCAGACGCTCGTCGGAGGCCAGCGTGTAGGCCTGCGTGGCCAGGGTATCGAAGTTGAACGGGCGCATGACCAGCGTTGCCGGCAGCTCCTTCATCACGTCCACAAAAACCAGCAGACCGGCCGTGAACAGACTGCCGCGCAGGATGGGCAGATGCACACGACGCAGGATTTCTCTCTGACTGGCCCCCAGACTGCGCGCCACCTCGTCCATGCTCGGCGTCACCCGGGCCAGACTCGAGGTCACCGATTGCAGTGCCACGGCCAGGAAGCGCACCAGATAGGCGTAGATCAGCGCGGCGATGCCGCCGGTGAGCAGCAACCCCGGGTTGCTGCCGAACCCGGCTTCCCATTGCACGGCCAGCCAGTTGTCCAGTCGCGTCACTGGGATCAGCACCCCGACCGCGATCACCGAACCGGGAACGGCATAGCCCAGACTGACCAGACGGTTGAGCGAGCTGGCGACAGGGCCTTTCGAGACGCGTGCGCCGTAGGCCAGCAGCAAGGCCAGGGCAACCGCAATCAGCGCTGTCAGGCCGGCGAGCACGAAACTGTTTCCGGCCAGGACAAGGAAGTGCTCGCCGAATCGTGTATCGCCTTCGCTCAATGCAAGACGCAGCAACAGGCCGGCCGGCAGCACGAAGCCAATGCACAAGGGAATGGCACAGGCCGCCACCGCCAGTAAGGCACGGCCACCTTGCAGCACATGACCGTTCTGCGGCCGCTTGCGCCCGGTGGTGTTGTGAAACTTCGCCCTGCCGCGCGATAGCTGCTCGACCAGCAGCAGCACGATGACAAAGCCAAGCAGCGAGGCAGCCAGTTGTGCGGCCGCAATCCGGTCGCCGAGTGAAAACCACGCCCGGTAGATGCCGGTGGTGAAGGTCTGCACGCCGAAGTAGGACACTGTACCGTAATCGGCGAGCGTCTCCATCAGCGCCAGCGCTGCACCGGCAGCAACCGCCGGTCGCGCAAGTGGCAGCGATACCCTGAAAAAACTGCGCCACGGCCCGATCCCGAGTGTGCGCGCCGCTTCCAGCATGCCGCTGGCGCGCTCGATGAAAGCCGTGCGCGCCAGCAGATAGACGTAAGGGTAAAAGACAAAAATGAACAGGGTCACCGCGCCGCCCAGACTGCGTACGTCGGGAAACCAGTAGTCGGCGCGGCTCCAGCCAAAAGTCTCGCGCAGCCCGCTTTGCAGCGGGCCGACGAACTGAAGAAAATCGGTGTAAACATAAGCCAGCACATACGCCGGCACGGCAAGGGGCAGAACCAGCGCCCATTCGAAGAGTCGCCGTCCCGGGAAATCATGCATCGTCGTCAGCCACGCCGTCGTCACGCCGACAACAATGACGCCAAGCCCGACGCCCAGACACATCCAGAGCGTGTTACCCACATAGTCAGGCAGAACGGTAGCCAAAAGATGCTGCCAGGTCGCGCCGGTGCCGCCGCTGAAAATATTCGTCAGCACACTCATGACCGGCAGACCGATCAGTGCGGCAAGCGCAGCGGAAAAAATAAGGAGAAAATTGAACGAAGAGAGTTTCATGGGCCGCGCGCAGTAGAATGCGAATTATAATTGAGCGCGGCAAGCCTGTCGGTCTTGAGGGGTCTCTATTCAGAGCATATTTATTCCAGGCATCCACCAAGACCAGCCTGGCAAAAGGCGCAGGTCGGGTTAGCGCAGCATATCCCGAAGGCATCGAACATACCTTACCTCTGTTGTCGTTTTACGCTGCCAAGCCAATCCTCATCGGTGACGCTGCGCTAACCCGACCTACGCAATCTGCACAATCCTTACCTTTTCCGATGGCTCATCTCGAACTCGACCACATTGTTCAGCGTTACGGATCGCACACCGTCGTCGATGGCGTCAGCTTTCATGTCGAAACGGGAAGCATCGCCTGCCTGCTCGGCCCCTCGGGCTGCGGCAAGACCACCCTGTTGCGCTGCATCGCCGGTTTCGAACCGATCGCCGCAGGAGAAATACGCGTCGAAGGGACGGCGGTTTCCCGCGCCAACTTCCGCGTCGCACCCGAGCGGCGCCGCATCGGCATGGTGTTTCAGGACTACGCGCTTTTCCCTCATCTAACGGTCAGCGCCAATATCGCCTTCGGTCTGTCGGCACTGGCCGGCAAGCAGCGTCAGGCGCGCGTCGATGAGTTGCTGGCCACGGTGGGTCTGCATGGCCTGGGCCACAAGTATTCGCACGAACTCTCCGGTGGCCAGCAACAGCGCGTTGCGCTGGCCCGCGCTCTGGCGCCGCGTCCGCAACTGATCCTGCTCGATGAGCCATTCTCCAATCTTGACGTCGACCTGCGCGAACGCCTGTCGCTTGAAGTGCGCAGCATCCTCAAGAGCGAAGGCAGTACCGCCGTTCTGGTCACTCACGACCAGCACGAAGCCTTCGCCATGGCCGATGAGATCGGCGTCATGGCCGAAGGCAAAGTACAGCAGTGGGATACGCCCTACAACCTCTATCACCGGCCGGCCAACCGCTTTATCGCCGACTTCGTCGGGCAGGGCGTTTTTCTGCCCGGACTGGTGATCGATAACCATCGCGTCGAAGTCGAACTCGGCCGCCTCGAATCGAGCATTCCGCTTGAATGCCTGCAGGGCTGCGCAGACTGCGGCAAGGGCTGTCGCGTCGAGGTACTGCTGCGCCCGGACGATGTCATTCACGACGACCGCAGCGAGTTGCAGGCCGAAGTCCTGCACAGTGCCTTCCGTGGCGCCGAGTTCCTGTACACCCTCAGGCTGGCCAGCGGCGCCGAAGTTCTGTCGCTCGTTCCTTCACATCACAATCATGCCATCGGTGAGCGCATCGGCATCCGCCTCGACGTCGACCATGTCGTCGCCTTCCGGACCGCAACATCCACTGCGCAGCCCATGCTGCAGTCCATTCTTTTCCAGCGATGATTCCCTGGCTGGAAAGCACCGACGCCTTTCCCCCGCTCGAACAGGCGCTCGACGAACCGAACGGCCTGCTCTGCGCTGGCGGCGACCTGTCACCGCAACGCCTCATTCAAGCCTACCGGCAAGGCATCTTCCCGTGGTATGCCAAGGGCGAACCCGTTCTCTGGTGGAGCCCCGACCCGCGCATGGTCCTCGTTCCTTCCGAATTCAGGATTTCGCGCTCACTGCGCCGGACGTTACGCGCAGGCGACTACCGGATCAACCTCGACAGCAATTTCCAGGACGTCATCCGCGCCTGCGCCAGAACACGACGCAAGGGCCAGTCGGGAACTTGGATCACCGCCGAGATGCAGGCCGCCTATTGCACACTGCATGAACTTGGCTTTGCCCACACGGTCGAAACGTGGATTGATGACAAGCTGGCTGGTGGCCTCTATGGTCTGGCCATCGGCAAGATGTTCTACGGAGAATCGATGTTCTCGCACGCCACCGATGCCTCGAAAATCGCCCTCGCCCACCTCGCCCGCTTTCTCGATGATCAAGGCTTTGGACTGATCGACTGCCAGATGGACACGCCGCATCTCGCATCGCTCGGTGCCCGGCAAGTTCCGCGTAGCGAATTTATCGCTCGCCTGCGCGAATTGACCGCCATCCCGCCCCGGCAAGGGCGCTGGCCAAGCGACGGGGCAACCCGGGACTGGGGTTGAAGTGATGTTCGAAAGCAAGGGGGAGACTAGTTCATCAGCTGAACATCAAGGTTCAGCAGATTAAGGCCTGTCCTCCGAGGTGTACTTTTTCTCCCTTGGCAGCCTGGTGGTATAGCATACGAAATTGACCAAGCAAGAAAGCCCTGAATGTCTCGCCTCAACGACTCCGAACTGCCCTTCTCGCTATTGCAGTTCTACAACACGGCCGAATACCCGTGCAGTTACCTGTCGGGTGAGCGGGCCATTTCGCAGGTCGCCACGCCAACCCATCTGATCACTACCGAAGTCTATGGCGAACTGGTGCGCAACGGCTTCCGGCGCAGCGGTGTCTTTTCCTACCGGCCCGACTGCGAGGAATGTCGCGCCTGCGTTCCGGTGCGTCTGCCGATCGAGCGCTTTGCACCCAGACGCAGCCAGCGGCGTAGCCTCAAGGCACACGCCACGCTGCATGCCCGTGAACTGCCGCTGATGTTTTTCGACGAGCACTATCGGCTCTATCTGCGCTATCAGGCGGCACGACACCTTGGCGGCGGCATGGACCAGGACAGCCACGAACAGTACTCGCGTTTCCTGCTGCAAAGCCGCATCGACAGCCGGCTGATCGAGTTCACCGAGAACGGCGAGCTGCGCATGGTGAGCATCATCGACGTGCTGAACGACGGCCTGTCCTCTGTCTACACCTTCTACGAGCCTGATGTCGAAGGCGCCAGTTTCGGTACCTACAACATCCTCTGGCAGATCGCTCAGTGCGCAGCCAACACGCTGCCCTACCTGTACTTGGGCTACTGGATACGCGACAGCCGAAAAATGGCCTACAAAGCCGGATTCAGGCCGATCGAGGGACTGATCGACGGTCACTGGCGGGAGTTCGATCCGTCCGACCCCAAGGTTGGCAATCGTTAACCCCGGGCAACAACCAACAACAGGCCGAGCCTACTGGCGCAATGATCAGCACCTTCGCCAGGCAAAGTGCTGGCGGATCAAAAAGGCGGCGATTGACGATCTGTTCGGCAACGATCCGGTAACGCCGCCGACGGCGCATTGACGTCAACGCCTGGGCAGTGACTTCGCCCAGCCGCTGCACAGCGCCCCACCCTGCAGACCACCAAGCACAGGCACCTCCTGAATCAATGCTCCGTGAGCCGCGTCGTTATTGGCTTGCGCGAGTGCATGCTCGCAAATCGCCATTCCATGCCTATAGCAGGGCCCACCGTCTCCTGCTCAAGCCGCAGATCCCCGTCTATCCGCTTGCCGCGCAAATGGCCGGAATCAACGGCATTCATAGAGCACAGGCGGCGTGGCGAAAAAACGGCTGGCAAGCGAGATGGCGAGAGCAAAAATGACCAGCGCCGCCGCGACGCCGTACGTGAACCGCATGCCGGTGGCCACGGGCTCGGGGTGAGCCGCTGCGACGTCGCTCGTCGCCGATGCAAGCGCAAACACGGCGCCCATGACCGATGCGCCGGTGATCAGCCCCAGATTGCGTGACAGATTGAGCAGGCCCGAAATGGCGCCGCGCCGGTCTGCACTTACACCTATCATGACGTTGGTGTTGTTGGCCGTCTGGAACAGCGCATAGCTGGAGGTGACGACGACGAGAGGAGCGACGTAGCCGGCGACGCCAAACAGCGCCGGCAGCAGGGATAGCGTGACGCAGCCGGCCGCCATACCGACGAGCCCGACGCTGGTCACGCGTTGTGCGCCGAAGCGGTCTGCGATGCGCCCGGCAGGCACCGCCGTCACCGCAGCGACCAGCGGGCCGACCGACAGGACGAGCCCGACAAGTGCCGTGTCGAGCCCGAGCGTGCGAGAGAGATAGAAGGGCCCGACGACGAGTGTCGCCATCATCACCGTCGACACGAGCATGCTCATCGCGAGGCTCGCACTCAACGCGTGATTGCGGAACATCGCCAGTCGGATCAAGGGCGCTGCCGTTCTCGTCTCGGCGAGCACGAAGAGGCCGACTCCGAAAACGGCAGCGAGCAGCAGAGCCACGTTGAGCGGGCCGAAACGGCCTCGCCCCTGCGTCATGGCGAGCGCATAGGCGGCGAGTGTCAGTGCCAGCAGCAGCGTGCCCACGGGGTCGAAACCGGTGCGAACAGTTTGCAGCGCTCTACGATCCTCGGGCAGGTAGCGAAGTGCGAGAAGAAAGGTCACGACACCCAGCGGCAGGTTGATGAGAAAGATCGCCCGCCAGCCAGCACCGGCGATCAGGATGCCACCGAGTGACGGACCGAGCGCCGTGCCAATCGCCGACATCGTCCCGAGCAGCCCAATCGCGCTACCGGTCCTTGCCTTCGGTATCGTCTCGCCGACAATCGCCATGGTGAGGGCCATCATGATGGCGGCGCCCAGGCCCTGGAGCGCACGGGCAGCGATCAGCAGCGAGAGTGTGGGGGCAACACCGCACAGCACCGAGGCCACGGTAAACAGGCTGATTCCGGCCACCAGCAGCCGGCGGCGTCCAACAATGTCACCGAGCCGTCCGACGCTGACGATCAGCGTGGTGATGGCGAGCAGATAAGCGAGGACAACCCACTGGACGGCCTGGAAGGAGGCGCTGAACGCCTGGGCCAGATCCGGCAAAGCAACGTTCGCTATGCTGATGCCGAGGGACGACAACAGCACGCAGAGCGAAAGGCTGGCGAGCGCCCAGCGAACTGAAGGGGCCTGTTCGGCGCATCGAGAGATCACCCCGTCTTGTCCTGCATTGACTGTATTCACCATGAACTCCTTTTCCCGACGGCTCCCGAACGGGAACTGTTGAAAGCATAGCCCCAGGCCTGACATGGCGGAAGACGCAGCATTTGCACTATATTCGTGCGCTTAACGCCATGATCCGATCATGCCGTGCTAAGGTGAATACATGTCGACACCCGATCTGAACCTGCTTGTCACCCTTGATGTGCTGCTCGCGGAAGGCAGCGTTGCGCGCGCCGCCCGACGCTTGCGGCTCAGTCCTTCGGCGATGAGCCGGACGCTGGCGCGCTTGCGCGAGACGACAGGCGATCCGCTGTTGGTCCGGGCCGGGCGCGGTCTTGTCCCGACGCCGCGCGCGATCGAACTGCGCGAGCGGGTCGCCCATCTCGTTGAGGACGGCAAAGCCGTCTTGCGCCCCGTCGACAAGCTCAATCTCAAATCGCTGGTCCGGACGTTCACGCTGCGCACCAGCGAAGGCTTTGTCGAGAACTTCGGAGCGCGCCTGATTGCCCGCGTTGGCGAGGAGGCGCCCGGCGTGCGGCTGTGCTTCGTGCAGAAGCCCGACAAGGACAGCACGCCGCTGCGCGACGGGATCGTCGACCTGGAGACTGGCGTTGTGGTGAAAACGACGGCACAGGAGCTGCGAGTGCAGGCCTTGTTCCGGGACCGTTTCATCGGTGTCGTGCGCATCGGGCACCCGCTGAGCCACGGCGAGATCACGCCTTCGCGTTATGCGGCCGGCCGTCACATCGGCCTGTCGCGCCGAGGCTTCGTTGCGGGGCCAATCGATGAAGCCTTGAAGCCGCTTGGGCTGGAACGGGAGATCGTCACGCTCGTCGGCGGCTTTTCGAGCGCGCTGGCCCTGGCTCGGGCCTCCGACCTGATCGCCAACGTCCCCGAACGCCACAGCGGATGTCTGCGTGCCGGAATGCACAGCTTTCCGCTTCCGGTCATTACGCCGGAGATCACCGTTTCATTGCTCTGGCACCCGCGCATGGATGCCGAACCCGCGCATCGCTGGCTTCGCGCGTGCGTCAAGGAGGCCTGCGCGGCACTCGCAGCACGCTAGAAGACCGCCGTTCGGCGTGAATCTGGGCTCGGTGGCCGGTGCGCAGTGCGTTGCGGACAGGGTTTGTAGACCGCCATTTCATGCGGCTTGCCAAGCCGATGCCTGCCGGGTGTTCATCGCTCGGCAGCCGCGGATTTCCGGCAAGGCCACAACATTCGCGCTCCCTTGTGCGCATGCTGATCAAGCAGCGCAAAGAAATCGGTGTGCATGGCCAGTTGAAGGAGTCCGCACCTTTTGCCGGGATTCGGTCCGGCGCGCTCTGCAGCAGACGGTGTGCCCTTAAAAAAATGGTTTTTGCAAGCGCTCACGGCGCTCACTCTGAATTCGCCGGTCACGCGTCCCGCTTGAACTCCGCCTCCGGCTGGCTCTCCATGTGCCATTGGCAGGTGCTATTGGGGAGTAATTTGACATTACTTGGTCAACTTACCCGATGCATCCTCCCCTCGGAAAACGGAAATCACTCCGATACCTTATCGCTCTGAAATTACCAAGATGAACGGCAGCAGCGCACCAGACTGCGGACGCTCACAATATCGTCATCGAGTACTTGGATCAGCGCATTTTGCGGGAAGCAATTGACGAGGAGCGCTCTCGATTCGATTCATACTAAATAATCATTCAGCCAGCACTCAAGAAAATGGAAACCATGCCGCCGGCGACAACCTGCTGGAAAGAGGATGGAAAAATTACCGGGCTCGAGGGATAAGCAGCACCACTGAAGCTAACGCATCAGGCGCTGATGGCCCGCTTTTCGTGTATTAGATCAACAAACTGGTCACTGGAAAGCGGTGGGTAGTAGTAATAGCCCTGCATGATTGTGCAACCGGACTGTTCAAGATAGTGCACCTGGATGGCCGTTTCGACTCCTTCGGCAACGAGCTTGAGTCCAAGCCCACGCGCAATCGAGATAATCGCCAGAACAACGGGAAAGTGCCCGTTCTCGCGCTGAATTTCCTTGACGAACGCTTGATCGATCTTGATCGTATGAACCGGGAAACGATGCAAATACGAAAGCGAGGAATAGCCGGTACCAAAATCGTCGATGGCCACGCTGACACCGAACTGGCACAGCTTGTTAAGTTGTTCGATGGCGTGCTGGGGGTTGCGGATGCAGATGTTTTCGGTGATTTCAACCTCGATTTGAGAGGGTGAAATACCGTAGTGCAAAAGTGTGCGGTGCATCTTCTCGAAAAAATCACCGCGATCGAGGTAGTTCGGCGAAATATTCATCGAGAGCCGAAGCGGCTCGCCTCCGGCGGCATTCCACTGCACAAGATCACGACAAAGCGCCCCCAGCATCCAGTCGCTGAGGGGAATCATCAGACCATTTTCTTCGGCAAACGGCAAAAAATCGCCTGCGCTCAGCAAGCCGCGTTCAGGATGATTCCAGCGCATCAGGCCTTCGGCGCCAACAATCTGCCCGCTAAGCACATCGATCTGGGGCTGGTAGAACATTTCCAGTTCATCCTGCTCGAGAGCACGACGCAGGCTTTGCTCCAGAGCGATGTTCTGATACGACGCGTCCAGCATCGTCGGCTCATAAAAAGAATGCCCGTTCTTGCCCTGAGCCTTGACGTGATACATGGCGATATCCGCGCGACGCAACAGCTCGTCAATCGATTCGCCGTCGGTGGGATAGATAGCAATTCCGATGCTGGCCGAGATATAGACTTCGTTGCCATCGAGATTGAAGGGGTGGCGCAGCGCTTCAAGAAATTTTTCGGCAATGATCTCGGCATCCTGCCTGTCGCGCAACTCAGGCAATACCACCGTAAACTCGTCACCGCCCAGACGCGCCAGTGTATCACCCCGGCGCAAGCAGTCTTTCAGACGGCCCGCAACTTGCTGCAACAGATCGTCGCCCTTGACGTGACCGAGCGTGTCGTTGACCAGCTTGAAACGATCCAGGTCGACGAACATGACCGCCAGCTCGGTCAGGTTGCGCCTGGCCTGAATCACGGCCAGACCCAGGCGATCCTTGAACAACAGACGGTTCGGCAGATCAGTCAGAATATCGTGGTACGCCTGATAGGAAATCAGCGCTTCGGCCCGCTTGCGCTCAGTTATGTCGCGCGCAACGCCATAGGTGCCGAAAAACTCCTGCTTGCTCACCTCTTTGCCCAAGGCATACATCCCCATCGAATTGAACGAGATGGTCATCAATGTATTCTCGAAGAAGCGATCCTGCTCGCTACCACCGCGGCTCTTCAGGCGCAGCTCAACATTCCTTGAAGCGCGCTCGCCAACTCGCCGTTCGTTGAAAACGTAGCGTGCGCGCTCGATATCTTCATCGTGCACCAGTATAGAATAGTGCTGGCCGATCAGTTCGTCCGTACTAAAACCGAGCAGTTGATGCGTCCTGTCATTGACGAAAGTGAATCGCCCATCCTGGTTCAGCGTATAAATGATGTCCGGCGAGCTATCGACAAGGTACCGGTAAAGTTTTTCCGAACACCCGAGTCGCCACGCGATATTGCGATTGTCATTTTCAAGACGTCGTTGCTGCAGGGCGTTATCAATGGTTTTTAGCAACTCTTCGCGGGTGTAGGGTTTGCGCAGATAGTCGTAAGCGCCACGTTTCAGTGAGCCAATAGCCGCTTCGATCCCGGTGTCACCGCTGACCACAATGACTTTGGTATCAATACCCCGGTCATTGATGAAATCCATGACTTCATGGCCACCGAAATCAGGCAGCCGCAAATCAAGAAGGAGCAGATCAAAGTGCAGCCGGCCCAGATGCTCAAGGGTCTCGCTGCCGGTTGCGGCCGTCACCAGTTGGTAGCCACAATCCTTGAGCAATTCGCAAAGACTGCTCAACAACCTCGGCTCATCATCCACCAGCAGCAGTCGCGGAGAATTTTCTGGCGCGAAGGCCGGCGGCGATTCAGCATTGCCCAGAGCAAAGTTGAGCGCGGCAGAATCGTAGGCGGAAATGACGTTCATGATGAGATCACGCCGAATCCCTGCCATGCGTGGCCTGGCCGGCACGCTTGCGGACCGGGAGCAAAATCTCGAATGCCGTCCCTTTGCTTCCACTGCGGCAAGTAATCAGACCCTGGTTCTTCTTGACCAGGCTGTGCACAATACTCAGACCCAGCCC
Organism: Propionivibrio sp.; assembly: GCF_016790145.1. GTDB lineage: Bacteria > Pseudomonadota > Gammaproteobacteria > Burkholderiales > Rhodocyclaceae > Propionivibrio. The sequence continues at coordinate 6,932 of NZ_JAEUOI010000193.1, read as the reverse complement.
GCGATGCCCATTGCCCTTGGTACTGCGCACCGGGGAAAAAAGATTCGCCAGAATTTCCGTGGGTATACCCGGCCCGCTGTCCCTGACACAAAGTTCGGTATACAGGAACCCATCCCGGTTAACATGGCCACTGTTGGCGATATGAATCTCGCCCCCGCCCGGCATCGCCTCGATGGCATTCTTGACCAGATTCACCAGAATCTGCTTGAGCGTATCGGCATTCCCTTCAACCACGGACGGCAGATCCTGCGTCTGAGCGATGATCTGCACGGCGTCAGGAACGAACTCGGTATCGCGAAACAGTCGAATAACGTCACGCACGACACGGTTAACTTCGGCTCCGTCTTGACGCAATGTCGGCTTCAGATCGGCAAGCCCCTTGATGATCTGGCCGACGCGATCAATTTCCTCATTGAGAATTGACATCTCGCCGACTACCGGCTCCTGTTTGTCTAGTTTGCTGCCCAGCACACTGAGGTAGTTCTTGATGATCGAGAGCGGGTTGTTAACCTCGTGTGCGACCCGGCGTGAAGCTTCCCGGTACTCTTCGGCAACACTGGCGACTCGCCGCGAGGTCTCACCGCGCTCACCCAGCGCCGCCTCGAGAGCCGCAGCCGCCTGTTCGGCAAAAGATCTGAGGAATCGTTCGCGCTGCTGCAAATCGGACACCTGCCATGAAGCTAACCCGCCAATCATCACACCCAGACATCGTGACCCCGAGATCAGCGGCAAACAGACCAGAGAATGGCTATCAAGAACACGTAGTAATTGCTCCTCCACAATACCTAGCGAATTCTCGTCCCGGCTAATAAAGGCCAGCCGTCGCTGCAAGGCCACTTCGGCCAGCACGCCGCCGCCGGCAAGCGCTATCGAAAACTCTCTCAGACGCTGCTTGTGCTCGCCCACAGGAACACCGACCAAAGCTTGCCCCGTGCCATTCATCAACAGAATGATCACGTCCTGGAAGTCAAACAACAGACGTGCCGAACGGCTCACCGATTGAAGCAGTCCGGCCTCACCCTGCTGATTGGAGAAAGAGCGGCCCGCATCGGAGGTCAGCACCAGATTGCGTATCTCTTCGGACAACTGCTGGTGCACTGGATCCTGAACCGGCCTTTCAGTATCACTTGCTGAGCGTACGGGCAATGTATCAACACCGTCCAGGTCGATACCCAGATATTCGGCCGACGTTCTGACTTGCGATTGGGCACCCCGGCTGATCAGCACCAGATCCTTGGCTTCGATGCCACACAGCGATCCAGCCTCCATGACATCCGGATCATCCTCACCGTGCAGACTGAGCAGATGCGCCAGGAGAACGATGCGGACGAGCGGATGGGCCAATTCCAGACGAGCAGCAGGTTCATGGTGGTAAAGCACGCTGTCGGCCAGAAAAGAATCGAGATTCCAGCGCTCGACCAGCCAGGCACCCGCCTCCGGATGGGAAATGCTCAGCGTACGTTGCTCTACGGCACAGAGGTTGTCGTCATCCACGGCGAGAAAATTTAGCGCGTACTCCCCGGGGGCAACCGCCAGTAGCGCCAGGCGGCCGACATCATGAAGCAGGCCGGCAAGATAGGCTTCCTCAGTGTGCGGATAGCGCATCTTCGCGGCGATTTCCCTGGCCATCACGGCGGCTGAGAGGGAATGCTGCCAGAAACCACGAAGATCGGTACTGTTCGCGTGGGAAAAATTGTTGAACACCTGAAACACCGACTCGCTGATCACCAGTGTCTTGATCATGTCGACGCCCAAGGCCATCAATGAGTGTTCAAGCCCGACCTTGCGCCCACTCCGGTGATAGGCCGAACTGTTGGCTACACCAAGAATCTTGCCGGTCATACCGGGATCCTTGGCGATAAGTTCGGCCAGAGCGGCCATCCCGACTTGCTCGCTCTGACATTGCTCAATCAGCTTGAGGAGAATCTGAGGCATGGCCGGCAGCCGGGCGACCAGCAAACGGTTGCGGATATCTGGATCAGCCTGATGCATTGATTTAACCGGTACTGCCGTCAAACAACCCGTATGAGTGGCAAAGTTACGATCAAAAACGTGAGTGTCAGACACTCCTCATTTCAGGCCATCAACTGCAGAATTCCCCCCTTTTGTTGTCCTGTCGATTATAAGCTGAGAAGAAGATATTACAAGAATCGAATTCTTGTTCCCGCCTTGTCGCTGATCCTTTTGACTGTGGAATCTTGCAATTTGATGTCGGATGTCCACAAATCGTCAAGTAAAGAAGGAACTCGGTTTGCGACAAATACTTGACGCCTCAACGAAGCAAGTCACTGGCCGTATTTTTCAGCGAAAGCCATCACTGACAGTCCTTGCAACACGAAAGAATGAGTAGTAGCCATCTGGAGCAACTCGCCATTCAGGTTAGTTGTCCGAAAACGCGCTTGATGCTCAACCGTGTTTACGGGCTCGACTGAAAGCTAGCGTCTGCGGTCCGACGGGGGAAAACTCGCAGGATGTCAGCAAATACATCACCACAAACAATCATTACGCCAAAATAGACGTTAGCACGTTTAGTGCCAGTTAATTAAGCGATTGATTTTATATTGAAATTTTTTATGGATAGGCAATTAGGCTAATGAAGCGTAAAAAAATCCGACGATGAATATGATCTTGGTGGCCTGCATTTATCCGCCAATCAGTCCCTGTACATTGCCTATCAGGGATTCATTCACGTCAAAAGCAAGCCGCACGACTGGAATGACTTCTCCGGAAATTGACGGCCACCGGACTATCTGTTCCCGCCTGCCAAATAGCGCAGAGCAGTCACAGGCAACTCGGCCCAGAGGGCCAGGAGATCGGCATTCGAGAGGTGGGCGCCGACCGTAGCGCGTGAGAATGGCGCAGCCCACGGTCGCCACATCAGGCCGCCGGCAAAGCGCGTCACCCCCTGCATGACCAGGATGCTGTTCATCCTGACCTCCTGCGAAACGTCGGCAATGACGCCCGACAGGGTCAGCAAGGCCTTGCGAAAGAGAATCACATCCTCCGGAAAGCGCACCGCCGAGGTCGACGCCAGCCTGTCCATCAACGCAGTCAGCCAGTCGAAACCGGGAAAGGTGCCCAGTTGCACCTGCCGGATCGACTGCGCAACGGCAAACTGTATCTGCGCCTCGTCAAGCGGCTGACCGAGCAGCGCGATTGCCGCACACACGCGCCTGTCGTTAAGCGTCAGCGCGCCCAGGATCAGTTGCACCACCGCCTCGCACTGCACCTTGCTGAGCTGCGTAGTCAGCGCCCAGTCGAGGATCGCCAGTCGCCCGTCCGCCGTAGCCATCAGGTTGCCGGCATGCGGATCGGCGTGGAAAACCGCCGGCGCAGCGTTGCTGCCCCAGAACGGCTGGGCCAGCAAGGCCCTGACGATGCGTTCTGCGCGCTGCTGCATTTCCGCTGGCGGCAAGTCCTGCTCGGTCACCTTGCAGCCGTCAACCCGTTCCATGGCCGTGACCGACGCGGTGGAAAACGGAAACAGGCGCGGAATCAGGATATCCGGCGAATTCGCATAGAAACCGGCGGCCTGACTCAGGTGAATCTGCTCCCGGTCTAGGCAAACTTCGTTGGCCAGCAGGCTGGCGACACTCTCCAGCGTATTGCGGTAGTCGAACACCGGCAAACCGTACTCCGAGCAGCGTTCTTCGAGATACGCGCCGAGCGCAGACCAGATCGGCAGCTCCTCGTTGAGCCGCTCCTGCACCCCCGGCCGCAGCACCTTGAAAACACCCCGCTGCGGCGGCGTGCCTCCATTCTGCCGCCAGACAAACGGCACGACAACGGCGACACTGGCCTCGGCCAGCGCCTTGCGCCCCACCTGCAAACCTGCAATGTGGCCGATTTCGCGCTCCAGCACCGGCTGGATTGCCGCCAGCGAATCGCTCGGCACCAGCGTTTCAAGCTCTTGCAAGCGACGGCGCAAATCGGCTGAAAGACGTTTGTCGTGGGCCACCACCTGCCCCAGCTTGTGCAGCGTCGGGCATAGACGAAAAAGGGCGAGCAAGCGTCGCGAACGGCTGGCCCTGGCCGGCAGCGCCCGTTGCGCTTCGTAGATGGCTTGCTGGCGGGCGGGCGACAGCCGCATGAGGAAAAACAGCAGCGCGTCCGCCAGCAGCGGGCGATATTCGGCATAAGACGGCGGCAACAGCTCGGCCAGGCCGAGCAATTTTTCCAGCAAACCGCTGTCGAGGTCCAGATCGGAGGAGAAGTTCATGAAGTGTTACAGCGAACGTAGCTGCAAAGCGGCAAGAGACGCAGTTTACAGCAATTCCAAGCCCGTCATGCCGCACAGGCGTGTCGGCGAAGGGTAAATTTGTTATAGCGTAAATTCATTGAATTCCGATAGGGGTAGAGAAAGACACCCGTCCTCCCCTCCCTCCGAACCGTGCGTGCGGTTCTCCCGCGCACGGCTCTCCAGTCAGTGGTTTCCTCAACGGGATGGGCTCGCTGACCTACGGGCTTCGGTCATCGTGAAAAGACCCAGTCCAGCGAAGTAGGCATTTGGCCATCGTTTATGATCGGCGTGACATCGTCCCAAACCCGGGCGCTTGTCCTGCTTGCGCAGGATCGCCCGCAGTCGTCGGCGGATGAATCCATCCAGCCTTGGAAACACCCTGCGGCCAGCATGCTTGAAGTAGCCATACCAGCCTCTGATCGTCGGGGTGAGGTCGGCGATGATCCGCGCCATGCTGTCGCCTCGGGTGCGACATGTCTTTTCGCGGATCTTGTCCTTGAACCCTTGTAGGCTCTTTTGCCTCACCCTGCGCTTCCCCGCTTCGAACCGGTAGCCAAGAAATTCAAACCCTTGTCCTTCAAGCAGGCAATTCCCAACGTGGGTTTTGTTCGGGTGAAGGGTCAGGCCATTGGCGTTGACCCACACGTTGACTTCGTTCAGTGCCATTTGCGCTTGTTCCGCACTCTGGCACAGGATGACAAAGTCGTCCGCGTAGCGCACCATGCGATAGCCCAGCCTTGCCATTCTTTCGTCCAAGGGGTGCAGGTAGAGGTTCGCCAGTAGCGGGCTGATGACGCCGCGAACGATCTTGCATAATTTGCTTTCCTGCGTGTAAATTGGCTGAATCCTCGTCATCACTAAACCCTTGGCCCGGATCAACCCGAAAGACGACGATGATCTCCTCTTTGTGAATTTCGATCCGCTTTACCAGAGCACGGATGATCTCGCGTTTCGTGGCAAAGTCCACTGTACTTAATTTATCATTGACAGCTGCGGCAAATTCTTCGAGACGGCTGATCACGAGAAATAGCTCAAATTGTCCTGTTTGTCGATGACGCGACTCGTCGATCTGCTGATTAATCTGTTCAAGCCTGACCTTAAATTGTCTGATTTTCGGATCGAAATCGGTTTTGTCAATTAATTCATCGGCATAACTATCGATGAGCCGTGACTTCCCTTTTTCCAGGTGAAGCTTCTGTTTCTCCAGAGAGATCGTGTCGGCCCCGTCCCTGTCGGAGCGCTCGAGAACATCCAGCCTACGCCAATATTCGGTTCTCAGTCGATCGGGCTGGGCAAGTAGCGCCACGACTTGTTGCCATACGAGTTCATCGAGCCGATCAGTTCGCACTTGATGATTGTCACAAAGGCGCACGCCACCGAAACGGTAGGCATCAGTTCCAATGCAGCGGTAATAAGCATACTCTCGGCCCCCGTTGCCTGCCGCCTTACTCACCTTCTTGCCGTAATAGGCATAATGACAATGGCCGCAGACCGTCAAACCTTGCAAAAGATAGGCTGCACCGTGACGGCTTTGCCGCGCCGATTTACGATTCTCGTCGAGTTGCTCATGAACCGCCAGGAACAAACCTTCGTTAATGATCGCTGGCACCGGAATCTCGATCCAGTCACCCGGTTCAGTACGCACCGAAGAGTAGGTCTTCTTGCGTGTTTCGGCGCTATGACGCTGCGGACGTACGCGCGGCAAGGGATCGCGTACATGTGTCTTGCCAAAGGCCGCTTTGCCCATGTAGGCCGGATTCTGTAGCATCCCCCACACCGTGCTTCGATCCCAAACGGGCTTGCCCGATGCGCTCACAATGCCTGTTTCAGCAAGACGGCGGACGACTTCACCGATAGTTAGCCGATCGATCCCAATCCAGGTAAAAATATTTCTCACGGTGGCGGCTTGCGGCAGATCAATCACGTACTGCGCCGGCGACCCATCGGCCTGCTTGCGGACATAGCGATAGCCAAAGGGGGCCGTCGAGAGAACATTCACACTACCGCGTTTGGCCGCATGTAGCTTGCCGCGACGGTTGCGCTCCATGATCTTGGCACGCTCGTATTCAGAGAACATGCCTTGCATCTGCAGCAATAGCGCTTCTTCCGGTGTCGTGCCGATAGCATGATTGAGGAACACAACTTCAACACCACACGCAGACAGTTCCTCCATGAGAAGAACCTGATGGGCATACTTGCGTGACAATCGGTCCGGTGACAGTACGTAGAGACGATCAACATCACCGAGTGCCGAACGATCCCTGAGCCGCTCCAATTGCGGTCGGATCAGCGTGGCGCCACTGACGCCCGCATCGATAAACCGCATATCTTCTGTGCTCTTTCCACCATCGGCTGCGATCCGCTCAATCAATGCACTGATCTGGCTTTCGATCGTACCGTTCTTGGCTTGCTGATCCGAAGACACTCGGGCGTAGAACGCCATCATCATAGAGTTGCTCATTGCCTACCCCGTTTAGCAGAAGTGGGGGCGGTCATTGCAGGCGTACACAAGGCCGGTGCCAACATCGAACGTCCATCCGTCGGTTTCAGCTGCTCGTAAACCTGCTTCAACTGCTCAGAGGAGAATCGATTCGGTTCGAAAGCAATACGAACGAGCCAACTGCGCGACTTTCTGGTCATTGCTGAGCTTCTCTGTCGATGGAGGTAAAGCCCTCAATAACGAGCGACATCT
>NZ_JAEUOI010000179.1 GCF_016790145.1 Propionivibrio sp. | reverse complement strand
CTGGATATCGAATTTCTGGAAGGGGTATTTGCCGATAGCAATGAACTGAAGCCGCTGCTGGTGCGCCACCCCGAGTATCAGGATCTGGCGGCACGGATGATGGCCCTCTATCGCGAAATTACGACCAAAGCGCTGGAGAATGAAAACAAGTAGAAGCCGATCCTGAAACACCAGGGGCGCAGCCGGCGCCCCTTTTTTTTCAGGTAATGCCGTTTTTTACTTGCTGACCATCGCTTGCTCGAGTTTCTTCTCGATCTGCGCCATCGGTACGGCGCCGGGGACGCGTTCGCCGTCGGCAAAAAAGAGCGTCGGGGTACCGGTGATGCCCAGTTTGCGACCAAGTTCAACCGTTTTTTGTACCGCACTGGTGTCGCAATCCCCCTTGCCGGTCAGCGCCTTGCCGTCCTGCATCCACTCGTTCCAGGCCCGGGCCTTGTCGGCTGAACACCAGATCTGCTTGGACTTTTCCAGTGAATCGGGCGAGAGGATCGGGAGCAGGAAGGTGTAGAGGGTAATGTTGTCGAGCTTGCTTATTTCCTTTGCCAGTTTTTTGCAATAGCCGCAGTTCGGATCCTCGAAACTTGCCATTACGCGCTTGCCGTTACCGCGCACCTGCCTGACCGCAAGTTCAAGCGGCAACTCGGAGAAATTGATCGCTGTCAGCTTCTGCATGCGCTCGGCACTGACGTTCTTCATCGTCTTGCCGTCGATCAGCGTGCCGGCAAAGAGCGCGGTGAGCTTCTCGTCGGTGTAGAGAATCTGCCCGTCGGCGTAGATTTCGTAAAGCCCGAGGTAGGGTGTTTTGGTGACACTGCTGACCTTGGTGCCGAGTTTGGCTTCGACCGCTTTTTTCACGCTGGCCTCATCCGCCAGGGCGGGCAGGCTAAGCAGGGCACTCAGCAGTGTGGCAGACAGGGCTGGCAGCGAGCGTTTTTTGAGCATGGCATTTCTCCGTTTGAACACGTTTTCGAAAAAGTCGCGCCGACAACTCTCGATTCGCCTCCGGGCAGGAGGGCGGGCGAGGGCTTGCGTGTGGCGCCCGCCTGAGTCATTCCCGGCTGCGCTCAAATGATGCCTATCGCGTAGCGTACGAGCAGGTTCTTGACGAGCGGCAGGGCATTGGTCAGATTCATTCCGATGTTGCGCAAGGGTTTTAACCCCGGCAGTCTCTCACGAAAAAGCAGGCGTAGTGTATGAGTTGTGTACTGCAGCAGGAGGATTTCTTCGCGCCGTTCACGCTGGTAGCGACGGAGCAGGCGTTCGCTGCCGATGTCCTGCCACTCGGGTGTCGCGGCCAGCAGCTCGGCGAGTGCCCTGGCATCCTGATAGCCGAGGTTGATGCCGTGGCCGGACAGCGGGTGAATTGCGTGCGCGGCGTCACCGATCAGTGCCAGCCGTGGCGCAACGGTGTGTGGCACTCGCATCAGGCGCAGCGGGAAAGCGGCTGCCGCTGTCAGCGGCGTCAGCTTGCCCAGTTCGTAATTTCCCGCTTCGGCGACCCGGGTGCACAGTTCATCCGGGGCGAGCGCCAGCAGCGCTTGTGCGTGGGGATCGGGTGTCGACCAGACGATCGAGATACGATTTCCGGCCAGCGGCAGCCAGGCGAGGACGCCGTCGTCGCGGAACCACTGACGAGCCATGCCGCGATGCGGGCATTCGCATTCGAAGTTGGCCACCAGCCCCATTTCGCCATAGGGCGTCGTGATGGCCTGCAGGCCGCTGGCCTCGCGTACCCACGAGTCACGGCCATCGGCGCCGACCAGCAATTTTGTCGCTAGCGTCTGGCCATCCGTCAACGTCAGTACGGCAGCGTCCTGCCCCATCTCGACAGCGTGGGGTGCGGCAGGACAAAGCAGGGTGAGGTTGCTTTGCCGTTTGACGCTTTCCCACAGTTCGCAGGCCATAAGCGACGATTCAAGAATCCAGCCGAGTTCGGCAACGCCCGTCCGATAGGCCGAAAAATCGAGCTGTGCGCCGCCATCGCCGAGGATTTTCATGGCGTAGATGGGCGCTATGCGTTCGGCATCGAGGTGCTTCCAGGCGCCGATTTTCTGCAGGAAGCCGGCGTTGGCCGGGCTGATCGCATAGACGCGCACATCCCAGCCTGCTGCAGGTGTCGGGACGTGACTTTCCACGAGGGCGATTTTCAGGCGCGTCTCGCGCAGGGCACAGGCCAGCGCGAGCCCTGCCAGGCCCCCGCCAACAATGACAACATCAAATGGCATCGAAAAACTCCGTCAAGCCGCGATTGTGCACTGTCGCGCTGGCGTTTTACAAGCGCGGCAGCGCGTGTTAGAAGTTGCCTGCCATGAAATCAAGTGAAAAACTCCTTGCGCGCCGCTACTTCCCGGCCATCCTCTGCGTCGAATGCGATTCGCCGATTGACGCGCTGGTTGCGCTTTGCATACCACGCGAAGAAGCGATGGATCTGGTGGCTGCGAGCTGGCGCAGCAAAGAATCGCACTGCGTCATGGCTACCGTCGATGGCGGTCGAAGTGTCGCCGCGCTGCGCACCCCGGAAGGGCGATGGGCCGCGTGCAATGCTTTTCCTGAACCGTGTTATGCAACGCGTAGCGAGGCCGAGCGCCAACTGCAGAAGCTGCTCAGGCGAGGCCGGCGCGGCTATGTGGGTGAGTTGGTCGGTGGCGTTTAGCGAACGCTGTGCTGCCTCACACTCACCATCTGCTGCTTGAGGCAACCGACTCGGTGACCTGTGCGCTGGCAATGTACACTGGTCGTACCTTACTTCGCTTTCCAGGGAGTAAATGTAGCGAGCCGGACACTATGCCGCTTAGGCCACTACCGGGTAACGTCGGGCATCCGGCTTGCGTGCTGGCGACTGGAGCTTGTAACCTGACACATTTTTAGCTTCAGGCAGGGAAGAGATGAGCACTGACGTAGAGATTCAGCCGCTGCTGCAAGAGCTTTTCCGTTCTCAGCGTTATGCCGTTCTGGCAACCAGCGAGCACGAACAAGCGTTTACCAGCCTGATGGCTTTTTCCGCCGCAGAGGACCTGCGGCAAATCGTGGTACTGACCGAGCGGGCTACGCGCAAGTTCGCCAATCTCAAGGCCAACTCCCGGGTTGCCCTGCTGATCGATAATCGCGAAAACAAGGGTTCGGATACGCAGGATTCGGTGGCGGTAACGGCGATCGGGGAAGCGGAGGAAGTTGACGCCGAGAGTGGCACCCTCCTGCTCGACCTGTATCTCGCCCGCCATCCCTATCTGGCTGAATTCGCCGCCTCTCCCTCCTGCGCCATCGTGCGTGTGAAGATCAATTCTTACCTGCTGGTTTCACGCTTTCAGAAAGTACTCCAATGGCGTATCGGTAATTAGTGTCTGACCGAAAACCCCGTTTTTTGTCGAGCGCTCCGCCTTGCAGTTCTCATTAGTCATTGATTTTGTCGCTCATTCCACGTCGCGCTGTCCGGTTTGTTTCGATCAACGGCAATTATATACATTTAGCATATCAG
>NZ_JAEUOI010000105.1 GCF_016790145.1 Propionivibrio sp. | reverse complement strand
GTTGCGCCTTCATTCATCCGCTTCGGGCATTTCGAGCTGCCGGCCTCGCGCGGCGACGAGGCGTTGCTGCGCCAGCTTCTCGACTTCACCATCGCGCGCGATTTTCCGGAACTGGCGGCGGAGCCTGCAGAACGGCTGCTGCGCTGGTTCGTCGAGATTTGCGAGCGCACTGCACGCCTCATGGTGCAGTGGATGCGGGTAGGCTTTGTGCATGGGGTGATGAACACCGACAACATGTCGATTCTAGGGCTGACCATCGACTATGGACCCTACGGCTGGGTCGACGATTTCGACCCTGCGTGGACACCCAACACTACCGATGCGGCCGGCCGCCGCTACTGCTTCGGCCGGCAACCCGAGATCGCGCGCTGGAACCTCGAACGGCTGGCCGATGCACTGGCCGTCATCGCGCCGGAACCGAGCGCAATGGCGCTCGGACTGGAGCGCTATGACGAGATGTATGCAGAGGGATTCCAGCGATCCTTTGCCGCCAAGTTCGGTTTTACGGCGTGGCGCGAGGAAGATGCCGAACTGATCGAGGACGTTTTTTCCCTGATGCACCGGGCCGAGGTCGATATGACCTGGTTCTTCCGCAACCTGGCCCTGGTTGACGTTGAAGCACCTGCGCTTGGCCATCTGCACGACGCCTTTTATCGCGCCGAACTGTTGACTGAGCATGCGAGCGAATTTTCGGCCTGGCTGGCACGGTGGGCCAGCCGGGTTCGCTCCGATGATGAGCGTGCTGAAACAAGAATGGCACGCATGAACGCCGTCAATCCGCGCTATGTGCTGCGCAATTATCTGGCCCAGCAGGCGATTGATCGGGCTGAACAGGGCGACCCGGGAATGATCCACGATTTGCTCGACGTTCTGCGCAATCCCTACACCGAACAAGCGGGAAGAGAGGCCTTCGCCGCCAGACGTCCCGAGTGGGCGCGTCACAAGGCCGGTTGCTCGATGCTCTCGTGCAGCTCGTAACAATGCGCTTAAGATTCGCTTGCAGAAGCGCGTAGAATGGGGCTTTCCGCACTAAGGAGTGACCATGCCCTACACCTCCGATCTGGTTCATGAACTCAATACCCTGATCCGTTTTGATCTGGAAACCGGCCAGCAGGGAATCAAGGTGCACAAAACGGCCGATGCGCAGGTGATTTCAGCAGTTCAGCGCTTACACGCCAAGGGCTTGATCACTCAGGCTGACGGGGGTTACCTGACCCGTCTCGGGCGGGAAGCGGCTGAGCATGCGCAGACGATGCTCGGTATCCTGACAACGGGGATTGCCGCTAGCGTTTCCGCACCTTAGCCTTTGGGCGGGTCAGGCGTTCAGGGCAGGCGAGCGAGCGTAGCCATAAACTCCTCGGCGTTCTGGAAACCGATCACGCGAATGCCATCGACTTCCTTTCCTTGCCGGTCGAAAAAGATGATGCCGGGTGGGCCGTAGAGCTTGAAGCGCGTCAGAAGCGCCTTGTCCTCGTCCGTATTGGCGGTAACGTCGGCCCGCAGCACAATCCAGTCGGCCAGCTTCTTTTGCACATGGGAATCAGCGAAGGTAAAACGCTCCATTTCCTTGCATGACACGCACCAGTCGGCGTAGAAGTCGAGCATGACGGGCTGGCCGGATGTCTTGAGGCGGGCATCGAGTTCGCTGATCGAACGGATGTTTGCAAAAGGCAAGCCTAGTTTTTCACCTACATGATTACCACCGCGCAAGCCGGAAAGCGGCTGCAAGGGATCCTTTGCACCGGAGAGCGCGCCGACCAGCATCGCCGCACCGGCGATCAGCATGACCATGCCGATACCCTTCCAGAACCGGTTCCACCCTTTGGCATGCGCAGGTAGCGGGTCGAGCGCGTGCATGTAGATGGCCGGAACGATCAGCAACAGCGCCCACGCCACCATCTGGACAGCGAGCGGGATGACCGGCGAGACCATCCACACGGCAGTAGCCAGCAGGATGACGCCGAAAGCCTTCTTAACCGCTTCCATCCACGGCCCGGATTTTGGCAGCAGTGTTCCCGCCGAGAGACCGACGGCGAGCAGCGGCATACCCATGCCCAAGGCCATGCAGAAGAGCGCAATGCCGCCGAGCAGCGCGTCGCCGGTCTGACCGATATAAAGCAATGATCCGGCCAGCGGGGCAGCGACACAGGGGCCGACGATGATGGCCGACAGCGCGCCCATGACGGCAACGCCGGATAGCGAGCCGCCCTTGATATGAGAGGCTTCTTCCGATACCTTGCTTTGCAGGAAGGTCGGCAACTGCAATTCGTAGAAACCGAACATCGACAGCGAGAGCACAACAAAGATCATTGCGAATCCGCCGAGTACCCAGGGATTTTGCAGTGAGGTGGCGAGCAGCGTTCCGCTGAAGCCGGCGGCGACGCCAGCCGCCGCGTAAGTGATCGCCATGCCTAGAACGTAGGCCAGCGAGAGGGCAAAACCGCGAACGTGCGATACGCCGTGACCGTCACGGCTGGAGCCGACAATGATACCGGAGAGTATCGGAATCATCGGGAAGACACAGGGGGTCAGCGAGAGCAGCAGGCCGAAACCGAAGAAACTCAGCACAATCAGCCACAGCTCGGCGCTTTTCAATAATTGCGTGATGCGGTTGGATTCGTCAGCAGTGGGTGCGCTGGCCGGGACAGTGCCGGGGTCAGGCAACTCAAGGCTGAGCGTTTGCTTTTGTGGCGGATAGCAGATACCCGCATCGGCACAGCCTTGCGAAGTGATGTTCAGCGTCAGCGGTAGCGGGCCGGAGCTGTTGCGTTCGACCGGCAGGCGAAGCACGACCTCCTTGTAATAGACCTCGACCTTGCCGAAGGTCTCGTCCATCTTCTCCTTGCCATTGGGCAGGACGGGTGTTCCGAGTTGCACAGATGGCGGCTCGGCGGCGAAGCGAAACTTGTCGCGATACAGGTAATAGCCCTTGGCGATCTCGAAGCGCACCTCGATCGTCTGCCCATCCAGGGCACGCGCAGTGGGCTTGAAAGCGAGCGAAGGATGCAGGAAATCCTCGGCGTTCGCCAAAGCGCAAAGAAGCAGCAGGATGAAGGGCAAGCCACAGAATAGCCGACGCATCATGGCGAAGGCCAATGCTCAGTCAGGGTTTCGGCCCACGTTTCTGTCATTACCCAGGCCAGGTAATCGGGCAGACCTAGCGCAACTGGTACAGCGATAATTTCCGGCGTTTCGTACGGATGCCGAACGCGAATCGCGTTCTCCAGCGCCGCATAACGCGCCTCGCTCGTCTTGATGAGCAGCGGAACTTCTTCGGCCGTTTCAACTGCGCCCTGCCAGCGATAGACCGAGCGGCAGGGCTGAAGGATATTGACGCAGGCGGCAAGCCTGTCCTCGACAAGGACGGTAGCGAGTGCTTCGGCAGTCGCCCTATCCGGCAGGTTGGTCAGCACTAATAGCATGTTCATGCTGTGGATTTTACCCTCACCCCGAATCGGGCACACAGCCAAAAAGGAATACGGTCAGAGAACGAACCATGGAAAAGTATTTGAACCCCAACCGACACAAGGGGAAGCCACTCGTTTTCTCTGCACCATTACTTGCGTTTGCTTTGCGTTCTTGCGGCTTTGCAACGAAGGTCAGGATTGTTGCCTCACTAGCCCGCATACTGTGTCGCTACCCGTCGACAGCTATCGACCAGCGCTCGTTATCGCCGCCTCGCTCGATGAGGCTTAGAAGACGAAGTCCAAGGGGGGACTGATCCCGCCCCTCATGGAAACGGATCGACAGGGCGCGCGCCTGGAGACCAACTGGCAGTAACACGCTACTGTCGCCATTGTCCTGCGTCAAAATGAAAGCCGGATGACGGGAAACTTTGCCCACGGGCTTCTCTCGCAATTCGGCAAGCAATGGCTCAGGCGTACCTGGAAACAGACTTGCGGTAACGCACAGGCTGCCGTCACAACGCACATGCAGGCTGCTGACCAAAGCCAATGAACGGTGTTCGTTCTGAGACAACTGAATGGCCAGCAGAGATCTGAGTACAAGGCGAACATTGCCGCTTCCGGCAGCCCGTATGAGCTCCAATTTGCCCGGTTTGAGCCTCGCGAGCTGCCACTGCTCGGCCAGCTTCTCACTGCTTTCCCACGTATCGCGCGCGACATGGCCGAACAAGGCAATCTGCTCGTGGCTAAGACGACTGGCAAAAGACGAATTGGGTGCAACAGCTTCTTTCAGCCTCGTCCCGCCCAGAAATCGATAAACAGTCTCCAGCCCGGCAGCAACAGCAATCGATGGAGTATCACCTGGAATATTCGCAGTGGTTATTTTCGGATACTTCAGATATTCGGAAAGTGTGTTCAGCAGCTCAATGCACGCCTCGCTCGAAAGGCCGCTACCCAGCTTGAGACTTTCTGGTGATTCGCCCGCAGCCAGCAGTTCGACTCGCTCACGCATCTTGCGCAAAACGCCATTGACCGAAAGCCAGCATCCGACTCTGGCCATACCAAGGTTGTCATGCAGCGGCTGATCCTGCGACAGATCAAGTGCAATGCAGCGGGATTTTGGGCGCTCATCCGGTTCGCTTAGTACCGCAGCCTGCTCACGCCAGCGTGCGAACCAGCGGGTGACGGCGGCAAACTGGGCACGCGAGAGCGTAAAAGGACGCGCTAGATGCAGCAGCAGAACCATGCAGTATTGACCGCTAAGCGTTGATTCGCTGGTTTCACCCAGCAGGCGGTCCTCAACTGGCTCGCGAGCAACACCGAACTGTTCGGCTGAAGCCAATACGGCATGCAGGTAGCACCAGAAACCCTCGGCAAGTTCGGTGCCTGCAAGGTAGCAGTTCATCTGCTCCATGCGCAGACAGGACAGCACGCGGTGAGCCACCAACACTCTGTAAGGTGCGATTGAGGCATCGCCATCAAGGCAGGCGCTCAGACAATGCAGGTAAGACACCGCACAGGCGCGCCAGAGCTGGAGAGCCAAGTCCAGCGCCGCCTGTTCGGCAGGCTGAAGCGGCAGCGGCTTGTATTCGTAGCGCCGCTGGCATTCGCCGCTAACGGCAAAGATGGTCTTGCGCAACGCCTCCAGGGTTTTGAAGCGAACGCGTGGGGCCGCGACAAAGCAGTTAAAAGCCTGAATCTGCACAACCAGCTCAGCCAGCATGGCCGGAGCGTTGGCTTGCGGTTGCCCGGCAAGCCACAAGGCCGCACTATCGGAATCGAAGAATGCCGCTTTGTTATCCGCTTGCGTTAACGGCAAAGAGAACCAGGTCATCGACGATCCCCCTCAAGGGTTGAAGCCACCCGGATCGGGCGGCTTTCCATAGGCCCGGAATCAGGCTGCTGCCGCACCGGCATAGGTCTGGCGCCACCCCACATTATGAAAGTTGCCGGCCTTCCCGTTGCCAACCCTCGCAGGGCACATTCCGGCTTGGTAGCCGAAACGCTCAATCGGCACGGAACATGCTCCGCGAATTCCCAATCTCGCCCCCCGACCCCTCTCCCTGAGGGCGAGGGGAGGTTCAAGCCTGATGTTACGACTTGATTTCCATCAGAAAATTACTTCTTGGGATCTTCACACAGCTCAAGCAATATGCCGTGGGTTGATTTTGGATGCAGGAATGCAATATTCAGACCTTCTGCACCCTTGCGTGGGGCTTTGTCGATCAATTGCACGCCATTCCCAGCCAGTTCAGTCAGCCTGTCTTGAAGCCCCTCGACGGCAAAGGCCAGATGTTGAATGCCTTCGCCTTTCTTCTCGATGAATTTTCCGATAGGGCCTTCCGGGTCCGTCGACTCCAGCAATTCAATCTTGGATTGTCCGATTTTGAAAAAGGCGGTCCTGACCTTTTGTTCCTTGACTTCTTCAATGGAATAGCACTTCAGGCCAAGCTGTTTTTCCCAGAACGGGATGGCTTCGTCCAGGCTTTTGACGGCGATACCGATATGTTCAATGTGCGACAGGTTCATGGTGTTTTCCTTTTAATGTGGGTGAGACAAGGGAGAATTATCCAATAAAAATCTGTTGTTGAGTGTCAGCATCGCATTTATGGACAATACCCGAATAACTCCTGAATCTAAGTTGAATGCCCCGCCCGCCTTACGGCGCCCGAGGTTGCGACTACGCCTTCGCGCGAATAAGCCTCCAGATTGGATTCAATGGCGTCCGGGTCGTAGAGATAATTGACCATCAATCCGTAGGATTGTTGCAATCCATTTGCCGAATTATCGGCGAGGGTGTTGATGCGCTCGATACGCGCACCATTGCCGAGATGGAATCGGGCCACCGGATCATAGGGACGCTCGCCGGCTTTGGCACAAAGGAGATAGTAGGCGACCAACCGGGTTAATCCGGGCTGCAAGGCACGCGCCAGACGGCTATCGGTGACCCAGGCATCATCGGCCAGCAAGTTTCGAATGTCCTCCGCACTATTTAGGACAGCCCCCGTTGAGCCAGCATGGCGGGCTACACGCTTGACCATGTCCGCACTGAAAGCCCGTGACCAGGCTTCGGGATTCTTCTCCGCCCAGCGCCGCAATGTCGGAATCGGCGAAAGCGTGGCAAAGGTCACCAGCCGTGGAAAGTCTCGCTTCAAATCATCAACCACGCGCTTGATCAGGAAGTTGCCGAAGGTCACACCGCGCAAACCGACCTGAGTGTTCGAAATCGAATAGAAGATGGCAGTCCTGGCGCGCTGTGCATCGAAAACCGGTGCATGTTCATCGAGCAAGGTCTGAACGTTGTCGGCCAGATCATCGACCAGTGCTACCTCGATGAAGATCAGCGGCTCCATTGGCATACGCGGATGGAAAAAGGCGTAGCAGCGGCGATCTGTATCGAGACGGTTCTTCAGGTCGCTCCACGAGCGAATCTCATGCACCGCCTCGTATTCGAAAAGTTTTTCCAGTAACAGCGCCGGCGAGTTCCATGAAATACGTTGCAGTTCAAGGAAGCCAACATCGAACCATGCTCCGAGCCGGGTTTCGATTTCTCGGTCAAAAGCACGCAGTGCGGGATCCTTGTTCTGATAGCGCAGCAGATCGGCACGCATATCGAGGACAAAATGCATCCCATGAGGCAGTGCGTTGAACTGGGTCAGGATGCGCAGTCGGGCCGAGCGCATGGCAGCGCGCAGTTCAGACTCTGCCGCCCATTGCGCATCGGTGCCAAGCGCTTCCTGATAACGGGCGTGCGCCTTCGCTACCGCTTTCGGATCCGGGCCGAATTCAGTAGCGATGACGCGCAGGATTGCAGAGCGACCGCTATCGTAAAGGCCAAGATAGGTGTCGGCAAGGCGCGCCGCACGTTGCCGGGCTGACACTTCGCCCCCGAGGCCGGCTGCGCAATCCTTGAGTTGTTCGCGTATCTGGGCCAGTTCCCTTTCATTGAGGCCACCGGCACCGGGCTGCTCACTTAGCAGCTTGCGAACCTTTTTTATACCCCGTGCAACTATTCCAACGGGCATGTAATTTTTCTCCGACTTGCTTTGCTGTTGAAATCTCTTCAGTTTCCTCTTCGCGATGACCAGACGAGCATGGCGACGCCGATCAGGATCATCGGCAAAGACAGCCACTGCCCCATGCTGATCACCTCCGAGAGTCCGAAGATACCATCATCCGGCGTGCGGAAAAACTCGGCAATAAAGCGCAAGCTGCCATAACCGATCAGAAACATTCCGGAAACGGCGCCACGTGCTCGCGCAGCACGCGAAAAGAACCACAGAATGATGAAGAGCAACACGCCTTCGAGTCCCGCCTGATAAAGCTGCGAGGGGTGGCGCGGCAGATTGTCAACCTGCGGGAAAACCATCGCCCACGGCAGTGCCGGGTCACAGACGCGCCCCCACAACTCGCCGTTGATGAAGTTGCCGATACGTCCGCTGGCCAGCCCGAGAGGCACCAGCGGCGCGATGAAGTCGGTAATGTCGAGCCAGGTTCGCCGGGTCTTGCGCGCGTACAGCCCCATCGCCACCAGCACACCGAGAAAGCCACCATGAAAGGACATGCCCCCCTTCCATACCGCCAGGATTTCAAACGGATGGGCCAGGTAGTAACCGGGCTCGTAAAACAGCACCTGCCCCAGGCGACCGCCAAGAATAACGCCGAGTACGCCGTAGAACAGCAGGTCGTCGAGTTGCTGTACGGTCCAGCCGGCCTGCGACAATTGCGGATGCGTCTGGATACGAAGCTTGCCTAGCCACCAGAACTGGAAAAAGGCCAGCAGATACATCAGGCCATACCAACGGACAGCCAGCGGGCCAAGCGAGAAGGCAATTGGGTCAAATTGAGGATGAATCAACATTTCGTACTCAATAAATAGCCGTCATTCCGGCGCAGGTTGGTATCCAGTAGTGCGCGTGCACAGGAAGCTACTTGGGGTACACCTCTGGATTCCGGGTCAAGCCCGGAATGACGAGGATGAATTTATCAAGCTTGTTGGTAGACAAGCGTATCAACTAACTAGCCTTGCAGGCTGAATGAACATACGATCGACAAGCCCATTCCCCAAAGAGTGGCGTATTTTTGGCAGTTCGGCTTCCGTCATTGCAGAACGCCAATCGGCCTGGCTTCCAGGGATCTTGCAGGTGAATTTACTGGCATAGTCCCTGGCAAAATCAACACGGCAGTCCGGCGCCAAAATGGCCACAAACGCAAACCGGAGCGCAGTAACACTTCTTGAATTCACGGTCGCTACCGCAATGGCAAGGATCGTTGCGAGCAATCTTCGGTGCTGCGCGCACGATGCATGCCAACTTGGTGGCAAAACCTTGAAACAGCAACTTGGCAACTATACTCCACTGAACGCAAGCCTTGCATCGTATCGCTGTAGCACAGACCGGGTTGCCATCACGCAGAGCAACGTCGATACTGCGTATTTGCATTTACGAGGCGTCGCGCCATGACTGAAGCCATTCTTCACATCAAGCACTGGGGGAACAATCTGGGCGTAAGCTTGCCTGCGGCATTGGTACGCGAGGCAAATTTCCATGACGACCAGCGGGTGCGGGTTTCCGTCGAGGCTGGGCAAGTCATCATTTCACCGATGGCCGACGCTCCACTGACGCTTGAGCAGCGCCTGACCGGCTTCGATCCCCTGCGTCACGGCGGCGAGTCCATGGTCGGCACGCCGCTGGGAGCCGAGCGTTGGTAGTGGCCAAAGCAAAAGCTGACTGGATTCCCGATCGGCAGGACATCATCTGGATCGACTGCAGGCCGGCCGGGAGGTGCGAGACCGCCATCCTTTCCTCGTACTCTCACCACGCGCCTACATCGCACGGTCTTCGCCGGTCATTGGCTTGCCGATGACCACGGCTGCATACAATGCAGACAATCCCTTTGCCCTGGCTATCGGCGCCGCCAAGGCCGGCAAGACCAGCTACGTGCTGTGCCACCAACCCAAGTCCTTTGACTGGCGCATCCGCGAGGCTTCACCCCATCGGCTGAAACGGCTGCCGGATTCGCAGTTTTTCGAGGTATGTGCGGTACTCAATCAGATCATGCAAATGGCGTAGCCTGCATCGATCAAGCCTTGGTGTTTTCGCGCCTGTTGCAGTGGGAAAGCCATCTGCCCGGAGGTCGGGCGCAGCAAGTTGGAATTTTCCGTGCGCTCCGTACCTGTAGGGCGATAGCCGACAAACTCAATACATCACTTCTTCGGTAGAATTGGCGATTCGATTCCGATCGTAATTGTTCTGGAGATTCACCATGCCTGATTATCGTTCCCGCACCTCGACCCATGGTCGCAATATGGCTGGCGCACGCGCCCTTTGGCGCGCTACCGGAATGAAGGACGGCGATTTCGGGAAGCCGATCATTGCCGTGGTCAATTCCTTCACCCAGTTTGTTCCGGGACACGTTCATCTCAAGGACCTGGGACAACTGGTGGCGCGCGAAATTGAAGCGGCCGGTGGCATTGCCAAGGAGTTCAACACCATCGCCATCGACGACGGCATCGCCATGGGGCACGACGGTATGCTCTACTCGCTGCCCTCGCGCGAACTGATCGCCGATTCGGTCGAGTACATGGTCAACGGGCATTGCGCCGACGCCATGGTCTGTATCTCGAATTGCGACAAGATCACGCCGGGCATGCTGATGGCGGCAATGCGTGTAAACATCCCGGCCATCTTCGTCTCCGGCGGCCCGATGGAAGCCGGCAAAGTCCAGTTGGCCGGCAAGAAGATCACCATCGACCTGGTCGATGCCATGGTCAAGGCCGTCGACAGCAGCATTTCGGATGCCGATCTTGCTGAAATCGAACGCTCGGCGTGCCCGACCTGCGGTTCCTGCTCCGGCATGTTCACCGCCAACTCGATGAACTGCCTGACCGAAGCGCTAGGACTCGCGTTGCCAGGAAACGGCACGCTGGTCGCCACCCACGCCGAGCGCAAGGAACTCTTCCTCAAGGCCGGACGGCAGATCGTCGAACTCTGCCGCCGCTATTACGAGCAGAATGATGCCTCGGTGCTGCCGCGCGCCATCGGCTCCTTCGCCGCGTTTGAAAACGCCATGACGCTCGACGTCACGATGGGCGGCTCGACCAATACCGTTCTGCACCTGCTGGCAGCGGCGCAGGAAGCCGGCGTCAACTTCACGATGAACGACATCGACCGTATCTCGCGCAATGTGCCCTGTCTGTGCAAGGTGGCGCCGATGACCGACAAGTACCACATCGAGGACGTGCATCGTGCCGGCGGTATCTTCGGGATTCTCGGCGAGCTTGAGCGTTGCGGGCTGCTGCACCTTGATGTACCGACCGTGCACAGCAAAACGCTGGGCGAGGCCATTGCTATCTGGGATACGATCCGCGCTCACGATCTAAAGGTGTCCACGTTTTACAAGGCGGCTCCCGGTGGCGTCCCGACGCAGACGGCATTCTCTCAGGATCGTTGCTACCCGGAGCTTGACCTCGACCGCACCCACGGCTGCATTCGCGACCGCTCGAATGCCTACTCGCAGGAGGGCGGCCTGGCCGTACTCTTTGGCAACATCGCGCAGGACGGCTGTATCGTTAAGACGGCGGGCGTCGATGAAAGCATCTGGACGTTCACCGGCAAGGCGCGGATTTTTGAAAGCCAGGATGCTGCGGTAGAAGCCATTCTCGCCGACCAGATCGTCGCCGGCGATGTGCTCGTGATCCGCTATGAAGGCCCGAAGGGCGGGCCAGGTATGCAGGAGATGCTGTACCCGACCTCCTACCTCAAATCCAAGGGGCTGGGTAAAGCATGCGCGCTGCTCACTGACGGACGCTTCTCGGGTGGCACCTCCGGGCTGTCAATCGGCCACGTCTCCCCGGAAGCCGCAGAAGGCGGCAGCATCGGCCTGGTCGAAGAGGGCGACACCATTGAAATCGACATTCCCGGGCGGCGCATTCATCTGGCCGTCTCCGATGCCGAATTGAAACAACGACGGTCGGCGATGGAGGCCAGGGGCGAACAGAGCTGGCAGCCGGCGGCTGCACGCACGCGCGTCGTTTCCCAAGCGCTGCAGGTCTATGGGCTGATGGCTTCGTCCGCATCGACCGGTGCCGTTCGCGACCTCAGCCTTTTCAAGCGCCGATGAGTTGATGTGGCCATCACGCTTACTTTGCGCCAGGGTGATGCTTGCCGGTTTTTTAAACATTGATGCAGCCGCCTGTTGGTCAACTTAATTTCATGCACTCGCGTTAAACTTGCTTGTTCCTGCTGCTAACCCACGCCGCCCTTGAGCTTTGGTAGCAAAGTGGAATATGATCATCATCCAGTGGCAATTACCTTTCATTTCAACGGAGAGAACAAATGAAGACAATCACCCTATCCCTGCTGGTCGCGGCTGGCATTTTGTCCGCTGGTGCAGCACAGGCGGCTGACGAAGAAGCCTTGGCCAAGTCAAAGAACTGCCTGGCTTGTCATGCGGTCGACAAGAAGCTCGTCGGCCCGTCCTACAAGGATGTCGCCAAGAAATACGCCGGGCAGAAGGATGCCGAAGCCAAGCTGTCCGAAAAAGTCATCAAGGGTGGCAAGGGTGTCTGGGGTGAAATCCCGATGCCGCCAAACGCATCGGTCACGCCTGCCGAATCAACCAAGCTGGTCCAGTGGATTCTCAGCATGAAGTGATTCTTGCCTGGCGTCTATGTCCTGCGCACTATCAAGACCGGTTGTTGCCGGTCTTGTTGTCTACGGAGTGCTGACTTTTCGCGACCGGTTTCCTCCGGCGTGGCATTTGCTCGACGTTGTGCACTTGCTGTATCAAGCCCAACTTTTACATTGACATCATTATGATTGGTCAGCAGAATCGGCCTGTCAGTCCGTTCCCTTTCATTCAAACCGCTTCTGGAGGTAAAAAAACATGTCGTACTCGCGCATTCCCAGCATGACTCTTGCTATCGCTGCCGCTGTTGCCATGATCGGCTGCGGTCAGAAGGAAGAACCCAAGCCAGCGCCCGCTCCGGCGCCCGTAGCCGCCCCGGTACCGCCGCCGCCACCACCGAAGCCCGAAGTGACCGTTCAACTCGGTCACGTGGCTCCGCTGACCGGCCCGCAGGCCCACCTCGGCAAGGACAACGAGAACGGCGCGCGTATGGCGATCGACGAACTGAATGCCAAAGGTCTCGAAATCGGCGGCGCCAAGATCAAGTTCGTGCTCGTTCCGGAAGACGACCAGGCCGACCCGAAACAGGGCACCATCGTCGCCCAGAAGCTGGTCGACGCCAAGGTCAGCGGCGTGATTGGTCACCTCAATTCAGGCACCACGATCCCGGCCTCCAAGATTTATTTCGATGCCGGAATTCCGCAGATTTCCGGTTCGGCAACCAATCCGAAGTATACGCAACAGGGCTTTGCCACCGCCTTCCGCGTCATGGCCAACGACGTCCAGCAGGGCAAAGTGCTCGGCGGGTTTGCCACCAAGCAATTGGCCGGCAAGACGGTTGCCATCATCGACGACCGCACGGCCTACGGCCAGGGTCTGGCCGACGAGTTTGAAAAAGCCGTCGTCGCCAGCGGCGGCAAGGTCGTCACGCGCGAATTCACCACCGACAAGGCTACCGATTTTGCTGCTATCCTGACCAAGATCAAGTCGAAGAAGCCTGACGTGCTCTTCTATGGTGGCATGGATGCTCAAGGCGGTCCGATGACCAAGCAGATGAAGTCGCTCGGTTTGAAAGCGAAATTCCTTACCGGCGACGGCGGCTGCACGCCGGAATACATCAAACTCGCCGGTGCGGCCAGCGAAGGCCAGTTCTGCTCGCTGCCAGGCGTACCGCTCGACCAGATGCCGGGCGGCAAGGCCTTCGGCGATGCATTCAACGCCAAATATGGGCAGATCCAGCTCTATGCCCCGTACGTCTATGATGCCGTAATGGTCATGGTCGACTCGATGAAACGTGCCAATTCGGTTGAATCGGCGAAATTCCTGCCGGAAATCGGCAAGTCCGACTATCAGGGTGTCACCACCAAGATTCAGTTTGATGACAAGGGTGACCTCAAGGGCGGCGCCATCAGCCTCTATCAGGTCAAGGACGGCAAGTGGGAGTACCGCGAGACCATTGGCGGCTCAGTCGTTGCAGAGGTCAAGGAGGCCGTCAAGGAGGCGGCTACGGCGGTGAAGGATGCCGCTGTGGCGACCGGCGACGCCGCCAAGGACGCGATGAAGGATGCCGCCAAGGAAGGCTCCAAAGTAGCGGCTGAAGTAAGCAAGGATGCTGCTGCCGCCAAGGCGGCAGTTGAGAAGAAGTAAGCGCAGCAACTAATCGGGCAAACGGCACCTGAGGGTGCCGTTTGTTTGTTCTCCTTTCCATAACGTTTTAGAAGCACTTCAGGCGCTCCGTTCCGATGGACATCTTCATCCAGCAAATCATCAACGGCCTCGTTCTCGGCAGCATCTATGCGCTGGTTGCGCTCGGCTACACGATGGTTTACGGCATCATGGGGCTGATCAATTTTGCCCATGGCGAGGTCGTCATGATCGGCGCCATGGTTGCCCTGACGGTGATCAAGTTGCTCGCCAATAGCGGATTGCCGGTGTTCATCATCATCCTGCTCGCTCTTGCGGCGGCGGCTGTGGTTTGCATGGCGGTTGGCTTCAGTATCGAACGCATCGCCTACCGGCCTTTGCGCCACGCACCCAAGCTAGCTCCACTGATTACCGCCATCGGTGTTTCCATCGTCCTGCAAAACCTCTCCATGCTGATCTGGGGGCGCAACTACCACGCATTTCCGCCGATTCTGCCGACCTCGGCGCATGATGTTTTCGGCGCAACCATTACCACCCTGCAGGTGGCCATTGTGCTCATCGCCACCCTGATGATGGCCGGCCTGATCGTTCTCATCCACCGCACCCGACTCGGCCGTGCCATGCGCGCGACTTCTGAAAACCCGTCGATTGCCCAGTTGATGGGCGTCAACATCAACCAGATCATCTCGATCACCTTCATCATCGGCTCGGCGCTGGCAGCGGTAGCCGGCCTGATGGTCAGCGCCAACTATTCGATTGCCCATTACTACATGGGTTTCATGCTCGGACTGAAAGCCTTTACGGCGGCTGTGCTCGGCGGCATCGGCAACATCGCCGGCGCCGTGCTCGGCGGCATTCTGCTCGGCCTGATCGAGTCACTGGGCGCAGGCTACATCGGTGACCTGACCGGCGGCTTCCTTGGTAGTCACTATCAGGACATTTTCGCCTTCTTCGTGCTGATCGGCGTGTTGATTTTCCGCCCCTCGGGACTGGTTGGTGAAAAAGTCTCGGAGCGTGCCTGATGACATCAATGTCCTCACTCAACGCCCTGCGTACCGACAAACGCATGGTCATTGCGGCCACCGTCATCATGGGCATTGCGCTCGCCGTACTGCCTTTCATCATCGGTAGCGGGCTGGGCAACTCCTGGCTGCGCATCCTTAATTTTGCACTGCTCTACATCATGCTGGCCCTTGGTCTGAACATTGTGGTCGGTTTCGCCGGTTTGCTCGACCTTGGCTATATTGCCTTTTACGCGGTCGGCGCCTATCTCTATGCGCTGCTTGCCAGCCCGCACTTCGGGCTGCATTTGCCGGTCTGGGTGATCATCCCGGCCGGCGCCGCACTCGCCGGAATTTTCGGTGCGCTGCTCGGCGCGCCAACGCTGCGTTTGCGTGGCGACTACCTGGCCATCGTCACGCTCGGCTTTGGCGAGATCGTGCGTATTTTCCTGAACAACCTCAACGCGCCGGTCAATATCACCAACGGGCCGCAAGGCATTTCCGGAATCGATCCGATTCATCTCGGCGGTTTCACGCTGGCCAAACCGATCAGTCTTTTTGGCTTCACCCTCCCCTCGCTACACGCCTATTACTACCTTTTCCTCGCCCTCGCCCTATTCATCGTCTTTGTCACGATCCGTCTGGAAAACTCACGCATCGGCCGCGCCTGGGTGGCCATCCGAGAGGATGAGATCGCGGCCAAATCCTGCGGTATCAACACACGCAATATCAAGCTGCTGGCCTTCACTATGGGCGCCAGCTTTGGCGGCGTCGCCGGCGGCCTGTTTGCCGGCTTCCAGGGCTTTGTCAGCCCCGAATCCTTTAACCTGATGGAATCCGTCATGGTGCTGTGCATGGTGGTGCTCGGCGGCATGGGCAACATCCCCGGCGTCATCTTGGGCGGCATATTGCTGACCATCCTTCCGGAAATTTTTCGCCACGGTTCCGGCCCGGTTCAAGTGGCCATCTTTGGTAAAATCCTGCTCGACCCAGAAGCTCTGCGCATGCTGCTCTTCGGTCTGGCGCTGATTGTCGTCATGCTCTATCGCCCGGCCGGCCTCTGGCCATCGACTACTCGCCGGCGCGAGTTCAGGGGCGATTCGACCAACGATGTGTTGAAAGAAGGGGAATGAGCAGCACACTCCTCGAAGCGCGTGCCATTGACAAACACTTTGGCGGCGTGACGGCCTTGCGCAATGTCTCGCTAACCATCAGGCAAGGCGAGATTTATGGTCTGATCGGGCCCAACGGCGCCGGCAAGACGAGCTTTTTCAACGTCCTCACCGGCCTCTATCACCCCGATGGCGGCGAACTCATCTTTGCCGGCGAGAAGCTGCAGGCCAGCGCACCGCACAAGGTAGCCAAGCTTGGCATAGCCCGCACTTTCCAGAATATCCGGCTGTTCGGCAACATGACGGCAATGGAAAACGTCATGGTCGGACGCCACGTCCGTACCCACGCCGGCGTGTTTGGTGCCGTCCTGCATGACCGCCGCACGACAAGGGAAGAAGCCGCCATCCGGCGTCGTGCCGAGGAACTGCTCAATTACGTCAATATCGCCGACCGCGCGGACGATCTGGCCCGTCACCTTTCCTACGGCGACCAGCGCCGTCTTGAAATCGCGCGAGCGCTGGCCACCGACCCCAAGCTGCTGGCGCTCGACGAACCGGCGGCCGGCATGAATGGTACTGAAACTGCCAGCTTGCGCGAGCTGATTGAGGGTATCCGCAAGGATGGCATCACTGTCCTGCTCATCGAACACGATGTCAAACTGGTGATGGGACTGTGTGACCGCGTGGCGGTGCTCGACTACGGTGAAAAAATCTGCGAAGACGTACCTTCGCTGGTGCAAAAAGACCCCAAGGTCATCGAAGCCTATCTGGGAGGCAGCATTGCTTGAGGTAACCGGACTTCGCGTCGCCTACGGCGGCATTCAGGCGGTGCGCGGCATCACCTTCCATGTCAAGCAGGGCGAGATGGTCGCGCTGATAGGCGCCAATGGGGCCGGCAAGACGAGCACGCTCAAGGCCCTGTCCCGCCTGCTCAATGCGGCGGGGGGCAGCGTTCGCTATTGCGGCAAGGAAATCTCGGCGTTACCGGCGCATCAACTGATTTGCGAAGGCATCGCACTGGTGCCGGAAGGACGCGGCGTATTCCCGCGCATGAGTATCGTCGAGAACCTGCTGATGGGCGCCTACACACGCCATGACAAGGAAGGGATCAGCGCCGATCGCGAACACGTCTTCTCGCTATTCCCGCGCCTCAAGGAACGAGCGCAGCAATTGGCCGGGACCCTGTCCGGCGGTGAACAACAGATGCTGGCTATTGGCCGCGCGCTGATGAGTCGCCCCAAACTGCTGCTGCTCGATGAGCCTTCGATGGGTCTGGCTCCACTCATGACGCAAAAGATTTTCGAGGTGATTCGCACGGTGGCCAATGAGGGAATGACGGTTCTGCTGGTCGAGCAGAACGCCAAGCTGGCACTGGAAGTCAGCCAGCGCGGCTATGTCATGGAAAGCGGCGAGATTACGCTCACCGATGAAGCCGCGAACCTGCTCGCCAACCCCAGGGTGCGCGAGGCCTATCTGGGCGAATAGGGAGCGAGCGCTACCCGGTTTGCACTTTGCAGGGCTGGCTCTGCACCCAAGGTTTTATTCTGCGCTACCGTAACCAGACCAGGATCATTTCATGAGCTTACAAATCAGTTTCACAACTCCATCGTATCGGCAAAAGACAGCGCCTGCATCTGCGCGCGGTTGAACTGCACGGCGGTCAGGCCGAGCATCCCCGCCTGTTCAGCAATGGCATTTCCATCATCGCTCTCACTCGCTTTTGCCAATTCAAGGAAGGGTGCATAAACCCCGCCATTCCCGAGCAGGGCATCGCTGATGGGCTCCGGCAGGCTCATTGACTCAAGCACCTTTTCCATAGCCACACCGAGCAAGGCGTCAAGCATCGAGAATGCGCCGGTAATGAACAGATTGTCATATTCCTGCGAATCCACCAGACCGTTTGCCAGCACTTCCATCAAGCGCGCTCGGGTCAATGCCGTGTGCATAAGTGCTGGCGCCATCGGATCCTTGCTCGCGGTGGCCAGCAACAGTGAAAGCCATTTATTGAGCTTGTTGTAACCTAGGATGGTCACCGCATGACGGAAGGACTGTACCTCGCAAGACAGGCCGAAACCGGCCGAATTGATGTAGCGCAGAAGTTTGTAGGAGAGGGCGACATCCTGTTTCAGTGCCGCTTCGATTTCCTTGACATCGGCATTCTTGCGCACCAGATTGAGGACGCGAACGATCTGCGCCTGCCCGGAGTTGAGCGCCTTGGCCGGAGCTTTTGTCGGATGGGTGAAAAACCAGCTCGCAGCGGCATTCACCCCGGCGTCGAGACAGGCTTGAAAGGCCGGTCCGTCATTGACGTTGAATGCCACACCGATACCAAAGGGCTGCGTCTGCGTGGCCAGAATCCTGAGTTGCGCCGGGGTATGGCGCTGCGCATCGAAAGCGATAAAACGGAACGGAATACCGGCAGCCAAAGCGGCCTGCGCCTGAGCATCGTAAACCAGACAAAGCGATGATTGGGCGGCCTGCAAGGCAGCAATGAAAGCTTCGGATCCCGGCTCCAGCAGCGACGCTGAGCGAACTTCGATGGTGGCATTGGCCGGGATCTGCCATTCGAACAAAGCCGCTGTGCAGGGTGTATTTCCGGGATTGATAAATACCAGTTTTTCGCCTTGCGGCCAGAACTCGGCCAGAGCGCTCAAGGTATTGGCTGCATCCTTCGTCGTTGCCCCGCCTTCGAGGTGCAGCGTCAGACGGGTAGCGATTATTTTGCTCTGGCGATTGACCAGAGGCTGACGGGTAACAAAGACATCCGGCATGGCGATGATCCTGTAAAATTGGACGGATTCCTGCGCTGATTCTATACGCTGCTCAAGTCGTCGTTGGCAAATTCGAAGGAATCGGCGAAAAACTCGTTTTCCGGCAGCTTGCAGTGTCCGACAAAATCCCGTCGCGCTGCAGCTACCATTGCCGGCGAACCGCAAACATACACCTGATGACCTGAAAGATCAGGAAAATCCTGCATGGCCGCCGCATGCACGAAACCGATTCGCCCACTCCACTTTTCACACTGGGGCGTATCAGACAGCACTGGAACAAAGCGAATGACGGGCTGCTCAAGCGCCCACCGTTCAGCCACCGGCAACAGGTAGAGGTCGGCACGCTCGCGCCCGCCCCAGTAGATTTCCATTGAACGAGTTGATTTCTCCGCTATGGCGTGTTCGACAATGGCCTTGATCGGTGCGAAACCGGTTCCACCGGCTACCAGCAGCATCGGTTTTACAGAATCCTCGCGCAGATAGAAATTGCCGTGCGGCCCGTTCAGGCGCAGGATGTCGCGCTCCTTCATGGTGTTGAACACATGATCGGTAAACTGCCCGCCCGGCGCATGCCGGATATGAAGTTGCAGGCATGCATCGTCATGCGGCGCATTGGCCAGCGAGAACGCCCGACGCCGGCCTTCCTTGAGCAGAATTTCGATGTATTGACCGGCGAAAAACTGAAGTCGCTCAGCGGCCGGCAGTTTGAGTTCGACGATCATTACATCATGTGCAGCACGTGTAAGTTTCTGCACCCGCGCTGGCAGGGTCTTGACCGGCACCTCTTGCGCAGAGCGCAACTCCCTACTCTCGATGGACAACTCGCCCAGCGCCCTGGCGCAGCAGAAAAGCGCCCATCCCGCACTGCGATCAGCTTCGCTCAGCGTATCTATCGGCGCCTTGCCATGATCAACCTGCCCGCTCAACACTTTCCCGCGACACGACCCACAGGCGCCGTCGCGACAGCCGTACGGCAGCATCAGCCCCTGGCGCAGCGCAGCGTCAAGTATGGTCTCGCCCACCTCGGCCTGAAAAGTGTGCTGGCCCGGCTGAATGTTAATCCTGAACCCCATTGAATCTCCCTGAAGGTTTGAGCGGCATTTTTTCTGCAATCCTCTGCCCTTCTTGTTTTCTCTCTGCATTCCCTGCGTTAATAAGGATGAATCCGGTAAAATTGCGCCGTGCAAAAACTTCTGATCGTCGGCTGCGGTGATGTGGCTCGCCGAACCTTGCCCCGTCTGCTCGGCCATTATCGCGTCTTCGCCTTGCTGCGTGACCCGACGCAGTTTGCCTACTGGCGCGCCAGGGGCGCCTGTCCCCTCCTTGCCGATCTTGATCGTGCCTCCAGTTTGCGGCGCATCGGCGGTCTGGCAGACATCGTGTTGCATTTTGCGCCGCCTCCCGAGCGCGGCACCGTGGATACCCGCACGCGCAGGCTGCTCGCGGCGCTGAATCGGGGTAAAAGTCTACCACAGCGACTGATTTACATCAGTACTAGCGGCGTTTATGGCGACTGTGCCGGAGCGCACATCGACGAAACGCGAGCACTGCACCCGACCAGCGCCCGCGCCACGCGTCGTGTTGATGCCGAACGCCAGTTGCGGCGCTTTGGCTTGCGTAGCGGCGTTTGCGTCAGCATACTGCGTGCACCCGGCATCTACGCTGCCGAGCGCCTGCCGATCGAACGCCTGCAAAAGGGCACCAGCGTACTGCAGGTTGATGACGATGTGTTCACCAATCACATCCACGCTGACGACCTGGCCATGCTGACCTGCGCGGCGCTACGTTTCGGACGCGCCAACCGCTGCTACAACGCGAGCGATGACTCCGTACTGAAGATGGGCGACTACTTCGACCTTGTCGCCGAGCGCTTCGGCCTGCCGCGCGCACCGCGCATCTCGCGCAGCGAGGCGCAAAAACTGATGTCACCTCTGCAACTGTCATTCATGAGCGAATCACGCCGGCTCGACAACCGCCGCATCAAAAGGGAACTCCGGGCAAAATTGCGCTACCCGCTGGTTGTAGATGGCGTCAATGCGGCCTGGCAAGAAAGGAAACTGTGATGGATTACCTGGTCGTCAAAGCGCTGCATATCGTGCTGGTCGTCAGTTGGTTTGCCGGCCTCTTTTACCTGCCGCGCATCTTCGTCAACCTGGCGATGGTGCCGCCTGAAAGTACCGCCGAGTGTGAGCGCCTGTTGCTGATGGCTGGCAAGCTCTATCGTTTCATGACACCGATTGGTTACCTGGCCATCGCTCTCGGCCTCTGGCTGTGGTTGGGCTTTGGCATTTCAGGCGGCTGGCTGCACGCCAAGACGACGCTGGTAGCCGGCCTCGTTGTCTATAACCTGTATTGTCGAAAGTTGTTGCACAGTTTCCAGGCCGGGAGTAACACGCACAACCACGTCTGGTTCCGCTGGTTCAACGAAGTTCCGGTGATCGTGCTGCTCGTCGTGACCTTGCTCGTTGTTCTCAAACCTTTCTAGGAACGCCGCTTTGGAAACGTTTTTTGCCAGTTGTCCGCGTGGTCTTGAACCCCTGCTTGCGGAAGACCTCGTTGCTTTGGGTGTCAGCGATCCGAAGCCGATTCCGGGCGGCGTGCATTTTGTCGCCGACTGGCCAAATTGCTATGCCGCCAACCTGCATTCGCGTATCGCGACCCGCATCCTGTGGCGTGTCGCCCATGGCCACTACGCCAGGGAAGACGACATCTACCGTCTGGCGCTCGATACACCCTGGCCGACCTGGTTTGGCTTCGGGCAGACGATCCGCGTCGATGTCACCGCAGTCAAAAGCCCGCTCAGGAGCCTTGAGTTCATTACCCTGCGCATCAAGGACGCGATTTGCGACCGCTTTCGTGCCGATAGCGGCAAACGCCCCAGCGTCGACACGCGCGAGCCCGACGTTCGTATCCACGGCTTCATTTCCGCCACCGAATGCACGCTCTATATCGACACCTCGGGCGCGCCGCTCTACCAGCGCGGGCTGCGCCAAAAGACGGTGGAAGCGCCACTCAAGGAGAATGTGGCGGCCGGCATCCTGCGCCTCTCGGGCTGGCAACCCGGCTCGCCCCTGCTCGACCCGATGTGCGGTAGCGGCACCTTCCTGCTTGAAGCGGCGCAGATGGCGCTCAACATCGCTCCAGGTGCAGGACGCGACTTCGGTTTCCAGCGCCTGAAAAACTTCCAGCTCGACCAGTGGAAAAACCAGCTCGACACCGCCATGGACGCCGAGAAACCGGCGGCCAATGCCCAGATCTACGGCAGCGACATTTCGCCGGTCGCCGTGCGCGCGTCGTTGGCCAACCTCGACCGCGCCGGATTGTTGCCTGCCGTCACGCTGAGTTCAGGCGATGTGCTGACAATCGACGCCCCGGCGAACAATGGCCCTGACCCCGGCATCATGGTCGCCAACCCGCCCTACGGCGAACGCCTTTCGGAACAGGACGAACTCGCCGCCTTCTACCCGCCTCTGGGCAGCGCGCTCAAGCGCCATTTCGCCGGCTGGAACTGTTATCTGCTGAGCGCCGACATGCGTCTGCCCAAATTGATGCGCCTGACGCCAGGCAAAAAAACACTGCTCTACAACGGCGCCATTGAATGCCGCTTGTTCGAGTTCAAGATGGTGGCAGGAAGCAACCGGCGCTGAGAGGATTCCATGTACGGACCTGAGCGGAAAACAGGACGTGCATTGGCAACGCGATTGCAGTGAGGCAGAGCTTCCATGCACTCAATGTAGCATGGTGCTCCAGGACAGGCTGTTGCAATTAATGGCGGCGCAGGCCTTAGCCACCCTTCAACTGGCCGCATGCAGCAGACGTTTCAGATCGCTGACAATGGTTTCGACGGACGCATCGTCCTTGACATAGAGCCGGATTCTTCCGGCCGGGTCGAAGACGTAGGCGCCTGCCGAATGGTCGATCACATAACCCATGCCCTCGCTGCCCTTGCTCCGCGCAAAAAACACCTTGAATTCCCGTGCCGCAGCTTCGGTACTCGCTTTGTCGCCGTAGAGGCCGATGAACGAGGAATTGAACCACGGCACATAGGCAGCGAGCATTTCCGGGGTATCGCGCTCCGGGTCGATGGTGACGAAGAGCACCTGCACGCGGCCCGCATCGCTGCCAAGCTGCTTCATCACTTCGGCAAAGCGCGCCAACGTCGTCGGGCAGACGTCCGGGCAGGACGTGTAACCGAAGAAAATGACCACGGCCTTGCCCTGAAAGTCAGCCAGCGATGTCAGTTTCCCTTGATGATTCTTTAGTGCCAGGGAGCGTCCGAACTCTGCTCCGCTGATGTCTGTGTTGCGGAAAGCCGGCGGTGTTCGCTCACTGCAGCCGGCCAGGCCGAAGAAAAAAATAAGCAGGAAAACCCGTAACATGTCATTGACTAAAATCAAAAACTTCAATGAATTTTTATTGAAGATGTGGCAGAATGTCGCACCATTAGTAATTCTAAAAAGTATGGGAGGAACAAACTTGAGCATACCAAAATACCCCGACCCGCGTGCCGGACATACCTATTGTACGTGGACAATTCGTATCCTGTTTGCCCTGCTTGCCGGATTGGCTCCTGCACTGGCCCGAGCTGACTTTGCGCTGAATCTGCCGACGCCGGCTACCGGCGTGGCTCAGGATATTTACGACCTGCACACATTGATTCTCTGGATCTGCTGCGCGATCCTTGTCGTTGTGTTTATTCCGATGGCCATCGCCTTGCTAAAGCACCGCAAATCTGTAGGCCATCAGGCTGCAAAATTTCACGATAACCTCGCTGTCGAAATCATCTGGACCGTCATCCCTATCCTTATCCTGATCAGCATGATTTGGCCAGCGACAAAGCTGGTGGTGTCGATGAAAGATGTCAGCAAGTCGGATCTGACAATCAAGGTAACAGGATACCAGTGGAAGTGGGAATACGAATATCTCGGCGACAACATCCGCTTCATGAGCAATTCCTCAACACCGCAAGCGCAGATTGACGGGGAGCAGCCCAAGGGAGAGCACTATCTTCTTGAAGTTGACCGCCCGCTGGTGGTACCTGCCGGCAAGAAGGTTCGCCTGGTGTTGACCTCTAACGATGTAATTCACGCGTGGTGGGTTCCAGCCTTTGGTGTCAAGCAGGACGCCATACCAGGTTTCATCCGCGACACCTGGTTCAAGGTCGACCAACCAGGCATCTATCGTGGCCAGTGCGCCGAATTGTGCGGCGTTAAACACGGCTTCATGCCGGTCGTCGTGGAGGTGGTAACTCCTGAGAAATTCGACGCCTGGAAGCAGGAGCAGAAAGCCCTGGTCGCCGCTGCGGCCGCCAACGCGGGCAAGACGTACCAGATGGCTGAGCTGAACGCGATCGGAGAAAAGGTCTACACCGCGAATTGCGCTGCCTGCCACCAAGCCAACGGCGTGGGAATTCCTGGCGCATTTCCTGCACTGAGCGGTTCAAAAATCGCCACGGGCGATGTGGCAGGACACATCGACATGGTTCTCAATGGCAAATCGCCAACGGCCATGGCCGCCTTTGGCAAGCAGTTGTCCGATCTTGATATCGCCGCAGTCGTCACCTACGAACGCAATAAATGGGACAACAAGACGGGTGATCTGGTACAGCCGGCCGACGTCGCCGCCCGGCGCAAGTAAAAAGGAGTCTGATAATGAATACTACGACTGTTAATGACGCCACGGGTCACCACGACCACGATCACGATCACGCCCCCGAAGGTTTTATGCGCTGGCTGACCAGTACCAACCACAAGGACATTGGCAGCCTCTACCTGTGGTTCAGCCTGTTCATGTTTTTCTTTGCCGGTGCGCTGGCCATGCTGATCCGTGCTGAACTGTTTCAGCCAGGCCTGCAATATTTCCAGCCCGGCGTCTTCAACCAACTCACTACGATGCACGGCCTGATCATGATTTTCGGAGCCATCATGCCTGCACTCGTCGGTTTCGCCAACTGGCAGGTGCCGTTGATGATCGGCGCCCCCGACATGGCTTTCCCTCGCCTCAACAACTGGAGTTTCTGGCTGCTACCGGCAGCAGGCACTCTCCTCATCGCCACATTTTTCGTACCTGGCGGTGCGATTTCCGGCGGCTGGACAATGTACCCCCCGCTCTACATGCAGGGCGGTATTGCTTATGACATATCGATTTTGTCTGTTCATATTCTGGGTATTTCGTCGATCATGGGTGCAATCAACATCATCGTCACCATACTCAACATGCGTGCTCCGGGAATGACCTTGATGAAAATGCCCTTGTTCGTCTGGACCTGGCTGATCACGGCCTTCCTGCTGGTAGCCGTGATGCCGGTACTAGCCTGCGCGATCACCATGCTGCTGACAGACCGTAATTTTGGGACGCATTTCTTTGACGCCGCCGGTGGCGGCGACCCGATCATGTTCCAGCACGTTTTCTGGTTCTTTGGTCACCCCGAGGTGTACATCATGATCCTGCCGTCTTTCGGCATTGTCTCAACCATCCTCCCGACTTTTGCCCGCAAGCCGTTGTTCGGCTATGTTTCGATGGTTTATGCGGTGGCCTCAATCGCCATTCTTTCCTTTATCGTCTGGGCGCACCACATGTTCACCACCGGTATGCCGCTTGGCGGACAGCTCTTCTTCATGTACGCCACCATGCTGATCTCGATTCCTACTGGAATCAAGGTCTTCAACTGGGTAGCGACCCTGTGGCGCGGCTCGATTACGCTCGAAACTCCCATGCTCTTTTCACTGGCTTTTGTCATCCTGTTTACGCTCGGTGGCTTCAGTGGACTTGTGCTGGCTCTGGTGCCCGTGGATATCCAGTTGCAGGACACCTATTACGTGGTCGCCCATTTCCACTACGTACTTTTCTCAGGGTCCGCAATGGCCATAATGGCCGGCGTGTATTACTGGCTACCGAAATGGACCGGCCACATGTACGATGAAAAGTTGGGCAAGGTGCACTTCTGGGTGACCGCTATTGCTTTCAACATCACCTTCTTCCCGATGCACTTTCTCGGTCTGGCCGGGATGCCGAGGCGAATTCCCGACTATGCATTGCAGTTCGCCGATTTCAATGCAATTGCCAGCGTTGGCGGCTTCCTTCTTGGCGCCAGTCAACTGCTGTTCCTGTACATTGTGATCAAATGTGCGCGCGGTGGCGCACCGGCGGGCAATCGGCCATGGGATGGGGCCGATACTCTCGAATGGACGCTCAGTTCTCCGCCTCCATACCACTCATTCGTCACCCCACCGCTCGTGAAGTAGGCCAAGGGAGATTACCATGCAAACACACACCAACAACAATGCCTATTACGTACCGCCACCTTCAATCTGGCCGCTCGTTGGGTCGATTGCCCTGCTTACCTTGGCTACCGGCTTCGCACTGTTGCTCAACAAGACGGCTATTGGTCCCTATGTCATGGCCCTCGGCGCCGGGATTCTGCTCATCATGCTGTTCGGCTGGTTTGGCGCCGTCATCAATGAAAGCATTTCAGGCAAGTATGCTGGTCAGGAAGATGCGTCTTTCCGGTGGGGCATGGCGTGGTTCATTTTTTCCGAAGTCATGTTCTTTGCCGGCTTTTTTGGGGCACTTTTCTATGCCCGAAATATCGCGGTACCAATGCTTGAAGACGCGCAGAGCTTGTGGCCGGGCTTTGTTGCAGCGTGGCCAACGGCCGGGCCGGGCTTGAAAACTGTAATCACGCCTGTTCACGCCTGGGGCATACCGGCGCTTAATACCTTGATCCTTTTGACATCTGGGGTCACCTTGACCTGGGCGCACTGGGGTCTCCAGAAGGACAAGCAATCTCAGCTCAAGCTTGGACTGGCACTGACCATCGCTCTGGGCATCCTGTTCATCGGCCTGCAGTGGTATGAGTATGTTGTTTTGGATTTCACACTGCGCGACGGGATCTTCGGTGCAACCTTTTTCATGCTGACCGGTTTCCATGGCTTTCACGTAATACTGGGGACAGTCATGCTCATCGTCATACTTTTTCGTTCGCTGGCCAGCCACTTCACTCCTGGACGACATTTTGCATTCGAAGCAGTCGCTTGGTACTGGCACTTTGTGGACGTAGTCTGGCTGCTACTGTTCATTTTTGTCTATTGTTTGTAGTTTCCAGAAAAAACTTCACCAACTTCCGTGCCCTATTGCCGTCAACACCATGTCATTTCAAGCTTCGCTTGAAATGACTAACCGGAGAACCTGTCTTGAGGATGCATAACGGTTACATGATCTTTGTCAGCACCCTCTTTGCGGTGGTATTCATGATCATGATTCTTTCACTGGTCAAGCACCGCAAGACTAGCGGTCACCTGACTGCAAAGTTCTCCGGACCGACAGGAACAGTGCAATGGTTATGGGCACTGGTCCCATTCGTCATCCTGGCCTACATTGACGTTGCGCTGATCAACCTTCCCAATGATCGCAACTCGTCTGTGCAGAAAAAGATAGAACTGGCGGTCGCTCAGGACCTGCCATCCAGTTTGCCTGAAATGGCGAATAACACGCCTGCGACAGGCTCTGAGATTAATAGTGATACATCAAGCTCAGCAAACAGGCAGCAGGCACTCCGATGACACCCGTGGCAAACCTTCCGCCCGAAGAACTTGCTCGCCGCAGTGCAGCCAATCGGCTTGTGGGATTGCTTCTCGCCGCCATTGCCCTGGCTATTTTTCTCCTGACAATGTTTTTAAGAAACTGAACGATGTCCGTATCAGTCAATAGTCCGATGCCCTTGCGAAGCCACCGGCAGTTGCTGATCAAGCTGCTTGTTGTCATCGCTCTCGCCTTTGCATTCGGATTTGCCATGGTGCCGCTGTACGACGTGTTTTGCCAGGTAACGGGTCTCAATGGCAAAACTGGAGCAAAACCTGGAAGTCTAGGTATTGCGGGCATCAGCAATCCGCTTACGTCTTCGCCTTCCAGTATCGATAGCAGCCGCACTGTGACGGTCGAATTCATCGGTACCGTAATGCCCGGTCTGCCTTGGGAAATGACGGCCTTGACGTCGAGCCTCGATCTGCACCCTGGAGAACTTCATCAGGCCAAATTCCGCGTGCATAATCTTTCAGACAAAACCATCGTCGGGCAGGCCATCCCCAGCGTTTCCCCTGGACTGGCAGCACAACACTTTGAGAAACTTGACTGTTTCTGCTTTGCGCAACAGACCTTGGCACCGGGTGAAACGAAGGAAATGCCGCTGACCTTCATTGTCAAGCCGGAACTGGACAAGGATATCCGTACGATCACCCTGGCCTATGCATTCTTCATTGTAGCCGACACAAAATCAGCGGCGAAAAATCTTGCATTACGCTGATTGAAGTCTTTGGAGAATGCTGATGGATGCAAGCTGGCTGATGAGGAGTTTGACTAAGCGTAGACACTTCGTTACCAAGAGCGCGGCTTGATGCTCTCGCTAGATCAACCGCTCGGTATCTGGGTTCCTTATTGTTCGCTACTGTCTCTAGCCGGTGATCAGTCCAAAACGATAACCAAGCATCAGCAGTACGAAGAGCGCGATCGACAAACTGATGCGCAAGGTCAATGCTTTCACTGTGCGGTCGCCAGTACCCTGATCCCGGTAAAGAAAGAAAAGGCCGGAAAAAAGGCTGCCTATCACGCCAACCAACATGAGCAGTATGATGAGCTTGAACATGGTCGAATCCAATAAGGTGAGTGCCAATTATGCGCGCACCACCGAGGTGACGGCAACTCCTCCAACTCAGGAAGACACAAAAAAGAATTCAGAGCGTCGATTTCAGCCACGTCTGTTGCCTACGCTGGCGGCCGCCCTGCTCTTGCCTCTCTTCATTTCTGCCGGCCAATGGCAGTGGAACAAGGCCTCCATCAAGGGCAAACTGCAAAAGGAGCTCGACGCACGTGGCGCCGAACCGGCAATACAGATACCGACATCACTGGTCGATCCGCAAGCGCTACGTTACCGCAAGATTGTCGCCCGTGGTCAGTATGATGTGCAGCATCAGATACTGATCGACAATCGCACACATCGCGAACAGGCAGGCTATCACGTCCTTACCCCGCTCAGGCTCGAAGGCAGCGACATGCGCTTGCTTGTCAATCGCGGCTGGGTACCGGCGCTTGCCGAACATAATCAGGTGCCGCAGGTCGCAACCCCCACCGGGACCGTCGAAGTTTCAGGCACGGCTGTCGTTCCCAATACACGATTCATTACCCTCGGAGCAGACGACGTCAACAATAAAATCGAATGGCAAAGCGTCTGGCAAAACCTCGATCTGGGACGCTTTGGCAAGGCCGTCAACTTTCCTCTTCAACCTATTGTCATTGAACTCGACGCAGCCAGCACGGCGGGCGGATTCGTGCGTGAATGGCGGCGGCCCGACGAACGGCTGGAAACTCACCTCGGCTATGCTCTCCAGTGGTGGAGCTTTGCCGCAATCACCGTCGTGCTCTGGCTGGTTGTTAACTTCCGCCGCACATCCTGATTTTCAAACAGCACTCTAGACACCCACGCCATGACCACGGCCCTACCGACACCCAATTCTTCACGCCGGACACTGCTCTTGCTGGCCGCCTTGTTTTTTCTGCCCTTCGTGATCGGATCCGGACTTTTCTGGCTGGACTGGCGCCCTGATAAATTCGGCAACCAAGGTGAACTACTGCAACCGCCACGTACATTACCGGCAAGCGGCCTCCGTCATGCTGACGGACGCCCACTGCCGACTGCAGAATTGCTTGGCAAGTGGCTGCTCGTGTTGCCTGTCAAAGGGTCGTGCACCACCACGTGTCAGAATAACCTGCAACAAATGCTTCAGGTCCATGTCGCGCTCAACAAGGAAAAAAACCGCTTGCAGCGTGTCCTGATTGTCAGTGATGTTTCAGATTCAGCGAACGATCCACCCATGGTGGAGTTGCAGCGACTGTTCCCCGGTCTCCTCGTTGCTACCGTGCAAACCAATATTGCTGGTGAGGCCTGGATTGGCGCCCTTAATGGTAGTGGCCAGGAGGTTTTCATCGTCGACCCTCTCGGTAACGTCATGATGCGCTACGCCGACCCAACAGATATGCGTGGCGTACTCAAGGATCTTGAGCGTCTGTTAAAATATTCCTGGATCCGCTAACACTTAGGAGGTGTTGAATGCCGGCAACCTTGAGAGATCAGGCCAACACCCCGCGCCCGTTCGTGCAACGCCTCGCTGACTTCTTCGCGCTGTGCAAACCGCGCGTTAACAGCCTGATCGTGTTCACCGCGATGATCGGCATGTTCCTCTCCTCTCCCGACTTTCCGCCGCTCGGCCTGTTTCTCGCTGCCTCAGCAGGAATTGCACTGGTTGCTGGTGCGGCGGCAGCAATCAACTGCCTTGTCGAACGAACAGTCGATGCACTTATGGCGCGTACCCGTGCCAGGCCAACGGCGAGAGGGAAAGTCTCGGTAGCCGAAACCCTGGCTTTGGCTTCCCTGGTCGGCGGTGGCGGATTGTGGCTGCTCTACGCTCTGGTCAATCCCCTGACCATGTGGCTGACGCTCGCCACCTTTCTTGGCTACGCGGTGATCTACACACTCTTGCTCAAACCGGCAACGCCGATGAACATCGTGATCGGCGGCGCGTCGGGTGCCATGCCCCCATTACTTGGCTGGGCCGCCATGACCGGCAATGTCGGCCCGGAAGCGCTGGTACTCTTTCTGATCATCTTTATCTGGACGCCGCCGCACTTCTGGGCACTGGCCTGCTACCGGCGCGAGGACTACGCGAAGGCTGGCTTGCCGATGCTGCCGGTCACGCACGGAATCAAGCTCACCTGCCTGCATAGCCTGCTCTACGTCGTCATGCTTACCGGTGCCACGGTGCTGCCCTACACCCTCGGCATGAGCGGCCCTTGGTACCTTGCTGTCGTGCTGGTGCTCGATGCGATCTTTCTGGCCTATACCTTCGCGCTGTGGCGCAACTACAGTGACGGACTGGCCCGACGCACTTTTCGCTGGTCGATCATTTACCTGACGCTGCTCTTTGCGGCGCTACTGGCCGACCATTTTATCTGATTGCCAATGCGCCTCTATCGCCCGCTACTCGTATTTGCCACATTGCTCGCCTTTGGCGTGATCTCGCTCGGCGCCTAAGTCCACCTGTCTGACGCAGGGCTGGCTGCCCAGACTGACCAGGCTGCTACTGTCACTTGATCGGCGTACCCGGTGCCGCCCACGAGCAAACTGCCGCGCTGCAGACCTTCCCCGGCAAGCCAGTCGAAGAACACAAAGCGTGAACTGAGATGGTGCATCGCTACTTTGCCGGAGTCCTCGGCCTGCTTATCGTCTGCATCGCGATGCTGGCGTGGCGCCACCGCCGGTCTCTGCTTCAATCGCCATGGCTGCCGACGGTGCTGGTCGGCGTTGTCGGCGTGCAGGCATTTCTACGCATGTGGACCGACACCCTGTGCTACTCAAGCCGGTTGTCTTCAGCGCCCACCTGCTCGGCGGAAAGACTACGCTGGCCCTGCTCGTCTGGCTTCTGCTGCGCCAGCGGCAACACGATACACTCTCGCCAGCAGGCGGAGTTTGACTGCCCGCTGCGCTCGCGCTCATCGCGCAAGTCTTCCAGATTGCGCTCGGCGGCTGGGTAAGCAGCAACTACGCCGCACTGGCCTGTAGAGATTTTTCCACCTGCCTCGGGGTCTGGTTACCCGAGATGGACTTTGCACAGGCATTTCATATAAACCGCGATCTCGGACAGACCGCTGACGGCGCGTTGCTAACGAACGCCGCGCTGACAGTGATCGACTGGTCACACCGGGTTGGCGCGCTGATCGTTGCGCTGATCGTCGGCCTGCTGGCTTTCATGATTATCTTCAGGCTTTGGCAAAACCCAGCGCAGCCAGCAGCTTGCCGTGGATGCCGCCAAAACCACCATTGCTCATCACCAGTATCTGGTCGCCGGGGTGTGATGAGGCAACAATACGTTCAACGAGTTCATCCAGGTCGTCGGCAACTTCCACCTTCTCGCCCAGAGGCGCCAATGCTTCGGCAGCATCCCAGCCAAGATTGGCAGCATAGCAGAAGACCTGATCGGCCTCAGCAAGACTAGCCGGCAACTGCGCCTTCATCACTCCGAGCTTCATGGTGTTCGAGCGTGGCTCAAGGACAGCCAGAATTCGCGGGGGACGCATTGAGCTGACCACTGCCCGCGAATCGATTTTGCGCCTCAGTCCGGCCACGGTCGTGGCAATTGCCGTCGGATGGTGAGCAAAATCGTCGTAAACGCTGATACCACGAACCGTTCCTCGCAACTCCATCCGGCGTTTTACATTCTCGAAGCGCGACAGCGCCTCTAGTCCTTTGTCCAGCGGAACACCGACGTGCCGCGCAGCAAGCAACGCCGCTAAGGCGTTGGCCCGGTTGTGCTCGCCGTTCAAGGCCCAGTGTGTTTCGCCGATATTTTCTTCGCCGCGCATCAGGCGCAGCGAACCGTTGGCATCGTCGTCGCCTTCGATACGCCACCCGCTGGCCTCGTTAAAGCGCTCGACGGGTGTCCAGCAGGCACGTGCGAGAACACGCTCGAGGCTAACTTCCGCAGCGTTGGTCACCAGCAGGCCGTTACGCGGCAAAGTACGAACAAAATGATGGAATTGCGTCTCGATCGCTGCCAGATCGACGAAAATATCAGCGTGATCGAACTCCAGATTGTTCAGGATCGCGGTTCGTGGACGGTAATGGATAAACTTCGAGCGCTTGTCGCAAAAGGCCGTGTCGTATTCATCTGCTTCGATAACGAAGAAAGGCGAATCGCTGATTTCTCCTGATAATCGGGCCGATACGCCGAAATTCATCGGCACCCCGCCAATCAGAAATCCTGGACTCAAGCCCGCGTCCTGAAGAATCCAGGCCAGCATCGAGGAAGTCGTTGTTTTGCCATGTGTGCCGGCGACCGCCAATACCCAGCGCCCCTGCAAGACATGGTCAGCGAGCCACTGCGGGCCGGAAACATAAGGCAATCCGCGATCCAGTATCTCTTCAAGCAAGGGGTTGCCGCGTGAAATGGCATTCCCCACCACATAACAATCCGGCCTCAAGGCCATCTGCTCGACTCCATAACCTTCAACAAGGTCAATACCCGCCGCTTCAAGTTGCGTGCTCATCGGCGGATAGACGCCAGTGTCGCACCCCGTGACGCGATGCCCTGCGGCGCGAGCCAACTGGGCGATGCCGCCCATGAAAGTGCCACAGATCCCGAGAATATGAATATGCATACAAAAAATCCAAGTTAGAATTGACTGTCCGAAAACAAAAGCTCACGCTCACAGCGAGAGAATTGTATCCTTGCTACCCATTGGAAATGTGGCAAATAGCTAGCGCTAGAGAACTTTGGTTAGTGAACCCCAGGATTAAAGCGCCCCGCCTGATGACCCGAGCCAACGATAACCCGTACCGCGCCCAGCAACGTACTCGCATTGCCAGCGCGGCGGCGCGCCTGATCGCCGAGGATGGAATCAGCGATTACGCGCTCGCCAAGCGCAAGGCGGCGAACCACCTTGGATTTCCGGACAATGTACATTTACCAGAAAACGCCGAGGTAGAAGCCGAGTTGCGCATCTACCAACGTCTGTTCCAGGACGTTGAGCAAATCGCAAGAGTGACCTGTCTTCGGCAAAAAGCCAGCGGAATAATGTCGAAAATGCTTAAATTCAACCCCTATCTCACTGGCTCCGTACTTGATGGAACGGCCGCTCGCTTCGCTGAAATCGACATCCAGTTGTTCACTGACAGTGCCAAGGATGTTGAAATTTTTCTTCTTAATCAGGGCATTGATTACGAACATAGCACACCGCGCAGCGAACGGGCAGAAACCGTATTGACCATCCACGATGAGGATGCCCTCGTAAATCTGGTCGTTTACCCTTCACAGGAGGAGCGGGTCACCTTCAAGACGCGTGATGGGAGGAATCGACAACGCGCCCGCCTTGACGCCGTTAACAAACTGTTGATTGCCAGCCGCATGGACTCCCGATGAGAAACAGCAAACTCCTTGTCGTCGGTCTGGTCGGCGCAATGATTGCGCTTACCGCCGGCGTTTATATCGGGATGGGGGCACGGATTGAGAGAACGCCTGAACCATCTGTCTCAAGCGAAGCGATCGCGCGCCTTTTCACCACTCACCTGAATGATTCTGAGGGAAAACAGCAAACGCTCAAGCAATGGCAGGGTAATACGCTTGTGATCAACTTCTGGGCAACCTGGTGCCCGCCCTGTCGGGAAGAGATGCCGTCATTTTCACGACTGCAAACGAAATTTGCAGCGAATGGTGTTCAATTTGTCGGCATTGCGCTTGATACGGCAGAGAACGTCATCAATTTTTCAAAACAGTATCCAAGCGTCTACCCGCTCCTTATCGCCGACTCGGAAGGAGTAGAACTGACCCGGCTACTAGGCAATTCGCGCCTTGCGCTCCCTTACACTGTGGTTCTCGCTGCCAACAACGAGGTTCGACTCGCCCGACTGGGTCGCGTTTCCGAGCAGGAACTCGACATCCTGCTGCAAAAAGTTACCGCCCGGTAAAAAGCAATTACTGGACAAAATGCAGTAAAATCGGCAAACTCGCAGGCATGAAGAAGCAAAAAGCCACATCGTCAGACGATAAAAATCGCGCAACTCCACCCAAGCTGCTTGTACTGCATGGACCGAACCTGAATCTGCTGGGCACGCGCGAGCCTGACCATTACGGACTGACGACCCTTGCCGAGATCAATCTTGCACTTGCCCGCCGCGCTGCTGCCGCCGGTGTCGAACTGGAATCGTTCCAGAGCAATCACGAGGGCGCCCTCATTGAGCGCGTTCATGCCGCTCGCGAGCAAGGCGTAAGTTACATCATCATCAATCCAGCGGCT
Organism: Propionivibrio sp.; assembly: GCF_016790145.1. Lineage (GTDB taxonomy): Bacteria > Pseudomonadota > Gammaproteobacteria > Burkholderiales > Rhodocyclaceae > Propionivibrio. The sequence goes on along the minus strand of NZ_JAEUOI010000105.1, from coordinate 43,365 downwards.
TTCACCCACACCAGCATTGCGCTGTACGACGCCATGGCGGCCACCGGCATTCCCTATATCGAGGTTCACCTTTCCAATGTTCATGCCCGTGAATCCTTCCGACATCAATCGTTTTTCTCCAGGCTGGCGATTGGCGTCATTACGGGTCTCGGAAGCAAAGGTTATCTGCTCGCGCTGGAGTACCTGCTGAGCCAAATCACCTCAGACTGAGCTTGCGGCAAACAACCTGGCTCGTCAGCAGCCTGCTTCCCCCATTGGCGAAAACGGTTTCAAGAAGGAGATCATTCATGGATTTACGCAAACTCAAAAAACTGATTGACCTGGTCGAGGAATCGGGGATTACCGAACTTGAGGTCAGCGAAGGCGAAGAGAGGGTTCGCATCGCCAAGCACCCGTCTGTCGCTCCCCAGCAAACCTACATGATTCCGCAAGCCGCACCGATGGCCGCTCCGGCCGTCAGCGCGCCGGTCGCAAAGGTCGAGGACAAATCCGATCTGCCAGAAGGGGAGGTCATCAAGTCACCCATGGTTGGCACTTTCTATCGCTCGGCCAGCCCGGGCTCCGATCCGTTTGTCGAAGTCGGCAGCGTAGTCAAATCCGGCCAGACGCTATGTATCGTCGAGGCCATGAAACTGCTCAACGAAATCGAATCCGACCACGCCGGGACGGTGAAAGCCATACTGGTCGAGAACGGTCAACCGGTCGAGTACGGTGAACCGCTGTTCATCGTCGGCTAGGGAGAGCGTTCCGCCATGTTCGGGAAAGTCCTCATCGCCAATCGCGGGGAAATCGCTCTTCGCATCCAGCGTGCCTGCCGTGAGATGGGCATCAAGACGGTCGTCGTTCATTCCGAGGTTGATCGCGAAGCCAAATACGTAAAGCTAGCTGACGAATCGGTATGCATTGGCCCTCCCCCTTCTAACCTCAGCTACCTGAACGTCCCGGCCATCATCTCGGCGGCAGAGGTCACCGACGCAGAAGCCATCCATCCCGGTTACGGCTTTCTCTCGGAGAATGCCGACTTTGCCGAACGGGTCGAGTCTTCGGGCTTCGTATTCATTGGTCCCCGCCCCGAAACAATCCGTTTGATGGGCGACAAGGTGTCGGCCAAGGACGCTATGAAAGCTGCCGGCGTACCCTGCGTTCCCGGCTCGGAGGGCGTTCTACCCGAAGATCCGAAAGAAATTGTCAAAGCGGCCAAGGCCGTCGGCTACCCGGTAATCATCAAAGCCGCCGGTGGCGGTGGCGGACGTGGCATGCGCGTGGTACATACCGAAGCTGCGCTGCATAACGCGGTCACCATGACCCGCTCGGAAGCGCAAAACTTTTTCGGCAACCCCAATGTTTATATGGAGAAGTACCTCGTTAATCCCCGCCATGTCGAGATCCAGGTGCTGGCTGACAGTTTCAGGAATGCCGTTTATCTCGGTGAACGCGATTGTTCAATGCAGCGCCGCCACCAGAAGATCATCGAAGAGGCGCCGGCACCTGGAATTCCCGCCCGCCACATTGCGCGCATTGGCGAGCGCTGCGCCGAGGCTTGCCGAAGAATCAATTATCGTGGAGCCGGCACCTTCGAATTCCTTTACGAGAATGGCGAGTTTTATTTCATTGAAATGAACACACGCATTCAGGTTGAACATCCGGTAACAGAAATGATCAGCGGCGTTGATCTGGTTCAGGAACAGATTCGTGTCGCTGCCGGCGAGAAACTGCGCTACCGACAACGCGACCTCAGCTTTCGCGGTCATGCCATCGAATGTCGCATTAATGCCGAAGATCCATACACGTTCGTTCCATTTCCAGGCAAGATAACGACCTATCACCCGCCCGGAGGTCCCGGCATCCGCGTTGATTCGCACATCTACCAGGGCTACACCGTACCGCAGCACTATGACTCGATGGTCGCCAAGGTGATCGCTTACGGCGACACGCGCGATCAGGCCATTCGCCGCATGCGTATTGCCCTGTCGGAAATGAGCATCGAGGGCATCAAGACAAACATCGCCCTGCATCAGGAACTGATGCAGGATGCCAGTTTCATCAAAGGCGGTATCAACATTCACTACCTTGAGAAAAAACTCGCCGCCAAAGGCGAGTTGAAGAAGGACGACTGAACTGGCTGACCATGTCCTGGCTTTCAATCAGTATCGAAACTGACTGCCGACACGCCGAGGCACTGGCCGATGCCCTGCTTGAAGCCGGCGCTCTTTCAGCCAGCATCGAGGATGCCGATGCGGGCACACCGAACGAGACGCCACAGTTCGGCGAACCCGGTTCACTCACCACGCCAGGCTGGGAACGCTCGCGGGTCATCGCCCTGCTGGATTCCGGGACTGACGCCAGCGCACTGCTCGCGCTCTGCGCACCGAACGCCGGATTTGCGGCAATCCCTGCTTTTACCCAGGAGGACGTTGCCGAGCAGAACTGGGTGCAACTCACCCAGTCGCAATTCGACCCGATTCGCGTCTCCGGGCGCTTGTGGATTGTTCCTTCATGGCACCAGGCTCCCGACCCCGATGCGATCATTCTGGTACTCGACCCGGGCATGGCCTTCGGCACCGGCTCGCATCCGACCACCCGTCTTTGCCTGGAGTGGCTGGAACGTTCTGTGACCCCTGGCCTTTCTGTTCTTGATTACGGCTGCGGTTCAGGTATTCTGGCCATCGCCGCAGCCAAACTCGGCGCCGGAAACATTCTCGGGGTCGACATCGATTTACAGGCCGTTGGTGCGGCGACAATCAACGCCGAACGTAACAATGTTAGCGCTTGCTTCGCTGATTCGGCACAGGAAATCAAGGGGCAGTTTGATATGGTGGTCGCCAACATCCTTTCCAATCCGCTCCGTGCACTGGCACCGGCGATCTGCTCGCACGTCCGTCCCGGTGGCAAACTGGCGCTCTCCGGCATCCTCGCTGAACAAAGCGAAGAACTTCTCGCCGCCTATGCCCCGTATCTGGCGCTCAGCGTCGCCGATACGCGCGACGGTTGGGTTTGTCTCGCGGGAGTCAAGGCCATTCAATGAAAACGCGCTGCCCCGACTGCCAGACGACTTTCCGGGTCACTCCGGAACAGTTGAAGGCGCGCGCCGGAAGGGTTCGCTGTGGTCAATGCCAGAGCGTCTTCAATGCGCTTGACAGTCTGCTTGACGAAACCGGAACCGCCACTTTACCCGCCCCACGAATTTCGTCACGAAACGTGTTGCCAGAGACTTCTGCCCTTGCGGAAAACCGGCCATCAGTGACCCCGAAAAGCCCTCAGGCTGAAAGCAGCTACGCTGCCGACACCGTGCCCGAAGAAACCGTTACGGCAGACGATATCGGGCTGGGCATGGCGATCACTCCGGCAGAAATGCCCGTGGAAAATGCGCCGCCACTGAGTGAACAAGCCGCACATGAACTGGGCAAGGCAAGCGGGCTTATTCTGCCGCGCGAGACGAGCGAAATCCCCGGTTACAGCAAGTGGGCCGAAGGAGTCATGGCCGGGCCGGTTGCGCTGCCGGTCGACAAGGCCGCCCGCTGGCCCTTTGTCCTCGCTGCCCTGTTGCTTGCGCTGGCGCTTGCCGGACAAATCGTTTTCCGTTTCCGCAGCGAAATCGCCATCACCACGCCCAGTATGCGCCCGCTGCTTGAGCTGCTCTCCGAGGCGCTCGGCGCTGAAGTGCCTTTACCTCGCCACGTTGAACTGGTCAGCATTGAGACATCGGATCTCCAGACCGACCCGGCGCACGGCAACCTGCTCATTCTAAACGCCACGCTGCGCAACCGGGCAAACTACGCGCAAGCCTTTCCTTCGCTCGAACTCACCCTGACCGATACGCAGGATTTTGCCATTGCGCGCCGTGTGTTTCCGCCTGAAGAGTATCTTTCACCGAGCGTAGCGGCCGATCAACCTTTTGCAGCCAATACCGATGTTGCCGTTCGCCTTTGGATAGAAGCTAGCGACATCGGTGCGTCCGGCTATCGTCTCTACGTTTTCTACCCCTGAACTGCATTCCACCCGCCATTGACTTACCCCAGCTACGCCGTAAGGTGCCGCAAACCGGGTGTTATAATTTTTACCTCCCACTTTTTCAATTCCCCAAAACCTTTATGTCCACACTCATCTGCGGCTCCATCGCCTACGACAACATCATGGTTTTCCATGATCGTTTCAAGAATCACATCCTCCCGGAACAGATTCACATTCTGAACGTGGCCTTTCTGGTACCCGAGATGCGTCGCGAGTTCGGCGGTTGCGCGGGGAACATTGCCTACAACCTGAAATTGCTGGGTGGTGACCCGCTGATCATGGCCACGGTTGGCGATGACGCCGACCCCTACCTCGTTCGCCTGGACGACTTGGGTCTCTCGCGCACTCACGTGCGCCGTATCGCCGGCAGTTACACCGCTCAGGCTTTCATCACCACGGATCTTGACGATAACCAGATCACCGCTTTTCACCCCGGCGCGATGAGTTATTCACACCTCAATCGGGTTGCCGATGCCAGGAGCGCCACGCTGGGCATCGTCGCTCCCGACGGGCGCGACGGAATGCTCCAACACGCCCATGACCTGGCCGCTGCCGGCACCCCCTTCATCTTCGACCCGGGTCAGGGCCTGCCCATGTTTTCGGGCGATGACCTGATGCAGTTCATGAAACTTGCAGAGTATGCCTGTTTCAACGACTACGAGGCAAAGCTGTTGTGCGACCGGACCGGCCACTCGCTTGAACGACTGGCCAACGAGGTTAAGGCGCTGATCGTTACGCGCGGCGGCGAGGGCTCGCAAATTTACACAGGCGGTCAACGCCATGAGATTCCCTGCGTTAAGGCGGATGACGTGGTCGACCCCACCGGTTGCGGCGATGCCTACCGTTCCGGACTGCTCTACGGGATTGCCAACGGGTGGGACTGGTTGAAGACCGGTCGACTGGCGGCGGTGATGGGCGCCATCAAGATTTCCCATCGCGGTGGGCAAAACCACCGGGCGAGTCGTGATGAAATTGCCGACCGTTATGCCCAAGCCTTCGGCAAGGCACCTTGGTAGGGAGATAACCATGAACGTTCTGAAACTGGTTGCCACCGTGTTGATTTCTCTGGTTCTGGCCGGCTGCGCGAGCAGCAAGTCAGGCGACGTCTATACGCGCGATCAGGCAAGGCGCGAAATGCTGGTGCGAACCGGCGTCGTCGAGAGCGTGCGTGAAGTGACCATGGAAGGCACCAACTCAGGCGCCGGAACATTTGCTGGCGCAGCCGTTGGCGGTGTGGCCGGCAGCACGGTCGGCGGCGGCAGGGGGCAGATCGTCGGCGCGATCATCGGTGCGCTGCTTGGCGGTATGGCGGGATCGGCTATTGAAGAAAACGCCACAAAAAAGAACGCGCTGGAAATCACAGTTAATCTCGACAGTGGCATGCTGGTCGCGGTGGTTCAGGAAATGGGCGAGATTTTCTATCCGGGTGAGCGGGTTCGTGTCCTGAGCGGGGACGGTTCGACGCGAGTCACACATTAACCGATGAATAGATGACCCAAGCCCGCCCGACGCCTTATCCGATCCGTATTTTCCGCTGCCTGAGACTGGCACTGCACTTTACCTGGATTGCCATCGGCACAGCTATCGCCTACCCCCTGGTCGGCACACAACAAAGAGCACGTTTCAAGCAGCGCTGGTCGCACCAGATACTCAGGATTCTTTCCGTTCGCCTGGAGACGCAGCCGACCGATGCGCCCCCTGGTTGCCTGCTTGTTTCCAATCATGTCTCCTGGCTCGACATCTTCGCCATTCATTCCCTGCGGCCAGCCGCCTTCATCTCCAAGGCCGAAGTACGCCAGTGGCCTTTCTTTGGCTGGCTGGGTGAAAAAAACGACACCGTTTTCCTGCGCCGGGGGAGCCGCGGTCACGCCAGGGTAGTCAATGCACAAATCGATGCCCTGCTAAACGCGGGCATGGATGTCGCCATTTTTCCTGAGGGAACGACAAGCGACGGAACTCATCTGCTCGGTTTTCACGCCGCCTTGCTGCAACCGGCGATCGAGACTGGCCGCCCCATTCTGCCGCTCGCGCTGTCCTACCACGATGCTCAGGGCAACATCAGTCTGGCGCCGTCCTTTGCTGGCGAAACCACGATAGGACAGTGTTTTTCCGCGATTCTTGCCAGCCGCTCGCTGACGGTGCGCCTGATACCGGAACCGGTAATCGATACCGTCGGGAAAACCCGGCGTGAACTGTCACAGGCGGCGCGCACCGCCATCGCTAGCCGGCTCGGATTTCCTCTTTCGAGCAATCCACCTGAAAGATCGCCCGGTCCTCAAGCCGGATAGCCGTCAGCGAACCGCCCCACAGGCAGCCGGAATCAATCGCCAGAAGATTGGGCATGACCTTCAGCCCCAATGCAGACCAGTGGCCGGTAATCAGGACGCTGTCCGCACTGCGCCGCCCCGGCACCTCGAACCAGGGCATGTAACCCTCCGGTGCTTTGCTCACCTCTCCCTTGACCCGGAAGTCCATCACGCCCTGTGGCGAACAGAAGCGCATGCGCGTCATGGCATTGACGATCACGCGCAATCGCGGCCAGCCTTCAAGATCGTTCTGCCATGAAGCAGGTTCGCTTCCCCACATATTGGCCATGAACTTGCGCCACTTACCTCCGGCCAGCGCGGTCTCGACCTCCAGGGCCAGCGAACTCGCCTTGCGCACCGTCCATTGCGGCAAAAGACCGGCATGCACCATGCAATATTGGCCTTCAACATGGCACAAGGGCCGATGCCGAAGCCAGTCGAGAAGTTCGTTCCGATCCGGCGCGGCGAGAATCTCGTCGAAAGTGTCGCCCTTGCCCTGCTTGCCGAATCCTTCTGCGCTCATCAACAGCGAAAGATCATGGTTGCCAAGAACCGTTGTCGCTGCAGAACCCAGATTGCGAACGAAACGCAAGGTCTCCAGCGAACGCGGTCCGCGATTGACTAGGTCGCCCACCAACCAGAGTCGATCACGAGTCGCATCGAACGCGCAGCGCTCAAGCAAGCGTGTAAAGGAATCAAAACAGCCTTGAATGTCACCGATTGCGTAGGTTGCCAAACATCTCTCCAGGATTTTCAGTTAGCGCATTGTGGGCCGAGCTTCAGACCAAAAAAAGGGATCGCCGACAAGCATGTCGTGCTGAAATCCTGCCCATGATCGCAATAGTGCATATCTTAAATCGGCAGAGCTATGCATACATCATTACCAGACGCTTGCCGGGCTTGTTCAAACGCGTATCGAAGCAAGCAAAGAATATGGGAGACTGCGAAATGCGAGCGGCCTCAAAAGCGGCTGCGAGCTGGATGCTGTCATAGCCGCGCAATGCAAACATATCGGCATAGTCTCCAGCTCGCTCAACCAGCGGCTGGTCGATTTCCAGCACCACGAAGTGCGACCAATCAGCAGCCAGCGCCAACTTGGCCTGCTCGATAACAGAAACATCATCTGGCACTTCATGCGCCCGCCTGGACAACGCAGCGTGTGCCTCTGCCCACGCAATACGGCACACGGCAACAGCCTCGGCTTCCTGTACTAGTGCCTTCAGTTGATTGCTCCTCACTACAAAAAATTCACCTATAACAGCTTTTACATCCAGATTGCATGCCATCGCGAAACCGAGATTTTTCTCAATCTTGATGATTCGGATGTCTGGTCGAACAGCAGCCACCTTTTCAATATTTGAATCAGTAGAAGCGTTATCCACGATAACGATCTCACCCGACTGACCAATGGCTGATGCAATGCATTTCTCCAGCAATGAGCCCGCATTTTAGTTTACCACGATGAGTGAAACAGCCAGATGTGCTGCTTGCACTGCTAGATTAGTTTCCATAGCGCCGGGCAGATGCCGAAATATGGCATGAAAGTCGGGAGCGTGTTGGTGGTTACCGTTCAGCATTTTCTCCAGCAAAACGTCTGGAGAACAAGATTCGAGTGGCGTAATCAAAATCCATGTCAAGAAATCCGGTTGGCCGATTGATCCGATTGCCATTCCAGGCTCTGCACTGGTCAGTGCCCGAACTCATTTGGAAAACCTCGAAATACAAGAGCTGTCACTGTCCTGGTCGGTCAATTTCCACCGACCCGTTCAATCAACTCGCAATTCAGTCAGCAAATGACGATACTCTATTGTTATTAGTCAGCGAAAAGAATCAGCAGAAAACAGGATGAGCTATTGCTACAAAAAGGAACGGTATGGACAAGCTCCAACAGATCAGGATCTTAGTAGCGGTGGTCGATTGCAATGGTTTTGCCGGTGCAGCGCGCAAGCTCAAGGTTTCTCCGCCGGTGGTGACGCGGGCAATCAACGATCTGGAGAATGAGCTCGCTGTCCGCTTGCTCACCAGAACAACACGGGTTGTCCTGGTCACTGAGCCGGGTGCCCGCTATGTCGAGGATTGCCGGCGGATTCTGGCCGAGCTGAGCGAAGCCGACGAGTCGGTGAGAGGCCTGCACGGCGCGCCGAGTGGACGCCTTGCTTTGACTGCGCCGGTGCTGTTCGGCGCCCTGTTCGTTACCCCCATCGTCGCCGAATATCTACAGCGTTACCCCGAGGTCACTGCCAGTTGCTTGTTCCTTGACCGCCTGGTCAACCTGTTGGACGAGGGGATGGACGTCGCGGTGCGCATTGGCGACCTCCCCGATTCGTCGATGCAGGCGATTCGGGTTGGGCAGGTACGACGGGTGATCTGTGCTGCGCCTGCGTATCTTGAGCGACGCGGAGTTCCGAAATCGCCAGGAGATCTGGTCGGACACGATATCGTCGTTGCCAGCGCAGTGACGCCGTCATCCGATTGGAAGTTCGTCGACAAGGGCACCACTTACGGCATCAAGCTGGCACCCCGCCTGACGACGTCGACCAATGACTCGGCGATTGCGGCAGCGCTCGGCGGCTTGGGTCTTACCCGCCTGATGTCCTACCAGGTTGCCGACCGCGTGCGCTCTGGCGAGCTAAAGATAGTGCTCAGCGATTATGAACCAGCGATGCTGCCGGTACATGTGCTTCACCGTGAAGGCCGCCATGCCGCACACCGCGTTCGGACCTTTCTTGACCTGGCGATCGATCGCCTTCGCGCCAACCCTGCAATCAACTGAATTGGAGCCCCACCAGATTGAGTTGTTTTTCCGCCGGGGCCGCAGTCTCCTGACAGCGCTCGGCGTGCAGCGCGTACTGTAACTCTGTGCTATAAATCGAGCACCAGGGATGCAGCGTGGTCGCCGGTTGCGGCTGGCACGGCACAGCAGATCAGCACTTCGTCGGGCTCCAGACGAACTCCGGGCAGCGAAGTATGGCTGACATGACCAGCGAGAATTCGGGTCTTGCAGGTACCGCAAGACCCGCCCCGGCAACTGAACTCGGGTGACAGGCCGTGCGTCTCGGCAAGATCGAGAAGACTCCCGCTGTCTGGCGACCAAGTGGCTTCCCTGGCGGATTTTGAGAAGACGATCGTTACATCAATATCGGCCGCCGGCAGGTTCGTGTATGCGCTCGCTTCAGATTCGCTGGCGCCGCTGCGGCGCAAGCTCGCGGGACCGAACTGTTCGGCGTGGATTCGATCATCGGGAATGCGCAGCGCACGCAGGCCATCATAGATGTCCTGGATAAATTTGCCCGGGCCACACAGATAAAAATCATAGTCATCGAATGGCAGAAGAGCCTTGAGCAACTGCATGTCGATTCGACCACGAACTTCATAGTCGACACCTTCACGCGCATCGGCTTCCGGCTGACTGAGCAATCGAATGACCTGAATCGCCTCCCCGCCGCGAACAACCAGCTCACGCAGTTCGCGATCAAACGCACGCTCAGCCCTGGTTCGCGCCGAGTACACAAAATAGCTGGGGCGCACTCGCCGGTTGCGCAGGCCCTCGTACACGACATGACGCAGCATCGCCAACAGTGGCGTGATACCGACGCCAGCCGAAAGCAATACCAGGGGCCGGTGCTCTGCAGCATCGACCACAAAATCACCCAGGGGTGCGCGGGCTTCCAACTCACTTCCAACGCTCAGTTGCTCATGGATATAGGTTGACACCACACCTTCGCGTTTGACGCTGATGCGGTAGACGCCGTCTGATGGAGCAAGCGACAAGGTATAAGTGCGAATGACCGGCGCGCTGCCCGCTGTGGTAACCAGCCGGATCGGCAAATGCTGCCCGGCTTTGAACACGGGCAGACCCGCGCTGTCGGCTGGTTCGAGATAGATCGACTTGATCGTAGTGCTCTCATCGACGATGCGCATGACGCGAAAGGGCCGCCAGTCATTTCGTAGCGCCATTGCCTTTTGCCGCGCCAGTGCCTCCTGCCACGATCCCGTCATCAAGGAATTGGGTGAAAAATTGTCCAGGGCCCAGCGCCGTTTGAGTACGGCACGACGACGCACGAGCCGGGTGACCTGCAGTCGCCAAAGGCGTTCAGCGCCCTGGAAGCAGGTTACCTCGTCGCCATCCAGCACCAGCTCGGTGCGCCCGGTGAGTTGCAGCAGGTCGCCGCTGGCAAAGTCGACGAATACCAGACCTGCTCTAGGGTTGCTATACAGGTTGCCCAGTGTATTGAAAAACAGATTGCCGGCAAAATCAGGGATGGTCAGGACATTTTGGTCGACGCGAACAAAGCCTTGCTTGCCGCCGCGATGCGAAGCATCGACTTGTCGAGTCTCTTTGCTGCCGTTGACATCAACGTAACTCGCCACAAAGAATGTATCGGCCGCGACAATAGTAGCGCGAGCCTCATCATCGAGTCCGGACAGGATTTCTACCGACCCGTACAAGGGTTCAGCGCCAGCGCCCGCTGCCATTGATTCTTCAGATGACGATGCATGTCGCGTCTGTATGTATTGCGGACAATTGCCGAAGGAGTGTTCAACGGCCAGGCCGAGCTGGTTCGCACCGCGATGCACGATTTTTCCATTAACCCGATTGCGTCGGCGCGTCGGCAGCTCGATTCCCAGCAGGCCGATTGAATCGCCGAGCTGCAATCCATTGCGTACTGGGTCGCCGATTGCCGGCAGCGCGTCGATCTCAAGATGTTTCGGATCGGGCGAGCGCGCAATGGGTGGCTCGCCCTCAAGCAAAGTGACCCATGGATCGCCCGCCGCATCGACGGCGGCGAGGACGAGAAAGGGTACTTGAGCATAGAAGGCGCGATGCTCATCCGGCATATAGTCGCGGATGACCCGGCTGCCGACGCTTTGCATGCGCCCGGCCACACCGAGGCGTTCCTGCATTTCGCGCTCGCCCCTGTGCCAGGGTCCCGTCGCTTCAATTCCCATGCTCTGCCTCCGTCGATTCAAATTCAGGCCGCCATTCCGGCTGCCGTTTTTTTCATGCCAACGAAACCCGGCACTGATTCAATCGCGCTCAGCCAGCCGCGCACCTTCGGATAGTCGCTTAACGACACATTGCCTTCCGGTGCGTGAGCGATGTAAGTGTAAGCCGCGACGTCGGCGATGGTGATATGGTTCCCGGCCAGGAAAGCTTGCTTCGACAGTTCGACTTCCATCACCTTCAGAAGTGCATGCGATCGCGCAATCAGGTCGTCCGCGTTCAGCTTGGCGCCGAATACCGTGACCAATCGCGCTGCCGCCGGACCAAATGCAATTTGCCCGGCGGCAACGGATAGCCAGCGCTGCACCGCGGCTTCGCCCAGGGCATCTTTTGGCAGCCAGCTCGCGTCACCATAGCGGCGCGCCAGATATACCAGAATGCCGTTCGAATCGGCCAGGATGGTACCGTTGTCATCAAGCACCGGAACCTGACCGAAGGCATTCATCGCCAGAAACTCAGGCTGCTTGTGGGCGCCCTTCATCAAGTCCACTTCTACCAGTTCAGTGGGCAGATTCAACAAGGAAAGCATCAGTTGCACGCGATGCGAGTGACCGGACAGCGGGTGACGATAGAGCTTGATCGGGTTGCTTGGTTTGCTAGTCATATGAATTCTCCAGGAGTGTCGTTAGCAACGTGGTTGCGCTTGAGTTGCCTGAAACCCGTTCTGTCGTGTGACGAAACGAGGCGACAACAGGCCTTCATCATCAACCTTAACTGAAGCACACTGAATCCCCATTTCATGTAACTTACTATTCCGGCAAGTGGAATAATCGATAGGCCGCTATTTGGGCACAGCATCTACCGCGCTTGGAAATCGAGTGTGATTTCACCTTTACCCCAACGATGGGGGATCTGCAACGCCAGGCAACACACGGAACAAATCAACTCGGAAACCGTAGTTGAGCGCGACCGCCACAACACCAAGTTTGGCTAGGGTTTCGCCCTCACCCCAGCCCTTTCCCGCAGGGAGAGGGGGTTTGCACCCTTCGCCCTGCGGGAGAAGGGCCGGGGATGAGGGCCTACGATATTGGCATTACGCTCAACTGCGTTTCAATTGTCGATAAAAAAGCGGAATGTCTCCAGCCTTTTCTCGAGTCCTCCACAGCCGTCCGGCGTGACACAGCAGTTCGACGCGGCGGCTTAGTCCGCCACCATCTTCGCCTCTTCGGCGAGCAACTGGCCGAGCCGAATTCCCAATCTGAGATCATCCATACGCCCGAATTCGTGCAGGCGCTGCTTCCCGGCACGGTCGATGAGGATCAGCGTGGGCGTGCCCCGCATCCCGTAAAGACGCATGGTCGCCGGAATCGGGTCGCCCGCTACCGCGACATCCACACCCACCGGGTGGGTCACCCGGTATTCGTGCAAGAAGGCTTCGAGTGCCACCGGCATCATCGCCGTGTGGTGCTCGAAGACCGTATGCAGGCCGATGACGGCCACTCCGTCGCCGGCGTATTCCCGATGCACCCGTTCCGCCTGGGGTATGGCATGACTGACGCAGCCCGGACACAGCATCTGGAAAGCGTGCAGCAGAATCACCCGCCCGTGCAACTGCGCCAGGCTCAATGGCGCCAGGGTGTTGAACCACTGGCTGACCTGCCAGTCCGGCGCCATCGGCATTTCACTCATTGCAGATCCTCCTTAGTCGCGCAACCGGCTGAACACATAGTCGTGGTCTTTTTGCGGAGCATGGCAGGCAAAGCAGGCGCTGGCGGCGTTGTTGCGCACCACGCGACTGGTTTTGTCGCCGCCGCCAAAGCCTTCAAAGCCCCAGCCACCGGTCGCGGCATATTTCTTCGCATCCTTGTGCATCACGCCGACGACCTTGCGTGCGCCCTCGGTCACGGCGTTATCGGCTGTCTTTGCCTCCAGGAGATCGAACACGATGACTGAACCGTCCGGGAATTTTCCAGCCTTGTAGCCGGCCATTGCTTTCGGGTTGGCATACAGATGATGGATGCCGCCGAAGGCTTCGAACAGCGGATGTCCTTGATCGATCACCATGCTCTTGACGTGATGCCAGCCGCGATAGCCTGCCGGAAAAGGCACTTCAGGATCGGCGGCAAAAATTGGCTGGACGAACGAGGCCATGGCCAGCGCAATGAGTAAACGGTTCATGGCGACCTCCTTACTTCAGATCGGCCAGCGCAGCGCCGAAGTTGATATGGAACGGCAACCCGCCCACAACCAGTGCGGGCACCGACTTCACGCCGAAACGCTCGGCCTCTGCGATGCGAGCTTTCTCCTGACCCAGATGCACGACGTCGACGGAATACCGCTCAGGATCAAGGGCCTGAACAAATTGCTGCTCGGCGGACACGCACACCGGGCAGCCGGCGTGGAAAAACAAGGCTGTGGCTTTACTCATGATGGACTCCTTCGCTGATGGTTTTTTATGCATCGACTCGATGCATAATATAGTTTAGTGTCGCCATATGATCCTTGTCAAGAGGTGCATCGAGACGATACATTACGGGCATGAGCCAAACTTCACTCCTGCTCGAGCGCCTGGGGGCGCTGATTCAGCAGTCCGTTCGTGACGATGCGACGCGGCACGGGCTGCAGCCCATCCACATTCAGGTGCTGCACTACCTTGTGCGGGCCAATCGGTACAGCGACCTGCCCATCGCCATTGCGGAGTATTTCGGCATCACCCGCGGGACGGTGTCGCAGACGCTCGCCGTGCTGGAGCGCAGGGGATTGCTGACCAAGGAGCCGGACGCCCGACACGGCAAGCGTGTGCACTTGAAACTGACCCGCGCAGGCGAGTCTGTATTGAGCGAGAGCTGGGTCGAGCGCGTGGAGCAGGCACTCTGCGAACGAGATGTTGAGGCGACCGCACTCGAAAGCACACTGCGCAACCTTCTCGCGGCCATGCAACGCGTCAACGGGCAGCGCGCCTTCGGCCTCTGCCGGCAGTGCGCCCACTTTCTGACCGAGGAAAACGGCGCACGCTGCGGGCTGACAAACGAGCCGCTGGCCACCGAACAAACTGTTCGCATCTGTCGTGAGTGGGCAGCAGTAACAGAAGAGTGCGTTTGATTCAAGCCTATCCCGGCTTGAGGTGCCAGCCTGGACGATGGAACCTTATCTCTGCGCTCCGGCCATTCGCCGACAATACCGCGATACCGGCGAATGACTGTTGATCTAAATACACCCACCTGTTGTCGGAAACTCGAGTAGGCGTGAATCTTGGTCACGGATTCGGGAACTGTCCTGACGACGTGCGTCCCGATTTCGCAAAAATGCTCAGCAGCGTCCGCCGTTTGCTCACCGCCTGCAGTACCGCGATCGAACGTCCGTGCAAGGCATAGGACTCGCCCGGCTGCAGGCGTCCGTTCGATTTCCGCCCGTCCTCGAAGTACGTGTCAATGAGCGTAGACCAGAGCAGGAGTTCATCGAGTCGGGGGATCAAAAACGGGATCGTATCGTGGTGAGCATTGACCAGAATCAGAAAACTGCCGTTGCCGGCCGCAAGTTCCGGGGATCGAATCCTGCCCAACAATCGGTGCAACAGGGATACGTGCGCATCGGTGTGGTTTTCAGTCCCTGTGCCAGCCTTGAACAGGCCGCGTAGCAGTGACGACAACCAGCCCCGGAAAGTGTTGGCATGCGCATGGCGCTTGCCGCGTGTCGTTGCGGCCCACGGCTCCGCTGCAAGAAAAATACCGATGCAGCGCGCATGCGACTGACTCCAGGCCTGCTCGTCCATCTCGCGCCCGTCAGGGCGGAACCACATGATTTCCTTTACCCCCCCGTCAGCAACGGGTCGTCCCTGGAAGAACTCGCCCCGGCGCAGAATCGGGCGCGCGCGCCGTAGCCGGATCAGGCGCCGAACGAATCCGAAGAGCTGGCGCTCTTCGCGCCCAAAGCTCCAGTCCACCCAGGAGATCTCGTTGTCCTGGCAGTAGGCGTTGTTGTTGCCGCCCTGCGAGCGCCCCATCTCGTCGCCGGCAAGCAGCATGGGCACGCCCTGCGAGAGCAGGAGCAGGGTCAGGAAGTTGCGCTTCTGGCGCCGGCGCAGGGTGTTGATGGCGTCATCGTCGGTGGAACCCTCGACACCGCAGTTCCAGCTCAGGTTGTTGTCGGTGCCATCCCGATTGCCCTCCAGATTGGCTTCGTTGTGCTTGTGGTTGTAACTGACCAGATCGTGCAGGGTAAAGCCGTCGTGGGCGGTAATGAAGTTTATGCTGGCCTGTGGCGTACGTCCGTTCCGCTCGTAGCGATCGCTGGAGCCGGTAAAGCGGGTGGCAAACTCGCCGAGCGTCTCGGCGTCGGCCTTGCCGAAGGCGCGCAGGGTGTCGCGGTAGCGGTCGTTCCATTCCGACCAGCCCTGCGGGAAGCCGCCCAGCTGGTAGCCGCCGAGGCCGAGATCCCAGGGCTCGGCGATCAGTTTGACCTGCGAGAGCACCGGGTCGCGCGTGATCTCCTCGAGAAACGCACTACCCATTTCGACGCCGGTCATGCCGCGTGTCAATGCGACCGCGAGATCGAAGCGAAAACCGTCGACGTGCATGTCCTCGACCCAGTAACGCAGGCTGTCACGAACGAGATCGAGAACGCGCGGATTGGCCGTGTCGAGCGTGTTGCCGCAACCGGTGTAATCCATGTAGTAGCGGGCGTTGCCGGGCACCAGCCGGTAGTAGCTGGCGTTGTCGATGCCGCGCAGGCTCAGGGTCGGGCCCATTTGATTGCCTTCTGCCGTGTGGTTATAGACCACATCGAGAATGACCTCGATTCCAGCGGCATGGAGCGTCTTGACCATGGTCTTGAACTCCGAGATGCGACCGGTGGCCGCATAGCGAAGATCGGGCGAAAGGAAAGCAAGCGAGTTGTAGCCCCAGAAATTGCACAAACCCTTTTCAACCAGATGGCGGTCGTGGGCAAAGGCGTGCACCGGCAGGAGTTCCACGGCGGTGACGCCGAGCCGCTTGAAATGCTCGATCGCCGGTGCGCTCGCCAACCCGGCGTAAGTGCCGCGCAGCTCGGGCGGTACCCCCGGATGGCCCATCGTAAAGCCCTTCACATGCAACTCATAGATCACCGTGTCTTGCCAGGCAATGCGCGGTGGCCGGTCGTCCTGCCAGTTGTAGGCCGGGTCGATAACGCGGCACTTCGGCATGCCTCTCGCACTGTCGTGGCGGTCGAAGGAGAGATCCTCGTGCTCGTGGCCTATGCGATACCCGAAGTGGGCATCACTCCACTCGATCTCGCCGGCGAGCGACCTGGCATAGGGATCGACCAGCAGCTTGTTGGCATTGAAGCGGTGACCGTCCTGCGGGCGGTAGCGGCCATGAACGCGATAACCGTACAGCATTCCCGGGCGAGCCTGCGGCAGATAACCGTGCCAGATATCATTGGTGCGTGCCTTCAACTCAAGGCGTTGCAGCTCATGATTGCCGCTGGAATCGAAGACGCACAGTTCCACCTTTTCGGCATTGGCCGAAAACAGGGCGAAATTAACCCCCTCTCCGTCCCAGGTCGCGCCGATGGGGCTGGGTTGGCCGGAACACACCACAGTAATCGGAAGCTTGTTCATCGCGAGTCGGAAATTTTGAATGGAACTCTGCCCGGCTTGCGGGGCGACAGATGAATCGTGTCAGCAAAGCTTTGGCGTCGCATCAACAACCTTAAAGGAAAATCCCTGCACCGTCGAAAACCAACGCCAGTCAAAAATACTGGAAACCTGAGCGTTGCCATTACGGCCAGAGGTGCTCCGGATTTTTTATCATGCACAGCAGTAACGATGTTGCGTAACCGTGGATTGTAACTTTATCCGGAGCGTCGTTGTCTTCGTTAACGATTTACTCGCCGTCTATTCTGAAGTGTCCCTGCCAGCCGATGGCATAATTGTCATGGCTTTCCTCATAATCAAGGGTAAGGGGATCACTCGCGCGTACCAAGCGTGGGCGATGTTATTGCCATCGCAAAGGAGCGTATATGTCTTTTTTCATCCGTCCACTAATCATCGCCGCCGGCCTTGCGCTGAGCATCTCCGCACAGGCGGCCAAACCAGCCAAACCGGCAGCGGCGCCGATTGCCGCAGGCGATCCCGAACTGGCTCACAACCTCGGCACGCTTGGCGAAGAGCACCTGCAGGCCCTGGTTGATCGTTACAACAAGGAAAATGGCGGTTCGATGAAACTGGTCCGCTTCGAAAAGGGCCAGAAACCGGCGGCACTGAACCTGGTCAGCCGCTATGACATGGCCGACGTTCTGATCCAACCGAAAAGGTTCCTGCCGCTCCATGAGATGATGGCCAAGGCCGGGCAAGCCCTCAATGTCGGCGAACTCTCGGCCGATCTCAAGGCCGGCGTGCTCGATGCCAAAGGCCGGCTGGTCGCCTTGCCCCTGGTCTATTCGACACCGGTGCTGTTCTTTGACAAGAACGCCCTGCGCAAGGCCAAACTCGATCCCGAGCAGCCGCCCAAAACCTGGTTCGAGATGCAGGGCATGCTCGACAAGATCCAGGCTGCCGGTTATTCCTGCCCCTACACGTCGTCCTGGCCGGTATGGGTGCACATCGACAACATCAGCTCGCTATCCGGCGTGCCGGTGATGAACGCCAAGGGACAACTGGGCTTCAACGCACTGCCACAGGTCAAGCACGTCGCAATGATGGCCACCTGGGCCAAGGCCGGTTACTTCAAGAGCTTCGGACGACGTGATGAGGCCAGTGTCAAGTTCCGCAATGGCGAGTGCGCGATGCTGACCACCGATTCGCGTGAAGCCGTCAATTTCCGCGACGCCAGGGGCGTCGAGCTCGGGGTGGCGATGCTGCCCTTCCATGACGATGTTTATGGTGGTCGCCAGCACACGCTGGCCGATGGCGCTTCGCTGTGGGCCGGTGCCGGGCATCCTTCGGCACACTACAGGCAAGCGGCCGGTTTTGTGGCCTGGCTGCTGACGCCCGAAATGCAGACCGAATTGGTTCGCAGCTTTGGCTCCCTGCCGCTCACCGCTGCGGCGCGGACCGCTGCACACAGCAAGCTGCTGAAAAACGAGGACCAGACCTTGCAACTGGCCTATGAATCGATCGATGGCAAGGGTGACCAGCCGAGTGTTCGCGTCGCCAACATCGATCCGGTCCGAATCATCGCCGACGAGGAAATGGAAGCCGTCTGGGCCAACAGGAAACCGGCCAAGGCCGCGCTTGATATCGCAGTTGCTCGCGGCAATGCCGTGCTTGCGGCCAAACCAGGGCTGAAGAAGGCTCAGCCCTTCTGAGAGACACGCGACTCGTGACCCGGCTGTCATTGGCACTCAAGGGAGCCACTGAACAAGTATCGAAACGTCATTCCGGGTGCCCTTTCGTCAGCCAGGGTGTCATGCCAGCGTCAGGAAGGTGCCCGAAAAGGACAGAATGGTTTATATAGCGCCAAGCAATTCCGGGACACTGTAAACTGCGCCCGCCCGTCTGAGCAGAAATAAACCGAGCATCATCCATGCCCTCTTCACAATTGAATACCGCCAGCAAATACCGCCCGGACATCGACGGCCTGCGCGCCATCGCCATCATTTCGGTCGTTTTTTACCATGCCGGCTTTCCCGGCTTCCCCGGTGGATTCGTTGGCGTTGACGTTTTTTTCGTCATTTCAGGCTACCTGATAACCGGACTGCTTTTCAACGAGGCCATCGCAAGCGGCCGTATCAGCCTGAGCGGCTTTTATGCGCGGCGGGTGCGCCGGCTGATGCCGGCCGGGCTGCTGGTCCTCGCGGTCACCCTCTTGCTGGGCGGGCTGTTCATGCTGCCGGGATCGAGTGA
This sequence comes from Propionivibrio sp., assembly GCF_016790145.1. Lineage (GTDB taxonomy): Bacteria > Pseudomonadota > Gammaproteobacteria > Burkholderiales > Rhodocyclaceae > Propionivibrio. Next base: position 24,278 of record NZ_JAEUOI010000105.1, on the reverse strand, counting down.
TCAACGCATACTGGCGCGATCTGCACTGGCCGTGGCTGTGTTCGGCTCAAACTTCTTTTTTGCTTACAAAACCGGCGGCTATTTCGATGACCCGTCCTTCAGCTTGCCCCTGCTGCACACCTGGTCATTATCCATCGAGGAGCAATACTATCTGCTGTGGCCGCTGCTGTTGCTGCTGTTTTTCCGTTTTTACCGGACGCCGAACACTGAGCACAAGATGCGCTTGCGCGTCATCCTGGCCTTGAGTGCCATGCTGGTGGTTTCTCTCGCCTGGTGCATCATCAGCACGCCGAAACAGCAAAATATGGCTTTTTACCTCCTCCCTGCACGGGTATGGGAATTCGCCATCGGCGGGATCGTCGGGCTGGCGGGTAGCGCCTTCCATGCGCGACTTTATCGCCATGCCGAAACCCTTGCGCTGACCGGCCTCGGCCTGATTATCTACTCGGTGACCGCCTTTACCCACAGCACCCCCTTTCCGGGCTGGGCGGCGATGCTTCCTGTGTTTGGCAGCGCGGCGCTAATTTGCGGCCTGAGCGCCAATGAACACGGTCTTGTCCGTCGCGTGCTCTGCGCCCGTCCACTGGTCTTTATTGGAATCCTGTCCTACTCCTGGTATCTGTGGCACTGGCCGCTTCTCTCCATCTACCGGATCTACAATCTTGGTGCCCAGAATCTGCTGGATAACGCACTGATTGTTACGCTGGCACTCGGCCTGGCCTGGCTGAGTTTCATCTGGATCGAACGCCCGATCCGACTGCATCGCCCGTGGCTGTTTGGACGCAATCGTTCGACGCTGTTTGCCGGGCTGGGAATCATCTTGTGCACCCTACTGCTCGCCGTCGCACTGCTGGCCTGGAACAAGCTGCAAATGTCGACGCCCGAATTTCGCCGGATACAGGCAGCACGCGAGGATCGTCTACCCTTGACCTGCCTGCTGAATCAGTATCACCCGCTCACCAAATTACCGGAAGAGAATTGTGTCCACGGCCCGGATAAAGCACATCCCAAACTGCTGCTTTGGGGCGATTCACATGCCGACCACATGATGCCGATGCTCATTGAAGCCTTTCCCGGGCTGGGTATTTATCAAATCGCCATGGGTGGATGCGTCCCGATTCTTGGCTTCGAGTCACAGTTACCGACACCTCAGCCTTACTGCGCTGATTTCAATCAACGCGTCCTCCAGAAAATTACCGAGTTGCAGAACAAGGGGCTTGAAACTGTTATCATTTCTGCACGCTGGCCTCTTTACCTGGGCTATCCGAACATTAGCCTGGCCAGCCAGCGACTTGGCGACTTTCAGGCTGACGAAAACAAACGGGCTCAACTACACGCCCAAATGCAGCATCATTTTGAAGCCACGCTGACTGCGCTGGAGAAACTGGGTTTGCGTGTTCTTGTTCTTGGTCCTATCCCGTCGATGGTCTACCAGATCCCGCAGTGCATCGGTTCGCGAGACGCCGCGTATTGCAACATCTCCCGCGAAACCAACACAACCGGAGTTGGCCAAAGCAGTGAAGCCCTCGCTGAGGTCATAAAACGGCATCCCAACACCCGCCTGGCGCAACTGATGGACTATTTCTGCGATAGAGAAACCTGCTTCGCTGTCCGGGACGGGAAAATTCTCTACTACGACAACAACCACATTTCTGCCACCACCGCCCGCGATCTTGCTGGCTATCTGAAAGATGACCTGGACTGGGCAGGCGCTCGACCCTAGCCAGGGTAATCGCCTGCCAACTGGCCGATGGGCCTGACCGTCTCAATCTAGGAAGCGAACGCGGCCCGTTTCAAGTTCATAGACGGCGCCAACCAGTCGCATGACACCTTCGCCCAGGCGAGCCTTGGCTTCCGGGGTTGCCAGCAGTTGGCGCACGGTGTGTCGCACATTGGCTTCGACCGCCGCACTGAGCAGTACGGCCGGCGAGGCCTGCGGGTCAAGGCCGTCCAGTGCAGGAATAATCTGTTCGAGAAGTATCTCGATCCGGCTGGCCTGCCGGGAGCCGTCAAAGCGGGAAGCGATGGCTGCCTTGACTGCGCCGCAACCCTCGTGGCCCATCACGACAAACAGCGGGGTATGCAGGTGCAAGCCGGCATACTGCAAGGTTCCCAGGATTGAGGGGCCGAGTACATTGCCCGCGACCCGGATGACAAACAGTTCGCCGAAGCCGGCATCAAAAACAAGTTCGGGCGGCACCCGGCTGTCGCTACAGCCCAGAATCGTGACATAGGGCTGTTGCCCCCTGGCAAGATCGGCCAGAACTTCTTTCTGCACGGTTGGAAAACGTGCCTGGCCGCTGATAAAGCGCAAGTTGCCGGCCTGCAGGCGGGCGAGCGCTTCATCGGCAGTCCACAGTGGCCTATCGGTGGGGTCGGTGCTCATGACAGGACTCTTTCATCCGAGAAACCGCAGTTGAGCGAGACCGCCGCAACACCAGGTTTGGCGAGTGTTTGGCCCTCACCCCATCCCTTGCAGGGCGAGTGGGTTTGCACCCTTCGCCCTGCGGGAGAAGGGCCGGGGATGAGTGCCTACGATCGGCATTATGATCAACTGCGTTTTTTAGGTTCATTTATCTGATCTCGTTGGACAGGGCTTGCCCGGTGGCAAACTCGGTGAAGCTGTTGATCGTCGTTTCGCAGATGGTGGTAATGGCCTCCTCCGTAAAAAACGCCTGATGCCCCGTTACAATGACATTGGGGAATGACAGAAGGCGCTGGAACATATCGTCGGAAACGACCGTGCTCGACAGATCGCGGAAAAACAGATCGGCTTCCTGCTCATAGACATCGAGCGCCAGACCGCCCAGTTGCCCGCTCTTGAGCGCTTCGATGGCGGCTTCGGTGTCGATCAGTCCGCCGCGGCTGGTGTTGATCAGCAAGGCGCCGCGCTTGGTCCTGGCCAGCGTGTCCTTATTGATGATGTAATGCGTTTCAGGCGTCAGCGGGCAGTGCAGCGAGATGATGTCCGCTTTGGCACCGATCTCCTCAGGTGCGACGTAGCGGGCGCCGAGCGCTTCAAATTCGGGCGAAGGGTATTTGTCATAGCCGAGCACCTGGCAACCGAAGCCCAGCATGATACGGGCAAAAACGCGCCCGATCTTGCCGGTTCCTACCACCGCGACGGTCTTCCCGTGAAGATCGAAACCCATCAGCCCGTCGAGCGAGAAATTGGAATCGCGCGTGCGGTTGTAGGCCCGGTGAATCTTGCGGTTGATCGCCTGCAACAGGGCAAGCGCATGCTCGGCCACCGAATAGGGCGAATAAGTGATCACCCGCACCACCTTGATGCCGAATTGTGCTGCTGCCTGCATATCCACGTTGTTGAAGCCGGTGCAGCGCAAGGCCACCAGCCGCGTACCGCCGCCTGCCAGCGCCTCGATCACGGCGGCATCGGCAATGTCATTGACGAAGATGCATATAGCATCGTGCCCGCTGGCCAGCGCAACGCTTTCCAGATCCAGCGGCGCATCGAAAAAGCGTAGTTGATGGCCGGCGCTTACATTGGCGGCGCTCAGGAATTCCCGGTCATAGCGCTTGGCGCTGAATACGGCGATTTTCATTCTGAATACTCAAAAAATGGTCGGACCCAATGAAGTTGATTTCGACGTCGCTCTCGGGTTGTGCAGTTGCCTGGGCCGGCTCAGCATTTCCTTCGACCAGCATCGTCGAAAGCCGACATTGGCTTATGCAAAGCACGTGCAATGCGTCGGCTTACGCCCTATGGGCTGAATCGAGCAACCCTGCCGGGCATTCAGGGTGGCGGTCGAGCTTGCTTGAGAAGCCGGCCCTTGATCTGAAGAAAGAGGCTTTCAGCGATCTTCTCGTTTCCTTTGTCGCCAAAATGATAGGAATCCATAAATATCTCCTCCTGATCGTCCAGACCGTCAAACACTCCTGACAGATCGACAAACTGGAAATTTTCACCATGCAGGTTCTGCAGATCTTTTACGAACAGCCCGTAGCACGTCCGGAAATAGTCCTCGCTTTTCAAACTGCTTTTTTCACGGCTGCTCAATTTCTTGTTGGTCACCGCCAGCGCCGGTTGCAGCGCGAATACATAATCTATCTTCTTCTCCGACAGGACGAACTGACTGATCCTGACGTTCTTGAGCAAGCGTTCTGCGACCAGGGCAGGAGCAATCGGATTTTCAATCCGTGTGTTTTCGGGCATCGGGGGCTGTCGGGTGATTATGAAAACGCGTTTGATCAGCGACCAGTAGTATTCGTCGGCATAAGAGCGGAACCACAGGACATTTCGCCCGCGCACCCCCCAATGCACGTCGTTGACCCCGGAAAACGAGATGACCATGTCCGGCTCAAGTTCGGAAAGGCGATTCTCGATCGCAATGCGCTCATGTGTCGAAGCCCATGCCCGATTGGCCATGGTGAAAACTTCATACTTCTGTTTGGTAACGGGCGTGAGCTGCCTGGTCAGGATTGCGTTCAGGTAACCGGCGATGGTCTGGTCATCGCCTGGCGCTCCGCTGCCATAGGCGGTAGAGCCTCCGGTAATGAAGATTCTGTAGGTGCCCTCAGGCTTCGGCATTTCCAGCTCTTTGGCAGACCGGAATTGCATCGAGTTTATATGGGCATTACCATGCTGGCCGGGTGTGGGTGCGGTGCCGACGAATGGCGTCGGGATATTGGGGACGGCCCACGAAATGTCGTCGAACATCTGCAACGCCTTGCCGGGATCGTGGTAGGTGCTTGCCAGCGCACTTCGCTTCTCCGGACTGTCTTTCAGCAGACGACCGAGAGTAAATGCCTTGGCCTCTCCCTGGATTTCATTGTCGAGCACCTTGCCGATCACGTAGTAGCAGGCCAGGAAACCCAGGCCGAACAACAGCAGCACAATGATCGTGGGTACCAGTGCAAGGAGCAGTTTTTTCATGGCTTTCATGCTTTGCGGACAGGTTTCCGGGGGGTGGTTTAAGGCGGGTCAAGGGTGCAAGGTAGAATAGTTCTGGCGCAAACTCATTGAAATACCGTATCCCGAGGCAAGGCATCGCAAGAGCAAGAATACACGAGACTTTTCAGCATATAAAATGCATTTCATTGATCTGCATTCGGCTCTTCAGGACTATCACCTGATCAGCGCCGGTGCTGGGCAGCACTTCCCCGGCCAGCATGCCTGGGAACTCAATGATGTGCTGCACAGTCTTCCCAAGGACGCACTGGCTACCGATCAGTCACAGAACCGCAAGCATTGAGTAGCACTTATCGGAGACCCCGCTCCTTGTCACTTCACTCCGCCAGCCGCGTCCGGCTTGCCGCGCAGCCAGGCCAGATCGGCACTCAGATAGCGCCCGAGTTCCCGGGCTCCGGTTATCGTCAGGTGATCGTCGTCGTGGTAGAGGATTTTTCCGTCGCGCACGGCATGGCAGGTCTGTTCGTCACAGAAAAAATCCATCACCTGGACCAGCCGTGCATTCGGATGCCGACTCACCACTTCGGCAAGCGCGGCAGTCACATCGGTCAGCAAAGCGTCGTTCAAGGAGCGCGCAACATCGCAGCGCGATGTATCCAGCGACGCCAGGCAGGCCGGCGCGTGATAAATCAGTTGCGGGGTTGGCGCGAGCACCACGACGCGTAAGCCGCTACGTTCGAGACTAGTCAACGTAAGGTCGAGATCCGCCTGGATGTCGGCACGTACCTGTACCAGAATTTTTTCGTCGGTTTGAACCAGACCGCTTCGTGGGATGTCAGCAACCGAAAAACTGTTGTGCGCAAAGTGGATGGGCCATCTTGCAGAAATGACCACACCCTCAAGTCCGCGGCCTTTCAACTCCATAATTTCTTGCAACACCCGTTGATTGAACTCCTGGCAGGGCTTCGCCAGAACTGCCGACCGCGATCCACGCTCCACCGTCCGTGATTCGTCAGCGATCAGCGGTGCGCAGGTGGGTCTTGTCAGTTCGTAAACGGCAACATCAGGAAATGCCTGCATCAGCATCGGTAACATGTGGCGTGCATGTGAATCTCCCCACAACAGCAGTCTGGGATGCTTTTTATCCGGGCCGTGACTGCACTTTTCCAGCGGCAAGTCGCCTGCTGGCCGCACCGGCTCGGAACATTCCTTCGTTAACGGGGGATGGTCGGCATGTGCTGTGATGATCTCCCGATACGCTTCGGCAGACTTCTGATGGTGGCGCCACGCCCACAGGCCGCCGGCCAGGAACAGCGTAGCCAGGCACATTGCCAGACCCACAAACAGCGTCGACCTTGTTCCGCTGAACAGCCACGGCCGACGTAGCCGGATGGGGCGCTCGATCCAGAGATAGGTCAACCCGGCCAGTACCAGCGCTAGCGCGACAATCAGCGCATTGCCCGCAATGTCCAGTACTCCCAGCTTGTATGTTCTGTAAATTGAAAGCAGTGGCCAGTGCCATAGGTACCACGAATAGGACAACAAGCCGATCCATACCATGGGTCTGAAGGACAACACTTGCCGCACGACGCCCCGTTCGTTGGCTGTCATGCCGACAATCAGCAAGGTTGCACCAAATACAGGCAGGATGGCCGCCCACCCCGGAAAAGGCGTGCCTTCATTCAGGGCGACGACCGAACAGGCGATCATTGCCAGGCCGGCCACGGCCAATCCCTCGGCGCACCAGCGCAGGCGCACATAGAATGCAGACCCCGCCAATCCGGCCAGGCCGCCGATGGCAAACTCCCAGACCCGGGCAGGCAGCAGGTAAAAGGCAAAGTTCTGATAAACGGGGGTTGTGACGACGCACACGACGAGCGATACCAGCAGCATCACACTCAAAGCCCACACGGCGCGTATTCGCATGGGGCCTTCGGCATGCGACGCTCGGGAAACGTGAAAAACCAGGAGCATGAGCAGGGGCCAGATCAGGTAGTACTGCTCCTCCAGGGCGAGCGACCAGGTATGCAGCAATGGCATGGTGAAGGAGGGAGAATCGAAATAGCCTCTCGTCGTCGCAAAAAAGTAGAAGTTCGATGCGAAGACAGCCACCGTCATTGCCGAGCGCGCCAGTGAGCGCTGATCATCCGAGACGGGAGCCATGAAAATCCCGCCGAGCAGCAGCGTTACAGCCACTACCAGCAGACCGGCGGGCATCAGTCGGCGCACGCGTCGTGCATAAAAGGCACTCAGACTGACACGGCCGGTGGCCACCGCCTCGTTAAAGAGCAGTGAGGTAATCAGGAAGCCGGAAATGACGAAAAAAACGTCAACGCCAACGAAGCCGCCAGAAAACCCTGGAAATCCAGCGTGAAAAAAAACCACCGAGAGGATGGCAATAGCCCGCAGCCCGTCAATATCCGGGCGATATTTGGATTGTGCTTTCGGCGTTGGAGAGTTCATGTGGGATCGATGCTGATTGAATTCCTGACGGTGAGCTTCCCCCGGATTTTCAACTTCCGGAGGGGCGTCATGCTAACAGATTTTTATGGGGCTTCTCGCTGATCGGGCCTTCGAGGAGGTGGTCAGACAGCCGGAATCTGATGTTCGTATGCTGCCGCTTGCGGCGGCAGGACCCTCGATCTGCTCGAAGCGGCGATTGAACCAGAGATACGCAAGTTGTTCACCAGGTTAACCGCAGCTCAGCGCTTGCTAACGGCCAGGAAAAATGCCACTGGCCATATCTTTCAGATGACGACATGATCGGGATTACCGATTCTGAGTGGCGGATACACTGCCTATTCCGACCTGAACCAGCGCCAGCAGAGAATCCTGGGCTTTGCGTCGGAGCGTCTGCTTTTCGAGAATGCCTACGTGCACTTTTGAGTCCATGCCAATTTTTTAGGGCTACTGCTGAGTTCACGAATAATTCCCCTTTTAACTTGCATCTCGCTTGAACTCCGCCAGCGCATTCGCTTTTCGATTCTGGCCGTCCAGGCTAATGGCATTCCTGGCTTCCATGAAGCTCATCGAGCAGGGGTGAATTTTCGTCAACTTTGTGGAAAATCATTGATATGATCAGAACATTGCTCAATACAGACAAAGCAGACTGGTCTTTATGTCACAAGACTTCACGAACAATCTTTACCAGGGAGATTCCATGTACCGCACGTATTTCCGCTTTGCCTTGCTGCTCAGTGCAGCAATCCCGTTCGCCTCGTTTTCTGCAGAAACCAGGCTGTCAATCAACGATCCCTATGTCAACCTGGTTCCGCCAAACTCGCAGGTTAGCGCAGCCTTCATGGTCATCAAGAATGCCGGAAGTTCTGATCGCAAACTGGTCAAGGCAGAAAGCCCCATCGCAAAAACCGTCGAATTGCATTCACACACCAATGAAAACGGCGTGATGAAGATGCGTGAAGTCAAGAGCATCGACATCAAGGCCAATGGTCAGGCCGAACTCAAGCCGGGCGGCTACCACATCATGTTGATCGACATCAGGCAAGCGCTCAAGGATGGTGATGCGATCCCGATCGCGCTCAGTTTCGATGATGGCAGCAAACAGCAGATCGAAGCCCCGGTGCGCAAAGTGCCAATCACCCCGTCCGCCGAAAAGGGCATGGAGCACAGTGGAATGAAGCATTAAGGGCTGAAGTTGTCACTGCTGTTGAACCAGGGGGTGTTGACATTTATTTCTTGGGCGAAATGAATGTCAAATCGCTATTTTGTCGTAGCAAGTGTCTTGTTGATCGCCGCCGTAATGCTCTCCGGCGGGCTACCGTGCTGCAGCATGACGACAAGCTTGCCGTCCGGGGCAATGATGTAAGTCACCGACGAGTGATCGACGGCATAGTGGCCTTCCGGCCCCTTTGGCTGCTTGCGGTAGCTGGATCCGTACATGCGGGCGACGGCAGCAATCTGCTCCGGCGTCCCGGTAACGCCGATCAGGCTGGTGTGAAAGAAGGGGACGTATTCCGCCAGGCGCTTCAGCGTATCGCGCTCCGGATCGACCGAGACGATAATCCCCTGCACCTTTTGCAGTGCGGCGGCATCCAGCCCGGCAAGCCCTTGCGCGATCAGCGCCAGCGACATCGGGCAAACGTCCGGGCAGTAGGTGTAGCCCAGATACAGCACCACCTTGCCACGAAAATCCGCCAGGGATACGGCACCCTTGCTGCCGGTGAGCGTGAATTCACCGCCGGTGGGCGTGCTGGCCAGCGCTAGCGGCTGGCCTGGTTGCGGTATCGCCTGGTTACCCGGTTTCCAGAAGAACAGCATCCAGACGAGCATGCCGGCGAGCAAGAGAACTGCCGCCGGGAGGAGAGTGTTTCTGTTCATTCGGTTCTTTTCACTGCCTGTTTCAGTTCAAGTTCGTGTTGGGCTCTACTATGATCAGATGCGACTTAATTCCAAAGTGGCATTTAGTCGCATGGGCGATTTGATTTCCAAATATCAAGGCTGGAGCGCCTACATGACATTACCTATGAAACAAACCGCATACATGTTGCTGTCAGCAGGCCATGCGGCTATCTCCGGGTGCTGCGATGCCAAACAACAGCTCTAGCCAAAGTAGTATCAGCAAGCTGACGGTCACTGGTAAAACCAGCACGGTATTTCGCAGCGGTTGGCATCTCTGGTGGATGGCGGTTCTTCAACGCACCCTGAGCATTTCCGCTACACCGGCCCTGGTCGGCACCGCTGCCGACTTTGAGAGTGGCAATGATCAATCTGACCGCGTCGGACCACGGCGTGTGTCAGCCGAGGGAGGGACGAATCCGGCCAGCGTGAGCCGTGCGGCCTTCCTCAGTTTTACTGTGGCTTTGCTATTGGGCATTTATCTGGTCGCCTTGGGCGGATGGCCGATTCTGCTTGCCGGCCTGGCCTCACTGCTTGCCGGCTGGTCCTACTCCGGAGGTCCGCGTCCAGTTTCCCCATTCACCCCTGGGCGACCTTTTTGTTCTGCTCTTCTTCGGGCTGGTTGCTGTCGCAGGTAGCCACTGGCTTCAACTCGGCGCCTGGTCGCCCGATGCCTTGCTCGCTGGTCTGGTGGTCGGCCTGCCGGCCGCAGCCGTCCTGCTGATCAACAACTACCGAGACCTTGAGAGTGATCTGCTTGGCGGCCGCCAAACGCTGGTATCGGTACTTGGACGCAAGCACTCGCGCCTGCTTTACGTTGCACTGATGCTGCCGCTACTTTCATGGTACGGTCATAAAGGCGCCTGGCTCGGATTTCTGGCCCTGCCGCTCAGTCTGTCGCTCATTCGCCGACTGTTGCGCAATCCGCCGGGGTCGGAGTTGAATTCCTTGCTGGCTGCTACAGCCCAGACGGGATTTGTGCTCGGACTGGTGCTGTCGATCGGAGTGCTGTTGTGAATCTGGCGGTCGATCTGCCGCTGGCCCTGGCACTCGGAATGCCTGACTTCATTGAGCGTCTGATGTCCGCTCCTTGACTTTACGTATCCGCCCCCATAGATTCCTTGTATTGCATGTATTCCGTGTTTTACAACTGGAGTGGATATGACATTGATCAGCAAACTCAAGCGGACAGCCCTCATTCTTGCCGCACTCACTGTTGCCGGAAACGCACTCGCCGATATCGTCATCGGGCAGGTCACCCCCTTGTCCGGCCCGCTTGCGCCGACCGGCAGCCACATTCGTGCCGGCGCACAGCTCTATTTCGACGCCGTCAATGCCAGTGGCGGTGTGCATGGCCAGAAAATCCGTCTGATCACAAAGGATGACGCCTATAACGCCAGCGAAACCGTTCGCCTGACCAGGGAGTTGATTAACGAGGCGCAGCCTCTGGCCCTCATCGGGTTCGTCGGCACCGGCAATGTTGAAGCGCTGCTCAAGGACAAGATACTCACCGACGCCGGCATTCCACTGGTCATGATGCGAACTGGAGCGTCAAGCGTACTCAAGAGCGGCAGCCCATGGCTGTTCTTTACCCGAGCCAGCTATGAGGCGGAAATCAACAGGATCATTCAGCAATACAGTTCCACGGGTTACCGCAATTATGCGATTTTTTACCAGAATGACCCATTTGGTCTCGACGGGCTGGCCAGCGCCGAAGCACTGATCGGCAAATACGACAGCAAGATCATCGCCAAAGCCAGTTACGAAAAGAACACCACGGAAGTTTCTGCTGCCGTCAAGTCGATTGCTGCCGCCGCACCGCAGGCGGTGATCATGATTGCCAACACAGCGGCAGGCGCCGAATTCCTCAAGCAGTCAAGGGAGATGGGCAACATGGCCGAATTCATTACACTCTCCGTCACCGATGCGGCGCAGATCGTCCAGCGCATTGGCAAGAAGGCAGCGGCCGGCCTTGTCATTACCCAGGTGGTTCCAAACCCGGAAACCCGCGCGACTCCATTAACTCGGGAAGTCATGGACAACTTTGCCAAGTTTAAGCCAGTTGACGTCACGCCCAACCATACCCTGCTGGAAGGCTTCCTCGGCGCCAAAGTGCTCGTCGAAGGCTTGCGCCGCGCCGGCCCGAATCCGACCCGCAAGAAACTGCGCGACGCCCTTGAGCAGATCAGGGACTACAATGCAGGCGACCTGTTTGTCAGCTATACAACGAATAACCATGGCGGTGTGAACTTCGTCGATATCAATATCATCAATCGCGATGGCAAGCTGCTGAAGTAGATATCAGGATCAAAGGACATCGTGCCGATTCGTGTCTATATCCGGCACTTCCGCTGTTGTCAGACTGAAGTTCTGCTTGATGCGAAGCCATTGGCCGGTAGCGGGGTTGAGGCACACATCTTCAGCTTCACAGCGTAGCGGACGGTGACATCCCATGAAGCTTACCCTGCTGTCGCGTTCGGTGCCAGAAACGTGATCGTAGACCACTCCTCCATTTCACCCAGCCGGCAACCCAGGCGCTGCGCCATGCCGCGGGCGCCGCTGCTCATGACTGCGAAGTGGCGCCAGGCGAAGACCGGCCTTAGCAGCGGGGCGGAAAAGCGCATCCAGGGTTTTGCGAGTTCCACGTCCCAGCGGTAGGTCAGGCGCACGGCGCCGGGCCCGTCTTCCTCGATGACCCAGAGGCCGATGCCACGCAGGTCGCCCCCGGCTGCCCCCTCGATCTCCCGCAAACGCAACGAACGGGTCGTGGTAATGACAAGCGAGAATCCGTAGCCCAGCCCGCTGCGCCAGTGAAAGCGATAACTGGCGCCAACGCCGTCGTCATCGCCGGCGGCAAGCGGCTCGACGCTCGCCAGATGGGGCCACCAGTCGGACCATGTCTGGGGTCGGCTGAGCAATTCCCAGATCCGTTCGCGCGTCGTATCCAGGCGCCAGCGACTGACCAGAACCAAGCGGAGGCTCACCGCGACCGGCTCATGCCGCAGGCACGGGAAGGGCTTCGCGGCTGCGCAAAAAGACCATGGCGCCCGTCTCGCTCACTGCCTCCTGATGCATGCTGCCGAGGAGCGCCAGATGGAACTCTCCGGCGCGCACTAGGATGTCGCCGAAGAAGGCCTCGCCCGCCAGCATGATGCATTCCTCCTCGCCGTCATGGGCGTGGGGCGGCAGGCGGGTTCCGGGGGCCATGCGAACGAAGCGGGAGATGAAGTCCCCGTCGCGCCAGAGCAGCTTTTGCTCGGCGCCCTCGGCAATAGCCTCCCAGTTACCCTCGCCGGCCAGGACGGTATGCAGCGCCGGTCCGTCGCCGGGTAGCAGGCCGCCGATCAGCTCGGCGAACACTGCGGCCGTGTGTCCCAGTGAGGTGCCGCGCAGGTAGGCGATGCCGCCCTGACGGGAACTGATGCGGCCATGGCGGCTGCCTGCGGGCGACACGTGGTAGTCGCCGGGACCCAGCTCCAGATCGCCCAGTTGCAGCCCGCCCTGGAGCACGATGCCTTCCTCGAGGTGGCGGTGGCGATGTACCGGCAGCGCCGCTCCCGGCGCCAGCTCGATGAGCACGGAGGCGCCCTCCGGGCCCTCGCGCAGGGTCTTGGTGCGCACGCCGGCCTTGATCTCACGCCAGGCGCCGTCGCCGGCACGCACGGTGACCAGCCCGGCATGGCGACGCTTGCTATCGCCGACGCGGGCCATCAGCCTTCCGCGCAGGCTTGCCCTGTGAGAAGGAGGAACCTCCAGAGGCGCCAGGCTCTCAAGGATCAGCCGGTTGATCTCACTCACCGCGCGGCCACCCTCGCCGGAAATCTCGTCCGGGAGGTCGCTGTCGGGCAGTCTGGGATCGGTACTCATGGCGTCACCATTTGGCTCAGGTTGGCGGCGCCGGATGCTGAGCCGAGAAGCTCGCGCAGGCGCAGCAGGGCACGGCGAATGTGTGATTTCACGGTGCCCAGCGGCAGTCCCATCTGAGCGGCGATCTCCTCGTGGGAAAGCCCCCGGAAGAAGGCCAGTGCCACCAGTTGGCGGGGCAGCGGTTCGAGGTCGCGCAGGGCGGCGTGCAGGCGGTGCTGCTTTTCGACAGCGTCGAGCAGGTCGTGGGGATTGCTTCCGTCTTCCGCCTCGATGCTGGCGAGCCGCTCATCGCCGAGGGGCTCGGTGCTGTCAGCACGGCGCAGGGCGTCGAGCGCGCGGCTGCGGGCGATGGTCAAGATCCAGGCGACAGCGGCGCCGCGAGTGGGGTCAAAGCGCGGCGCCTGGCGCCAGACCTGCCAGAAGCAATCCTCGGTCACTTCCTCGGCGGTCTGCACCTGACGGGTGATGCGCAAAGCCAGGCCATAGACCCGGCCGGCCATGGTTTCGTAGAGTTCCGCGAGGGCCTGCTCGTCCTGCCGCACCACGCGCGCAATCCAGTCGCACAGACAAGCCTCGCTGGCGGCCGCCGAGCTTGCCCGGCGCCTGCTTGCAGCGCTTTCGGCGCCATGGGCTTCCTCGTCCGCGGCAGCGACGCTGGCCGGCGCGTCGAACCAGGCGTCGTCTGCGCTTGCTGCCAATAACAAATCAGGGGGGTCGGTCAGTGCCATGAGTGCATCTTGCACCAATCCGCCTCTCCTGCCAAATTCACTTGCTCGGGACGCATACATCGCAGGGGCAAGGCTGGCCGACACCGGTATGAAAACATTGGGTACGGCGAGGGGCGCCAGATGGCGTCCTGGTGGATCATCGGCAATGCGCGGTGACATAGCGCGGATCGTGCCTGAATGGGAGATGTCAGCGCGTCGACGCCTGGCGCAGGAAGGCCACCAGGTCGTCCCGATCGATCGCGTCAGCGACTGAATAGCCCATGCGCTGACCGGGAACGAGTGTCTCCGGGTTCTTCAACCAGGCATCGAGAGTCGCAGCGTCCCAGACCATGTCCGCCCCCTTGAGGGCCGGCGAGTACTCGTAGCCGGGGGCGGAACCCGCCCGACGGCCGAAGACACCCCGGTGCATGGGTCCGACCCGATGCGCGTCGAGGCTGTGGCAGGCGCCACAGCGGGCTTCGTACAGCGCGCCGCCGCGCGCCGTGTCGGCGGCGCGAGCGGCGCCGACGGGAGGTACCGACAGGGCGACCACCGCAGTCAGCAGCGAAGTGGCCCGCAACGCCAGTCCGGCCGCCTGCGCCAACTCAGGCTCCGAAGCTCAGGGCCACCACCGGTACCGGCTTGCCGAGGCTGCTGGTCAGCAGTGACCAGTGCATGGTCTCGTCGGCGGCCAGGCGCGCCGCTACCTTGGCCAGATCCTTGTCGCCGAAGGCGGGAATGACACCAAGATAGGCATTGACGGCCCCCAGTTCGAGGCGCGCTGCCAGGGTCAGAACGTCCGTCTGGGACTTGAGCCCACCGGCGCTCAGGGCCGCCGCATAGTCGGCGTTGGACTTGGCCATGACGGCTTTGCCGCCCAGCTTTTCGATGGTGGCAATGAGCGCGTCCCGGTGCCCTTTGTGATGACTCTGGAAGAGTACCGCAGTGTCCAGCACCGGCTTCTGCAGCAGTCCGCTCTCGGCACCCAACTGGTAGGCGGCGATGGCCTCGTACTCCAGGCCCAGGGCCACGTTGAGGATACCCACATCGCTGGACGGATTGGCGCTCGCCGCTGCGGCGATGTGAGTATGGCCGGCTAGAAGCGCCAGGGCAGCGCCCGATAGGGCGATACCGCCGCTCGTACTCAGGAAGCTGCGGCGGGTGACATCAGGAGATTGATTCGTCTTGATCAGCATGGTGCTTTCCTTCATTCAGTTGCGACCTAGTGAGGCCGGGTTCGGTTCTTGACAAGAGGTGCCCAGCAAGCACCTGTTGACCCATACGCAGCGATGCCGAGTCCGGATGCAGGAAAATAAATTGTGGGGCGACTACCGCAGCCATAGCTTCACCGACAACTTCCCTGTCAGGCAGCAATGCAGCGCTAACTGACGTCCTGATTAGCCACAATGTTCAGCACGTCATTCCGGGGCCGCGAAGCGGAACCCGGAATCCAGTAAGCAGGGGTGACTACCCACTGGATTCAAGAATCTGCTTTGCCGGACAATGCTGGCATGGCGACTTGTGCCATTCAGCGCTATCAGGCTGAACGTCGCTAACAATCCGGAGGGTCTGTGACTTTCCATGACTGAGGAGTACAGTCGGAGCAACACGAGTCACAGTAATCCGACCCGGGGCGTCCATTCAGTGTAGAACTGCCGAAATTCGTCGCTGCTCTGAATTCAACGGATAAACCGCTTAAGCACATCGCGAAAAACCGGAGTATTGGCCTGCTCAAGCCATTCGAAAACAACCATTTCCCGGCTGACAATCTCAGCGCCGTTCTGCTGCATGCGCTGCAAGGCCAGTTCTTTATCGTGGTGGCGCCTTGCGCCGACAGCATCCTCGACTACAAACACCTGGCGACCCACTGCCAACAGGTCGAGTACCGTCTGTTGCACACAGACATGGGCTTCAGTGCCCACGACAACCCATTGTTTCCGCCCTGCTTCACAGGCCTGAAGCAATTTGCCCTCGCTGACGGCCGAAAAATGCGTCTTCTGCACAATGGCGTCTTCGGGGAACCGCGCCCGCAGCCCGGCCTCGACCAGACCCAAACTCTGGGGACAGTGCTCTGTTGCCAGCACAGGCACGCCAATAACCTGTGCCACATCGACCAGCCACACGGCATTGGCCAGAACGGTCTGGGCGCATTCAATGGCAGGCAACAAGCGCGCTTGCAGGTCAATGGCCAGCAGTAATGATTCAGAAGGCTTGATTCGCATGCTGCTGTTCTCGTGAAAAGCTCACCGCTCTGCATGAGCGCGTGACGACTTGATTATGGTCTATCAGAGCTGGCGGGCTTCCTGTCACGCGTCAGCTTTACGTGAAATGGGTAACGGCACCATCACCGCTTGCCCCGGCTGGCTACAGCCCGCATCACAGCACCGGCCAGGCTGCTTGTTGCGGGTAATCGGCCGATTGTCATCCGTCAGCACGCCGCGATCAAGCAAACGCTCCACCAGATCGACCTTGTCGCCGAGCGGGTAGTTGCGCCAGATTTCCTGCTTCAGGGCGCTCGGGGAGCCGCCACCGTGCAAGCTGATCAGGGAGTACCAGCCGCCCTGGTAGGATGCCGTCAAATCCTCGATGAAGCGCGCGACTTCGATTCGCTTGTCGTACGGAACATCGGGATTGGCTCGCAGCACCTCGGCCAGGGTCGCTGCGGTAGCCGGGTTGTGGTCTTCATCCGGGCCTGGCAAGGCGACGATGAGGCCTCCCGACACTTCGTGGGCAAGGCGATGCATGTCGTAAATCTGGGTGGAGAGCAGAAGCTTGCCGATGTTGGCGAACACGGGTTCCGGCATGAAGCTCTTCGAGTAGGGGTCTTGCACGGCATAGACACTGGCCGCGACACCGCAGGCGTAGAAGCCTTCGGTAATCTTGATGAGTTCCACCATGGGATCGCGCAGGCTGGCCTTGCGGTCGGGGTCAAGGCCGTTGGCTTCGCACATCAGCGCACCCGCTCCGATCAGCAAATCACCGAAGCCTGCACGGGCAGCGATACAGCTATGGCGGTGATGGGTGGCGTAGTTGTAAGTGACGTCCCCTGAGAACTCCCATTCACCGGCAACGAAAACGCGCTCCCAGGGAACGAACACCTTGTCAAGGATGACAACGCCGGTGGCCTGGCCATATCGGCGAGAGAAGAGTGGAGAACCATGTTCCGGCTTCTCGCCCGGACGCCCGGCCGGACGAGACACAATGGTAATGCCAGGCGCATCGACGGGAACGGCGCAGCAGACGGCAAACTGGGCATCGGCCTCCTGCATGTTGCGTGAAGGCATGACCAGGAACTCGTGCACGTAGGGCGCTGCGGTCACGATGGCCTTGGTGCCGGAGATGACAATGCCTTGGCCGTTGCGCTCGACGATATGCACATAGACATCCCGATTGAGTTGCTGGTTAGGGCGCTTGCTGCGGTCGCCCTTGGCATCGGTCATGGCGATACCGAGTGTCAGATCTTCATCCTGGACATGCTGCAGGTAGGCGGCAAATTTGGCGCGATATTCGGTGCTCCCTTTTGCGTCATCGATCCGGGCGACAGCCTGACCAATCCCGTTGAGTGCATCGTGTGCCAGGTAGCGCTGGGCACAGCCTGTCTCCTGGCAGAGTATGCGGACCGCCTCCAGCTTGTTCAGCAAGTCACCGGCCGATTCGTCGATGTGCAGCATGCGATTGACGGTCTTGCCGCTGACGGACTGCCTGGCCGTCATCAACGGCGCCCTGGCAGGGTCAAGCGCGAAGTCATAGGTGACGGCAAGTGCGTTAATGCCGGGCTGAAGCGAGAGAGCATCGACCACGGACTCAATCAAGCGGCCATCGACATAGACCGTGGGCTTGTATTTCCGCAAGGAGTCACGGTAATCCTGACCGTTCATCAACTTGCTGCGGTCACTGCCTGCTGCATTGGTTACCATGCGTACTCCTCAATGACATCCGGAAAACTCATCGAGCAAGATGGCGGATATGCCGGGCGACGGCCAGTAACTGCGTATCGTCCATGCGTACGATGAATTTCCGGCTGACCGAACTGATCAGTTTCACCGCACCCGACATGGCCAGACGCGCCGACTGCTCAATGACAAAGCCGACCTGGGCATCCTTGAGTGCGCGCAGGTAATAGTAATTCATTCCGGCCTCGGTGAGTTCGGCCACCAAGTCCGCCAGGGCATCGCCATGGCCGGCAAGCGCCGGTGATGCTTCAAGCGACGTCAACACGGCCTCTGTTCTGGCCTGCAGTTCCGGTGAGTGACGGAAACGCAGAAAGGGCTCGGCCGCTTCATGGACAGTGGCGCGCGTGGAGCTTGTGGCTGGTTTGGCGCGTATTGTCGAAGCGGCTTTGGTCACCGACTTGGCGCCTGATTTCGCTGTGGATTTTGTTGCCGGTTTTGCCGGGGTAGCCATAGTATTCCCTTCGCTATCAAAGATACGCCCTACTGACCCCAGTTAATCTGGAGGACAACATGAGCGTCGATCTTACACCTCTGTCCATAACCTGCTTGCCGAGCTTTCAGAACGGCCTGTAAAGCCGGCTGGAAGCCAGGGCGCATGACCCCATCGAGATGCCATGCGAGGAGTTTGCGCCGATTGATACTTGCCCAAACCTCGATACGGCCGCAATCGACCCGAACCATCGGCTGATGCCATCCTCAACCAGCCGATCGACAGGGTATGCTTGTTCTAAAAGAGAACTGTTGCAATCGCCCTGCCGATTGACCGCTGTCGATGCGCACCAATATACTTGTGCTGCTATTGTTGAATGACCTTTTTGCAGCAATTCAGCTAGATTTTGCAAACCGTGCTGATACCTCGCGATCACCATCCCCCTGGTAGCCGAGGGATGAATTGAATCCTTGAACGACAAACGTTTTCGCGTATCCGATCCTTGTTCACCCAGGAGATAACCATGGCCAGTCAATCTACGAAACTTGTCTTGCGCGGACTGTTTGCCGGTGCTGTCAGCGGAGCGCTCTTGTTGACCGGCTGTGCTTCGGCGGGGGGCGGGGACGGTGAGACTGGCTTCAGCGCACCCAAGACCGGCTTTGCCAACCAGCAAAGCTTTGGCACCAGCGATCTTGCACAGACACCGGGCACGGCGCCGCCGGCCGATCCGTGGCCCCGGGATCTGAGCATCAGCAACGCGGCGGTGCTCGTCTATCAACCGCAGATCAACTCCTGGAACGGCAATAAGATCGATTTCAGGGCGGCGCTGGCGATCAAGCCGAGCGGCGCGCAGGAGGAGACCTTCGGTGTTGTCTTCGCCAGCGCGCGCGCGCAGGTCGACAAGGTGACACGCACCGTCGTTTTCGAAAACCTGAGGATCACCAAAAGCGATTTCCCGACACTGCCTGAGCGTGGCGCCGCCTATGTGGCAGAACTGCAGGCCAGCCTGGCGGCAGGCCTGAAGACCATTTCGCTCGATCGCCTGCAGGCTTCGCTTGCCGCATCGGGAATCAAACCATCTTCGGTTCCCGTCCTCAATGCACCGCCGCAGATCATCGTCAGCTACTCGCCGGCGATCCTGGTGCCCATCGATGGCCCGCCGGTACTCAAACCCGTCGCCGATTACGGCCAGCTACAACGCGCGATCAATACGCGGGCGCTGATCCTGACCGGTGGCATCGGCGCTGCTTACTACCTCCATGTTTATGATGGGTGGCTGACTTCGACGTCGATCGGCGGGCCATGGACGCTGGCCTCGCCTGGCTGGGGGGCGCAGCAGGAACTGGACAACGTTGCCCGGCAACTGTCTGCTGCGGGGAAAGTCGATTTGCTCGACGGCGGGCCGCAGGCGAATCCAAAGCCCTCTCTGGCCAATGGCGTCCCGACCATCTATACCGCTCAGGGGCCGGCGGAACTGGTGATTTTCAACGGCCAGCCCGATTTCCTGCCGATCGACGGAACGCCTCTGCTGTGGGCATCGAACTCGACCAACGATGTGCTGATCAACACCGCCAATAACGATTACTACGTCCTGCTCGCGGGACGCTGGTTCCGCTCGGCCGCGCTCAGCGGGCCGTGGACCTTTGTCGCCAGCAATGCGCTGCCTCCCGCTTTCGCCCAGATACCGGCCAGTTCGAAGGCTGCGGCCGTACTGGCGTCAGTGGCCGGCACGCCGCAGGCGCAGGAAGCCATTATCGCCAACAGCATTCCGCAGACCGCGAGCGTTCCGCTCAGCAACGGGCCGACATTCACGCCGTCCTTCGACGGCCCGCCGCAATACGCCCCGATTGCCGGCACTCCTTTGTCCTCTGTCGTCAACTCGTCGGTACCGATCATCCAGGCCGGAGCCAGCGGCTATTACGCCGTATCCGCCGGTGTGTGGTTCAGCGCGCCTCAATTGACCGGACCCTGGGTCGTCGCCAGCGCGGTGCCCGACGTCATCTACACCATCCCTGCTTCATCTCCGCTGCACTATGTCACCTATGTGCGGATTTACGAAGCAACGCCTGCTGTGGTGTTCACGGGTTACACCCCAGGCTATCTCGGCACTGTCGTCGACCCGTCAGGAACCGTGGTGTACGGCACCGGTTATTACTACTCGCCGTGGATCGGCTCGGTATGGTATCCGGCACCCGTGACCTATACCGTTGCTGCCGTACCCGTCTATAACCCCTATGTCGGCTTCACCTTCGGCTTCGCCATGGGGCTGGCCACAGCGGCGTGGGCGTCGCCGTACTACGGCGGCTTCTATGGCGCCTATTATCATCCTGCTTACTGGGGCGGATACCCTTGCTGCGCCTCCGCCAGCGCGAATGTTTACGGACACTGGGGCAACACTGTGACCTCCGGCACGCGCTCGTGGTATGCGGGCGGTGGCGTTGCCGGCAGTACCGCCAGCGGCAACTACTTCAACCAGCGCACCGGCACCTCGGGCTCATATGCCGCCGGCAGACAATTCAACGCCTACACCGGCAATTACACGCGCGGCTACGACCGCACCGTCAACACCGCCGCCGGTGGCTACGGCAACGTCGCCCGCGCCAGCAATGACAACGTCTATACCGGGCAGCGCTCTACCGGCTCAAGCGTCTCGGGAACAGGCGCCGACGGCAGCAGCTACCAACGTAGCGGAGCAACGACAGCGGGCCCCGATGGGTATGCCCATGCCGGCCAGGGTTCGACCTACAACGCCAATACCGGCAAGACCAACACCTGGAATACGGCTTCCGTCGGCAACAACCATTATGCCGACGTCAATGGCAACGTGTACAGGAATACCGGCGATGGGTGGCAGCAACATTCATCGGGCGGGTGGTCCGGATCGTCCAGCGCCTCGTCGTGGGGCGACAGGGAATCGGCAGCACGCAGCTTCGGCGATGACCGCTTCGGCAGCTTCGTCGGCGCCGACCACTCAGGTGGTGGCCTGTTTGGCGGAGATGATCGCTTTGGAGGCGGCTTCGGCGGCGATCGTTTCGGAGGCGGTGGCTT
This sequence comes from Propionivibrio sp., assembly GCF_016790145.1. Lineage (GTDB taxonomy): Bacteria > Pseudomonadota > Gammaproteobacteria > Burkholderiales > Rhodocyclaceae > Propionivibrio. Next base: position 3,047 of record NZ_JAEUOI010000105.1, on the reverse strand, counting down.
CAGCGGAGGCCGCTTTGGTGGCGGTGGTTTCGGCGGTGGCGGGTTCCGCGGCGGGCGACGTTGACTCCGGTGGGCATGACTCTGGCAGGCACCGCAGGTTTTGAAAGTCATGCCCCTCGGCTTCGGCTGCCGTTCCGAGACAATGCGGCGTTCATGCCCTGGTCTGGTTTGAAACTCACCAGACAAAGCCATCGGCCATCGAGCGTGAAAAAGCCATCAAGGAGTGGCGCAGAACACTGTAAATTTGTTCTGACGCTAACTCATTGAAATACCGTGGCGCGAAATTTGGCCATGGACTGACGGGCCAGACCGGAGTACGAGGTGCGGTTCAAGAGTCGCTGAAGCGACTTTCACGTTAAAGTACGGGAATTGACAGCCGACTGCATGACAATGAACAGCCATCTCCAGGCAGAGAACTTTTCCCTTCACCGGCAGTTGGAATCCCTGCTGAACGAAGCGCGGATCAATGAAGACAAGATGCGCCGCTTTGATCAGCTCGAACGCCAGTTGATTGGCGCCGGCTCGCTGCTGGAACTGCTTCACCTGCTGCTCAGCGAATGCAAACTCACGTTCGGGCTTGAGTTTGTGACCCTCGCGCTGGTTGATCGGGAGAATGAGGCCAGCCGGATTCTGGAAAGCGGGCTGGGCAGCGATACCGCCTGCAGCGGACTCACTTTGCTGCCGACGCCGGCTGCGCTGGAAACGCTGTATTGCAGCACACATCGTCCCTTTCTCGGCGTCTTCAGCGAGGCGCAACACCAGACACTGTTCAATGCGCCGGCGGCTGCGATTGCCTCTGTGGCCCTGTTGCCGCTTACGCGTCAGGGTGAACTGATCGGTAGCCTCCACTTTGGCAGTGCCAACCCCGATCGTTATGTTGCCGGTTGTGCAACCGACTTCCTTGAGCGACTGGCTGAAATCATCGCCCTTTGCCTGGAAAGTGCACTGATACAGGAACGCCTGAAGCTGGCCGGGCTGACCGATGCCTTGACCGGGGTGCCGAACCGCCGATACTTCGAACACCGCTGCCAGGCCGAAATCAGCCAGGCTCGCCGATACCGGCATGCGCTGGGGTGCATGTTCCTCGACATCGATCGATTCAAGCGGATCAACGACACGCACGGCCATCAGACGGGTGATGAAGTGCTGCGCAGCGTAGCTGTCGTCATACAGTCCCAGTTGCGGGCGGGCGATACGATTGCCCGCTACGGCGGCGAGGAATTCGTTGTTCTCCTGCCGCAGTCCGAGCTGCATTATGCCCGGCAAATCGCTGAACGGATTCGCCGCAGCATCGAAGAAAACCAGTTCCAGGACCATTCGGGACAGGCCATCAAGGTCACCCTCTCGATCGGGCTCTCGATGTTGCCCGCCGAGCTGCCGTCCGTGGAAAATCAGCAACAGGCCGAACGGCTGATTGCTGCCGCCGACCAGGCGCTCTATCAGGCCAAGAATGGAGGTCGCAACCGCGTCGTCTGCGCCGGGAGTGTGCCGTTGGCTACAGCGCGACTTTCAGCCTGGCGCAGGATCTTTCGCCCACTTTCCGCCAGGAAACGCTCGAAGCGCGCCTGAGGATCTTGCAGGTTGATCAAACCCGTAGATCAACCCCGGCCCCGTCCTCTCATGCTCGCCGACACAGTGGACTCAATTACCCCACGATACCAGCATCGATGCAGCAAGCGGATTCATGGCTTCGAAGTCCTCGGCCAGGCGGTAACTTTCCTCGCCAGGGTAGATGACCATTCTGCGTACGGGTTTGAGGTCGGCACAGGCGGCATGAAAACCACGTTCCAGCTTGGGCGTCAGGCTGCGTTTGATCTCTACGGCCTACAGCTCGTCATTGGGCCGGCACAGCAACAAGTCGATTTCTGCGCCGCAACTGCTCCGGTAGAAATATCCGTGAACGCCTTCCGGCGCACAGTTTAGTAAATTCTCGACGACAAAGCCCTCCCAGCTTTGCCCGAGTACCGGATGCGCGAGCAGGGTTTCCTTGTCCGGGATAGCCAGCAGCACATGCACCAGTCCACTGTCACGTACATAGACCTTGGGCGACTTGACCAGGCGTTTGCCGAGATTAGCGTGCCAGGGCGGCAGGCGGCGCACCAGCAGGAGATCGACAAGCAGATCGAGATATGACGCAGCGGTCTTCGCATCCACCCCCAGATTGCGGGCAAACTGGGCGGTGTTGAGCAGGAAGCCCTGATGATGCGCCAGCATGCCCCAGAAGCGGCGCAGGGTTTCAGCCGCAATGCGCTGACAAAATTGCGCAATGTCGCGTTCCAGATAAGTACGGATGAAGTCCTGCCGCCAGCGAAGGCTGCGCGCATTACTCGGGGCCAGCATACTTTCGGTAAAGCCGCTGCGCAGCCAGAGCGTATCCGGAGGCAGATGGCGGGTTTCCTGCAAGGTAAAGGGTGCCAGTTCAAGATAGGCAATTCGCCCGGCCAGCGTTTCACCGGATTGCTTGAGCAGATCGAGCGCCGCCGAGCCGAGCAGCAGATAATTCCCCGCGCGTCGGCCTTCACGCCGGTTACGGTTAATCAGACCGCGCAGGATCGGGAACAGGCCGGGAGCCCGGTGAACCTCGTCAAGAATGACCAGCTTGTCGACATGGTCGGCCAGATACAACTCGGCTTGCGCCAGTTTTGCGCGATCCTGTTCCGATTCCAGATCGAGATAAAGATAAGGCCGTCCACTCGCCCTGGCCGCTTCCAGAACCAGCATCGTCTTGCCCGTCTGGCGTGGGCCGAGCAATGCCACGGCAGAGGAATGCGCCAGTGCATCGAGCAGAACGGGAGTCAGGATTCGATCTAAGATCCTGGCAATTATGGATTTATATTCCGCGAATTACCATGATAAATGGTGGCGTCAAGGCTGACTTCTTGCAATAAATACCGATAAGATGTCGCCCCCTGACCAGGGTTTTGCCTAAAGCGGAATTCCTCTACCTGGTTTCTCGAATCTCGTGGCGCGTTGATTTCTACCCGATACGCTCGTTGGCCCAAGCCAATACCAGCTTGACTGTCATACGAATTTTCTGGCGATCAAGT
>NZ_JAEUOI010000077.1 GCF_016790145.1 Propionivibrio sp. | reverse complement strand
GCGGTATAGCCAGTAGGCTGCCTCCTTCCGGTTCATGGGCGTACCTACCCCGCCTGCAAGGCACATCCCGAGGGCCACTTGAGAACAAACTTCGCCTCGGGTGGCGCTTTGAAGGAACCAGCAATACGCTTCTTGCGGATTCTTATTAACCCCGTGGCCAAGCGCGCACATGGCCGCGTAGGCGCCCATGGCGCGGGCGTCATCCCTGGCAATGGACGCCAGAAGCAAGGGAACTGCCCTTGTGAAATCGCGACGACTGAGCGGCTCTGCATAAGCCGGACCATTTTGCGTGTCCTCTTCGGACGTGCGTTTTCCAAACAGCGTGTCAAGTACATTCATAATGGATTTCATCTGATTCTCGGTAGGGTGCCGTAATGGACGGTGATTTTCCAATCAGTGCTGGTGAGCACATGACACTTGAAGACTACCTGGGCGCTATCACTCTTTCTTAATTTTCCTGGAGCTGCGACCCTAATACGGTCGGCGCCATAGACCGTGGATCAGGATGGTTTTTTGACGATAAAGCAAACACAGACCACGCCGTCATCAGCTCACGACGTTTATCGAATAAATCGCCACGCCGGTACGCGGCTTCAACTTTGTCCTTGATGCTATGGGCCAGAGCCATTTCGCAGACATCACGAGGGAAACCGGTCTGTTCGGATGTCCAGTCCCTGAACGACGATCTGAACCCATGGGCCGTCACCTTGAGATTCATTCGCCGGAGCACCATCAGGAAAGCCATGTTGGACAAGGGTTTGTCCGCCGTGCGGCCGGGAAAAACGAACAGGCTATCCCCCGACAATTGTCGGGCCGACTTGAGGATTTCAATGCAGCGTGGAATCAGAGGAACCCGATGCTCCCGCGTGGCCTTCATTCGCTCAGGCGGAATTATCCAGACGTGGTTACTTTCGTCGATCTCCGACCATGTGGCTTCCAGAATTTCACGGGTTCGGGTGGCTGTCAGAATCAATAGCTCAAAAGCCAGCCGAATTGATTCTGCGGCATCGACACGCCGAAGCTTAATCATGAAGTTGGGAACGTCGGCGTAGGGCAGGGCTTCGTGATGTTTATCCCGGTCTGTTTGCTTGGGCAAGCCTTTGGCAACCCCCTCGATGGGGTTGTCACCGGTTCTGAAGCCTGAGGCTTTTGCCCAGTCAAGGACTGTTCCAATTCTCTGTCGAAGACGCCGGGCTGTTTCTGGTTTGGCCAGCCAGATAGGGGATAGCGCTTTGAGTACTTCAGGCGTGTCAATACGATCTACCGGCGTATTGCCAATGAATGGGAAAGCGTATTGGGACAGGGTATTTATCCATTGATCCGCATGCTTTGCATTTTTCCAGGACGGAGAGTGCTCGGCATGAACCCGGAGAGCGGCCTCTGAAAATATCGGGATCACTCTTCGTTCCGTCCGGCGTTCGGCGATGGGGTTGCCGCCCTGGCGGGCTATTTTTCGTTTGGCGTAGGCATCTTCTCTGGCTTCAGCGAGAGAGACCGTAGATAATCCACCCAGGCCAATATCCCGGCGCTTTCCTTGCACCATGGTACGTAGCACCCAATGCTTGTTTCCAGAGGGTTCGACGACAAGATACAAGCCATTCCCGTCGGTGTAACGACCCGGTATTTTGAGTGCTTTTACCTGGACGGCAGAAAGACGTTTTTCAAAATGCTTTCCAACGGGTTTCATGGTTTTCATCCCACATTCCATACCACATATTATATGGGATGGTGGTGGACGTCAATGAACCGTAGGGGACGAGTATCTGTTATAACCTGCTGAATAATATAGGTAAAAAATACTTATGTGGACTTCGTTGGAATTCAAATCTACGGACTCCGTCTCCGCCAGTAACAGCAAGGTACGCCCACGCGAACTGTCTTAAGTTGGCGTACCAAATCGCTGAAACCCCTTGCCACAAGGGGTTCCGGGCAAAACCTCTCCTGATTAGCGCTGATCTTCAGCCAGCCTCAGCCATGCCTCGGTTCGCTTGCCCGTGGTTGCGGCAGCGCAAAGCAGTCGAGGCAGGATAACGGCCAGATCGAAGCGGCGATTGAAACGATATTGCATCTCGGCAAGATAACGATGGCCATACTTCTCGAAATCGAATGAATGATACGTTCCGCTAATCGCTGTTTTGAGATTCCCAAGAATCGTATTGACCCAGAGGAAACAAGACATGTCGGTGCTCTTGCGTTTTTTGCCCACCACCTCCTGCTCGTGCTGACACCCCGCCTTGGTGACTGCGGTAAAACAAGCCAATCCGTCAGAGACCACCGTGGCGGAGGCGGCCAGATGTTTCGTCGCCCACGCTTCCACCTCGGCCAAACTGAACGTCTTCACCCGAGAGAATACGGCCAGAAGGGGATGGTGATCGTCAGTCGTCTTTACGGCGGCAATGAACGAAACCTTGTTTTCCGATCCCCGGCCCGCTTTGCCGCCAGAAAGCTCGCCCCCGAGATAGGCGTCATCGATCTCAACGCGCCCATCCAGCTGGCGCGGGGCCTCGCGCTCGGTCATTACTTGCAACAGCTTGTGCTTGAGGCGCCATGCGGTTCGATAACAGACGCCAATCAGCCGTGTGAGTTCCAGCGCCGAAACGTTATTCTTGGTCTGGGTCAGAAAGTACATGGCCTGGAACCACTTCCTCAGCGGCAGCTTGGTCGCGTGAAAGATCGTGCCTGCGGTCAGCGTTGTTTGTTCGCGACAGGCCGCGCATTGGAAGGTTTTCACCTGGTCATGCCACACCACACAATGCCCCGTTCCCTGGCATTCTGGGCAGACAAACCCGTTGGGCCAGCGGCTTTTCTCCACTGCCGCTTCGCATTGGCTCTCGGTGCCATACTGCTCCAGAAATTCCGTCAAGCTCATGCCCGGTTGAAACTGAACTCGGTTCATCTTTGCCATGATCGCCTGCCCTCCGATAGGATTAACAGGTGTCAGGCTAACAATGGAAAGGCTCATGGCGTGAGCTAGGCAAGCGTTGGCTGAAGATTAGCGCTAATCAGGAAAATTAATGCCTGGGTCTCTCTGAGATTCCGAGGCATTTATTGTTTAGAGCAACGTAGAAACGTAGGTCGGGTTAGCGTAGCGTCCCCCAGGAGGATCTGCTTGGCAGCATAACCCGACGGCAGTAATGTATGCCACAGCCGACGATTGTCGGGTTACGGCCTGCGGCCTAACCCGACCTACGTTGCTACGTTGCTGCGTTGCTGACCATCATCCGATAATGAAGCTCTTGCGGCAAAGCACCGATGCATAATCGCTTGCGCGATATGGGGCCTCATTGAATGCCTTTTTTCCGGAGACTATCAATGAGTTCTGGAATTTGACGTCCTCCCCGGCCTGAAGGCCGGAGATTCCTACGGCGCTAAGCATGAGCAAGCTCACGTTTAGTCGCTTCGGCGGGTTCCTGCTTCGCAGAGTGGCCTAACCGCGCCGACTTTCCACAGGCTAACAAGCGATGCC
>NZ_JAEUOI010000038.1 GCF_016790145.1 Propionivibrio sp. | reverse complement strand
GTCTGTGCGCCGCGCAGCATCAGGATGGCCAGCAGGGCAACGCTGGCCAGCGGCACGCCATAGCATTTGCCAAGGTTTTGCGCATAGCGCAGCACGCGGCCGGAGGCGCCGTAGGTTTCGAGAACCAGCAGACGCGAGCGTAATTCCTCCAGTGCGCTCTGGATTTCGCTTTCACTGACATTCATCACCGGGTCGCGCGAGCTTTTCTGGTTGCAGCCGGCGGCCAGGCTATTCAGGGTCAGCGGATAGGCGTCGGGGGTCGTCCTTTCCTTTTCAACGAGCACGCCAAGGAGGCGGGCTTCGAGCGGGGTCAGTGCGGGTAGTTCATGGCTCATGGCGTTTTGTCTTCCCGGAAAATCATTCGGTGATTGAGTGCGTCTGGCGCGTCGTTTCCTTCAGCAGGGGCAGGCGGGTCATGGCGACGAGCGGCGCCAGACACTGGCCAGCCACGCTTGCTGCTCGCGCGGTAATCCGGCGGGGCGGTAATAGTGTTCGAGTTCGACAAAGCCGGCCTCCGCCATGCGGCAGCGCCAGGTTTCAAGATCGTGGTAGGAACCGTAGCGCTCGCCGTACCAGCCTTCGACATTGGCGCCGTGCGGGTTGGAACAAAACAGCACGCCGCCGGGCTTCAGCGTGGCGTGCAATTGGCGCAGAACGCGCGACAATTCCTGTCCCGGCACATGGAACAGCGAGGCGTTGGCAAATACACCGTCGAAGCGCCCGTCCGGCAGATCAAGCTTGAGGAAGTCCTGCTGCCACACCTCGCAGCCGCTATCGTTGCCAGCCATCTGCACAAAACGCTCGGCGCCATCCAGCCCGATGGCGAGGTGGCCAAGTCGGGCAAAGGCCTTGAGGTCGCGCCCCGGACCACAGCCAAAGTCGAGAAGGGTGAAGGGCGGTTCGCCGGCAATATGCCGTAGCAGGGCGTCAATATTCTGCCGCACATCGTGATCGCGCGTTCCCTCGCGATAATCCTCGGCGCGCTGGTTGTAATGCCTCACCGTCAGCGCGGAAATCCGCTCGAGGTCCAGCCTTGCCGGTCTCGACATCAGGCGCCTGCGCAAGCCGTCAGGCTAGCCATTGTTGCGCAGGGAGAGACCGGTCGCTGCATTGACGATGCCCAATGGCACTGGATCTTCCTACTTTGCCGTGAAGCCGACCAGCTTGGCGGAGGCGGCATCTTGCGGCTGGATCTCAACTTCGAATGACCAGGAAAACCGGGCTCCCAGATTGTCCACGCTGGCCATTGCCGTGCCAACCTCGTTGCCCGTTTTATCGAAAAGCTTGAATTCCACCGTGGCGCGATCGAGCTTTCGCGTTGTTGTGTTGCTGACGTTGCCTTTGAGCACCGACTTTCCTGCTTGGTTTTTGGTGATAGTGAAATCAAGCAGTGACAGTCCTTCTGCATTGACCGGCGTCGTCTGTGCTGCGGGTGTGGTGCTGGCAGGTTTTGCAGGTGCCTGAGCGTTCTGCTTGCCGCAGCCGCTACTCAGAACGCTGAGTGCTGCGGCCATCAGGATGATCGGGAAGGTCGCCGAGATTGGTTTCATGAGTCTGGCCTCTGATCGTGGATGCTGGAAGGATTTCAATTGAAATCGGCATGCAGGGAATAAGGAATTGTACCCGCTTGTCCGCTCCGATCTGTTTTCGGCTCAATTCAAAGTCAGGCACAGAATCTCGATACTCCTGGCGTGATGTGCGCCACTTCATTTTTTCAGACTCGCATGCCGGGACGGGGTGGATGTACGATGGCAAGACCTGAGCGCTTGTGAAAAATGCTTTACCCCCACCGCAGAGGCGCAAAGTGGCAAAGGCGACGCAATAAATGCTTTTGCAAACAATGTGTTAACTTTGCGATTTCTTTGTACCTTTGCGTCATTGCGGTGGATTTTTGATTTTTTCACAGGCTTCGAGCCCATCGCCCCTCTCTTTCCAGTCGTTGAGTTGAACCGATGCGCCGCCCGGCGGTCTGGTAATGAGTTGTAACTGAGAGCGAGCATTGATTCCCGCCCTGAAGATCACCCCCCGCCATACCGCCGACGCCATCCCGCGCGAAGTGTGGGATCGTCTGTGCCCGCCGGATCATCCTTTCCTCAACGCCGACTTTCTGTCGATCCTTGAACGGCACGGGGCTGCCGGGCGGGAGTGGGGCTGGGTGGCACGCCATCTGGTGGCGAGCGACACGCGGGGTGAGGTGCTTGGCGTGCTGCCGCTTTACGTCCGCTTCAATTCGCACGGGGATTTTATCCACGACTGGTCGTGGGCGTCGGCGTACCGCCAACTCGGTCGGGAGTATTACCCGAAGCTGCTGAGCGGCTTGCCGCATACGCCGGCTACCGGGCCCCGGTTCCTGCTTGCCGGTGGGCCGGACAGGCCGAGGATTCGCCGCGCGTTGATCGACGGTGCCAGGGCGCTGGCGACTGAGTACGGCGCTTCGTCGTGGCACGTGGCGTTTCCGGATGAGGAGGACAGGCAGGCCTTGCAGGGCGCCGGGCTGCTGACCAGCCATAACGTGCAGTTTCACTGGCTGGCCGGCAACTGTGGCAACTTCGACGATTATCTGGCGATGTTTGCCGCCGCGAAACGGCGCAAGGTCAGGGCCGAACGGCGGCGCGTCAGCGAAAGCGGCCTGGCGATCGAGGTGTGTCATGGCAATGAAGTCGATCCGGCCGAGTGGCCCGTGCTGCACGCGCTGTATGCGTCGACCTTCGAGAAGTTCAACAATCACGCGGTATTTTCGGCGGCGTGTTTTGCCGATCTGGCGCAGGCCCTGGGTCGGCGGATGGTGCTCTTCATTGCCCGCGACGGGCGACAGCCGGTTGCGCTGTCGCTCTGTTTGCGTAGCAATGAGGCACTTTATGGCCGCTACTGGGGCTGTAGCGGCAACTATCACAGCCTGCACTTCGAGCTCTGTTTCTATCAAGGGATCGCCTATTGCCTGCGCGAGGGGTTGCAACGCTTCGAGCCGGGGGCCGGCGGCGAACACAAGATCGCCCGTGGTTTCACGCCGACGCTGGTGCATTCATCGCACTGGATCGCCGATCCGAAGATGCGCCAGTTGCTCGGCCGTCATCTGGAACTGCAGGGCGGTGCGGTCACGGCGTATCGGGACGAGGCGTCGGATCATCTGCCGTTCCGCTGCCAGCCATAAGCGCTCGCTGCCCGTCCTGTTATCGGGGTGGCGGCGGCGGAGGCATGCCGGGTGGTGGTGGAGGCGGCGGTGGACTGCCGGAATCGTAGTTGTACGTCGGCCTCGGTTGGATCATGTTGGCCGGCACCGGAACACGGTGCCCCTTGGCGTACATGCACTGTATGTAGGCGTTATCGTATTGCCGCTGCGCGGCGTAGCCAGAATTCCATGCTGACCCGGAGCCGTATGCGCTGCCCACCACCAGGCCCGATCCCGCGCCTACCGCAGCACCCTGTCTGCCGCCGATCGCGGCTCCGGCCAGCGCACCGATCGCCGTACCCACCACCGCGTTTCCTACGGCTGCCTCGTTCGCTGACTGTTGTGCCGTCTTGCCGCCGATCTGGACATAAGCAAACTGTCGACACTCGTTGTCATCGTAACGGAATGTATCGATCGAGCTGCCGGTGCCCGGCAATACCAGCATGCTTGGGCCAGTAGGCATGACGGTGCAGGCGCCCAGCAACAGTGCGCCGACGAGGACACTGGAGCGTCCGGAAAATAGATTGTAAATTCTCATTTTTCATTTTGCCGCTTGCGGCAGAACCTTCTGCCAGCCACGCGGACACTCCTTGACATAGGGGTAATAATTCCTTGAATCCTGACAGTAATACCAATATTGCCTGGCTTCCGGCGCCGGTTCGACGGGTGCCGCATGCTGCTCGATATAAACCTGCGGTGCCGGCGGAACCACGATGACCGGCGCCGGAGCGTAATACGGTCCGGGGTACCAATAGGGCGACGGATAGTAATACGGCCGTGGGTAAAGCGGTGGCCCCCAGAAAGGACCCGGACCCACATAGACGCCGACGCCCCCATAGTACCGCCCGCCCGCCCAGGCACTACCGGCGAGCAATACGTAGAGTACAAGGAACAGGATTTTTTGCGCTTTCATCGAACTTTCCTCGATACATTCTTTTACCCATCAACGTTCAAGATAGCCGATCGTTGGCCGATTGACAGCAAGAAATTGTCACAAGGTGTAAGCCTGATCGGGATGGATTTGGCGCCTCTGGCCCTGGTCGATCACTCACACAACGGGGTTCCAGGCTATATTCTCTGCGTCTTTGCTATGGGCTTATCCGATAGACCTGAAAAACAGCCGGGAACGATTCGTCGGCTGGCCAGCGGAAAATCCTTCTGGTGCTTGGATAGCGCTCGGCAAGCCCCAATTCTTCGATGCCGGTTTTACCGAGCGCGACGTCGACCGGGGTACTCGCTGCTGCGAGAATTTGCTCGAGTTGTGTCCGCTTGATAAATGGCCGGAAGCTTCCAAGGTACAACTGGAGTGTCACCGGCGTGTCAATGTGGTGCAGCCGGTTGGCGTCAAGGCCACTGGCGATGAACGCCTCTGCGGCAAGTTTTGCCTCACCGGCGAGCTTCATTTCTCTGGCGTAGTCCGATCCTTCTCCCGGCTTGATGTGGGTGGTGACGCTGGTGCTGGTCGAATTAACCGCCGCGTAGGTCGAGCCAATGAGAATGGCGCCGATGACAACAGCGATTCCGGCAAATCGCGTCTTGCCGATCCGCTCTGCGAGGCGCGCCAGTTCGCGACCGGCGAGTAGCGCACAGGCCGGCCACAGGGGCAGGAGGTGATCGGCATGCTGCTGCCTGGCCAGCGATAAAACAAGCAGCCCGAACAGAATCCAGCAGGTCAGGAAACGTTCGAAACGGCGCTCGCCGGGGTCGCTTGCCGGATGGCGGAAGACACGCCACACGGCAATGAGGAAGGGCAGGCTGAACGGCAGGTAGCGAACCAGCAGGACGAATGTCGGCTTGAACAGGTCGCTGGCTTGCCAGCCATCCCGGTACGCACTGACGGTGTCGCCGATCAGACCGGTATAAAACATCGTGCCGATCAGCGCCTGACCCTGGCTGATCGAAGCGGCAACAAACCAGCCCAGCGTCAGTACCAGAAACAGAGCGATTCCGGCCAGATGCGGCCCGCCTGGCGCAGGCTGGTCGGGGTTGCTGCGCTTTTCCCAGAAATAGCTGAACAGTCCTCCGGTGGCCAGTGCGACGCTGGGCAGACCATTGATCAGCGTGACCAGCGCAGCCATGAAGCAGAACAGGAGCCAGCCTTTTTTTCCATCCTTGCCCTGCTCCCAGGCAGAGAAGGCGGCCAGTGCAGCGATGGTGACCGTGAGCGTGAATACGGGTTCGCTGCCGACCAGGGCAACTTGCTTGGCCATGGTCGGGGACAGCACGAAGGCGATGGCGGCGAGCCCTCCCGCCATTTCGCCAAAGCGACGGCGGCCGGCTTCAAATACTATCAGGCCAAGCGCCAGCAGCGAAAGAAAGGACGGCAGGGCCAGCGACAAGCGCTTGAGGCCGAACAGCGCAGTAAACAGGGCCAGCAGCCAGGTATGCAGCGGTGGCCTGGTCATCATGGTGTTTTCCAGGTCGTGCTGTACGAGCCAGTGACCTTGCGTCATCAGATCAAGAAGGTAGCCGACATTCTGTTCCTGAGCGTAGCTTTCCAGGTCAGTCGGTCCGGTGATGCGGATCAGGAAGATGCCAGTGGACAGAAGGCAGATCAGGACTAGCCAGAATTGGACCGAAGATGATTTGTCTTTCATGTGCGAGTGAAATGGGGCTTGGTCAGGCTTGTTTACAGCGGTTTGCGGACAACCAGAAAAGAGGGGTGAGGGTATCTTTGCCAGCGGTTCCGGTCGGTGCTGCACAAGAGCCCCTCGGGCCGGGCTTGTAATGATGTGCCGTGAAAACCTGCGTAGCGCGTATTTCGCAGGTTCATGCCCTTACGCTGCGGCACGATGTGCATATTCACGGAACCAGTCTACCCAGCGTGCGATGCCCTGGACGAGCGGGGTTTTTGGCGCGAAGCCAACGTCATTGCGCAAGTCATCGACATCAGCATAGGTGGATAGCACATCGCCTGCCTGCATCGGCAGGAAATTTTTCCTGGCCTCCTGGCCCAGCGCTTTCTCGATGGTCTCGATGAAGCTCATCAATTCCACGGGCTGGTGGTTGCCGATGTTGTAAACCCTGTAGGGCGCCCGGCTGCTGCCGGGATCGGGCTTGCTGCTGTCGAAGCCCGGGTTGGCTTCGGCAATTCGATCCATGGTTCTGACCGTGCCCTCGGCAATGTCGTCCACATAGGTGAAATCGCGCTGCATCCTGCCGTGGTTGAATACGTCAATAGGGCGGCCTTCAAGAATGGCGCTGGTAAATAGCCAGGGGGACATGTCCGGCCGCCCCCAGGGACCGTAGACCGTGAAGTAGCGCAGGCCGGTGGTTGGCAGTCCGAACAGGTGACTGTAGCTGTGGGCCATCAGCTCGTTGGATTTCTTGGTTGCCGCGTACAGGCTGAGCGGGTGGTTGACTTCATCATGCACCGAGAACGGCATCCGGGTATTGGCGCCGTAGACGCTTGAACTGCTGGCATACACGAGATGTTCGATGCCATGCTGCCGGCAACCTTCAAGCACGTTGCCGAAACCAACCAGATTGCTCTGAACGTAGGCCTGCGGATTGCTCAGTGAATAACGCACGCCGGCCTGTGCGGCAAGATGGATGACCCGCCTGAATTTCTCGGCGGCAAACAACTCACTGAGGGAAACAGCATCGGCGATATCGATCCGCACGAAGCGAAAGTTGGGAAAAGGATTCAGACATTCCAGTCGCGCCAGCTTGAGCCTTGGGTCGTAGTAGTCGTTGAGGTTGTCGATGCCCAGAACCTCGTCTCCGCGCTCCAGAAGCAGACGGGAAACATGCAGACCGATAAATCCGGCGGCGCCGGTAACAAGAATTTTCATGTCCGTCGAGCAACAGGAAAGTAGTTGAAGTATTGCATTCGCATGACCTCGGGTTGGTATGGGTTGCGGCTGTCAAAAATCATCGGGTTACTGGCGAGGAATGTTCGGGCGAAAATTATTGTCGTGCACAAGACTTGAGGGCAGATCCGCTTCGGGTTCGCTGCTGCCTTCGGCTGCAAGCTCCTCACTAAACTGCATGGCATGCAATTTGGCATATTGTCCGTTAGCCGCCAGCAAGCCGGCGTGTGACCCGCGTTCGACAATACGCCCCTGCTCCATCACCATGATCACATCCGCCTTCTCGATGGTGGACAATCGATGGGCGATGACCAGCGTTGTCCGGTTGGACATGACATGGTCAAGCGCCTTCTGGATGTGCCGTTCAGACTCGGTATCCAGAGCCGAGGTTGCTTCGTCAAGGATAAGGATAGGTGCGTCTTTCAGGATGGCCCGGGCGATCGCCAGACGCTGCCGCTGGCCACCGGACAGCAGAACGCCATTTTCGCCGACCAGGGTATCGAAACCATCCGGTAGCTGGTCGATGAACTCACGGGCATAAGCCGCTTCGGCCGCTTTTTCGATAGCGGCTCGTGGTGCGCCGGCCAGATCGCCGTAGGCAATGTTGTTGGCGACCGTGTCGTTGAATAGCGATGTTTGCTGGGTTACCAGCGCGATGTGACTGCGCAGATTGCGCAGGGTGTACGCCTCGACGTCGACCCCGTCAATCAGGATCTGCCCCTGTTTGTGCTGGTAAAAGCGCGGGATCAGGCTGGACAGGGTTGATTTGCCACTCCCTGAACGCCCGACGAGGGCAACCATCTGCCCCGGTTCGATGGAAAAGCTGAGGTCATCGAGAACCTGTTGCTTGCTTCCATTGTAGCTGAAAGACAAATTCCGTATTTCGAGCCGGCCGGAAACACGATCACGCTCCACCGTGCCCTGATCAAGCTCGGGGGCTTCGTCCAGTTGCGCAAAAATACTCTCGGCACCGGCCAGCCCCTTCTGGATCGTCGCGCTGATTTCGGAAAGTTGGCGAATCGGCTTGGGTATCATCCCGGCGGCGGTGATGTAGGCGACCAGATCGCCGGCTGAAGAATCGCCGCGCAACAGCAGGACAATGAGCAGCAAGACGGCCATCGTGGTGAAAGTGACGAGTTGCAATGCTGGCGTGAACGTTGCGCCGGTTTTCGCCATACGCAACTGCTTGCTGGTATTCGCCTCACTTGAAATGCGAAAGCGCTCGGACTCGTAATCCTCACCGCCAAAGCTGCGTACGACCCGATAGCCCTGAATCGTTTCCGAGGCGATATGGGTCAGGTCGCCCATGGCGGACTGGATTTTCCTGCTTTGTTTGCGGAATTTGCGGCTGACAGCGCTGGCCATCACGCCGATAACCGGTAGAACGGCGACCATCACCAATGTGAGTTTCCAGTTCATCCACAACAGATAGCCAAAAAGGAAGATCACCGAAAGTCCTTCCCGGACGAACACTTTGATCGCGTCGGTCGCTGCGCCAGTGACCATGGTGACGTTGTAGGCGATACGTGAAATAAGATGTCCCGAATTGTTCTGGTCAAAATAGGTATTGGGCAGTCGCAACAGACTTTCAAAAAGTGCACGTCGCAGGTCATGAACCAGACCGAGAGAAACCTGTGCGAGATAGTAATTTCCAAAAAACGAGCCAATCCCTTGCCAGATGACGATGAGTATCAACATCAGAGGCACGCCATAAACCAAATCCAGTTTTCCCAGCAATGGAATGTCGTGGAAAGTCGATCCGGAAGGCATGGTCAGGCCATCGACAAAATACTTGAGGATCGCGGCCAGCAAGGGCTGTGAAGACGCAAAAGCGATGAAGCCGAGCAGACTGATGGCGAACATGCCAATCATCGGCCGCAGATAGTTCAGCAGCCGCAGGTAGACTTTCAGGGAGGAGATGGGCCGGGTACCGGATTGCCGCATGGTGAACGTGTTCTTGAGGGGGGAGTTGTTCATGAAGTTTAGCATGCCACCCTGCAGGCCAACGATAGCTCATTCCTGACGGCATGGTGATTGCATCTTAAACCACCGCACCCACTGCAAATGCCTTGACCGGGGCATGGACCGACCCAGGCCAGCCGGATTTTGTTTCTAAAGGGGCAAGGGTATACTACGCAAGCTCTTTGCCGGGGCAAGCGCTTGCACACAGGGTCAGCGAGTTTACCTTGCACCGAATCTTGCGCATTGAACACCCCGAACCGCACCTGATGGAGATATCCCCTTTGTTATCCGTACACCAATTACGTCGTGTCCTTGCCTATTTTTTCCTGCTGACTTACCTGGTTCTGCTTGCAATTACCTGGGACGGCATTGATTTTTCCTCAGCCAGCAGGGATGGCCCGCTGGTATTTGCCTTTGCGGTCGCCGTCTGGCTGACCTACGGACTGATCTACCTGCTTCCTGCGATATTCATCACCTGGCTGGTCGAGAAATACGTTCACCGCGAGCGTGAGATCGGGCACAAAGCGATTTTCTATCCATTGGCCATACTCAGCACCGGCATTACCACGCTGTTTTTTTTCGCCAATGCCAAGCTTTTTACGCTCTACGGAATTTTTATCAACAGTTTTGTGATCAACCTGGTTTCTACGCCGGGTGGACTCGAATCGCTGGGCGCAAGTGATGCCTCCAACGCCACCTTTGCCTTTATCGCGCTGGGGTTCCTGCTGCTGCAGGCCGTGTTGCTGGCCGTGACGCTTTTTTTCTATCGAAAATTCGGCGAGCCGCGCTGGCTGCCACGACGCTTCTTTGCCGGTCTTCTGATTCTGTTCGTCATCGCCACGGTTGGTGAGCGAATGGTTTATACCTACAGTGCGGCGACCGGCATAACCAGTATCACTTCACTGACACAGAAGATACCCTATTATCTGGGAATCTCGGCAAGATCACTATTGAGCAAGCTCGGAGTCAAGGTCGATCGTAAAAAAAGCGACTACCAGTTGGCCAAAGGCAATCTGAACTATCCGCTGAATCCGCTGCAAGTCGAAAAGCCCGCGAAACCTTTCAATGTGGTCTGGCTGGTTTCAGAATCCTGGCGTGCCGATACGCTGGATGCCGAAATCATGCCCAACACCTGGGCCTTCGCACAAAATGCCAAGCGTTTTACGCGCAACTTCAGTGGCGGAAATGGAACCCGCGTTGGCATGTTCACCATGTTTACCGGAATTCCAGGAAACTACTGGTTCCCCATGCTGGCTGAGCGTAAAGGTGCTCCGGTCATCGATGTGCTTAAGGCTCAGGATTATCAGATGAGTTTTTATACGAGCGCCAAGTTTTCCTACCCCGAATTTGACGCAACCATCTTCAGCCAGGTGCCGTCAGAACAATTGCATGAAATTCCCGGTGGGGCTCAGGGCTGGGAAAAGGATCAGCAGAACGTAAGCAACCTGCTCAAGTTCATCGACACGCGAGACAGGAACAGACCGTTTTTTACCTTCATGTTCTTTGAATCACCCCATGCACGTTACTATTTTCCACCCGAAAGCGTGATTCGCACCCCTTATCCTGACGACATCAATTATTTCACCCTGACTCGGGAACAACTGGCCAGCCAAATCCATCTCATCAAGAATCGCTACATCAATTCGGTGCATCATCTGGACAGCCAGTTTGGCCGGGTGTTTGATTATCTTAAGAAAAACAACCTTCTGGACAGCACGATTGTTCTATTGCTGGGCGATCATGGTGAAGAATTCATGGAAAATGGACGCTGGGGACACAACTCGGCCTTTACCGATCAGCAAATACATACACCACTTGTTCTCTGGGTGCCGGGAATGAAACCTTCGGTCTATGAAGGAATGAGCAACCACATGGATGTGATTCCGACGCTGATGCCGCTCTTTGGTGTAAAAAACCCGAAACGAGATTACTCGACGGGCATCAACCTGCTTTCCGATGAAGTGAGAGAGCATGCCGTGCTGGCTGAGTGGTCAAGTACGGCCTATATCGATAACGATGTGAAGATCGTCATGCCACTTGCCGTTGTCGCGACCCAACACCCCCTGGTTACCGGAGCGGATGACAGGGTGTTGACAGCGAAAGAGCAGGATGACCTCTTCGCACGTAAAGCCAGAAATCTGGGCGGCATGATGGAGGAATTGGGACGGTATATCAGCAAGCAGAAGAGCAATTGATTCTGAGGCGATAGTTCATGAGAAGACTTCTGAAAGGACTCTTCAGCAGGAAAGGGAAAAAGGAGTTGACCCTGAAAGAGAAATTTCCTCAGTACGAGATAGGAAAATGTTCGTACGGGCATTTTAGGGTTCGTAGCCGGAACAAAATCGCTACGCTGAAAATTGGTGCATTTTGCTCGTTTGCTGGTGGTGTTCAGATTTTTCTTGGCGGCGAACATCGAACGGACTGGGTAACGACCTTTCCCTTTCCAGTCCTTTGGAGCGATTTCGCAGGAGATATACAAGATTGCGAAATAACACATGGCGATGTGGTCATTGGAAACGATGTCTGGATTGGAACTGAGGCTCTCCTGATGTCGGGGGTTAACGTGGGCAATGGTGCAGTAATTGGCGCAAGAGCCGTTGTTACAAGGGATGTCCCGGCGTACGCCATCGTCGCGGGTGTTCCGGCAAAAATGGTGCGCATGCGCTTTGATGAAAAACAAATCGCCCGACTCGAAGCGCTGGCCTGGTGGAATTGGGATGACCAGAAAATTGGGAAATTTATTCCAAAGCTGCTTTCCGGCGATGTTGAGTCATTCCTGGAACTCGCAGAAAACTGTCAATAGCTTTCAGGCTTGTTTCGGAACCAGAGGCGCAATGCTTTTTTTGTATAGGGCAATTTGAGCAGCACTCGCCAGTCTCGCTGGAGAGCGATTCGATAGAACTCCTTCGCTGACGTGTAATCTTTTGCCACATAGGCGCTGCGGAAAAGCGAAAGACTGCGTTGGACAAAGTAAGGCGATTTCAGGTGCTTGAATTCAGGGCCCAAACGCTGTTCGGAAAACACCTCTTCGACAAGATGCAAGCCGCCGGTTTTAGCGAGGCTGAA
>NZ_JAEUOI010000024.1 GCF_016790145.1 Propionivibrio sp. | reverse complement strand
CTCAGCCTGATCGGCCTTCAGGACGGGGTATGGTGTTGCATTCTTCGCCGGTCAAGGCCTTGGCGCAAGCTTCCGGAATCGAGGTTTTTCAGCCGCAGACGCTGAAGGATGCAACTGCCCAGCAACGAGTGCGCGCCGTCGGCGCCGAGGCCACCATTGTCGCGGCCTATGGCCTTATTCTCCCACCGCCGGTGCTCGACCTGCCCCGCTTCGGCTGCATCAACATCCACGCCTCATTGCTGCCGCGCTGGCGCGGTGCTGCACCAATCCAGCGAGCGATTCTCGCCGGTGATGCCGAGACCGGCGTCTGCATCATGCAAATGGATGCAGGGCTGGATACCGGCCCGCTGCTGCTCGCAGAAAGCCTGCCCATTGCAGAAAACGATACGGCAGCAACATTGCACGACAAGCTCGCCGCACTCGGCGCCCGCTTGATCGTCGAAGCGCTGGAGCGCCTGCCGCTGCCGCCGCGTCAACAGCCGGAGATTGGGGTGAGCTATGCCGCCAAGATCGAAAAGGCAGAAGCCGTGCTCGACTGGCGATTGCCGGCCATCCAGTTGGCCCGGCAGGTCAGGGCCTTCAATCCATTTCCAGGTGCTGCAACCAGCCTGCGGGGGAGCCCGATCAAGGTCTGGCAGGCCGAAGTGATGGCGGCGTCCGGCGCGCCAGGGGTCATTGTTGCAAGCGACAGGCACGGGATCATGGTCACTTGTGGCCAAGGCGCGCTGCGCCTGACCGAGCTGCAGAGAGCTGGCGGTAAGCGCTTGTCCGTCGCTCAGTTTCTTGCCGGAACATCCATCGTGCCGGGCTCGAGCTTTGATCCAGCACCTTGAATTTTCCCCTCGTCTCCCAATCTAAGGTCCGGAACGGCGTTTGTTCTGTCCCGATTCTGACTCACAAGGAGATCACGACGATGCTTGGCAACTGGTTGAAAACATCCCTCCTGATGGCGGCGATCATGGCACTGTTCGGTGTCATTGGCGGCTATCTCGGAGGTGCGACGGGTATGTTGATGGCGCTGCTGTTCGGCGCTGCGATGAACCTCTTCGCCTACTGGTTTTCGGACACTATGGTGTTGAAAATGTACAACGCGCGCGAGGTCGACGAAGCCTCGGCGCCTCAGTTCTACACCATGGTTCGCGATCTCGCACAGCGTGCCGGTCTGCCCATGCCGCGCGTTTATCTGATCGATGAAGCGCAGCCCAATGCCTTTGCCACCGGGCGCAATCCGGATCATGCCGCAGTGGCAGCGACGACAGGCATTCTCCAGTTGCTGTCGGCGCGCGAGATTCGAGGTGTGATGGCGCATGAACTGGCGCATGTCCGCCATCGCGACATCCTGATTTCGACGATTTCGGCAACCATGGCCGGAGCCATTTCGGCGCTGGCCAATTTTGCGATGATTTTTGGCGGCAGGGACTCGGAAGGGCGAAGCAATCCGGTGGCCAGTATCGCCGTCGCACTTCTGGCGCCGCTGGCGGCCTCGCTGATCCAGATGGCCATCTCGCGGGCGCGGGAATTCGAGGCGGATCGCGGCGGAGCACAGATTTGCGGGGACCCGCATGCACTGGCCGACGCA
This sequence comes from Propionivibrio sp., assembly GCF_016790145.1. Classification (GTDB taxonomy): domain Bacteria; phylum Pseudomonadota; class Gammaproteobacteria; order Burkholderiales; family Rhodocyclaceae; genus Propionivibrio. Next base: position 16,931 of record NZ_JAEUOI010000024.1, on the reverse strand, counting down.
TTGGCCAGGATCGATGCCTACGCACGCGGAATCCCCATGCCCACGGCCGATGCACATCCGGCGACGGCACAGATGATGATCATGAACCCCTTGTCCGGAGGCGGCATTGCCAGCCTGTTCAGCACCCATCCGGCCACCGAGGAACGGGTCGCGCGCCTGCGCGCCATGGCGCCGGGATAGCAGGCAGACAGGCTGCGAGACAAGGAGCCCCGGAGCCAGCTTGTCCTGATCTTCCTGGATGTCGGGGTACGCTGCGCTAACCCGACCTACTCAAGAGCGGATAGCGTCTGGCGCTCTACTTCCTGCTCAACAGCTCGCGCAGCAGATCGGCGAGACGACAGCCGGCTTGAGCTATTCGCCGGTTGGCAATCTCCTTTACCTTATCGAAAAACTCCGTGCTGATCGTCGGTACGTTATCTTCACCGGGCGGATAAGCGCTGTTGCGAGCCAGGCGCCAGCTTTCGTCAATCCACTGCGCAGACGTCGACGGTGGCGGACACGAATAGCGGGCGCTCAGCGCCTGACTCACGGCATCGAGGCGCTCTCCGCGCAGCCAGGGCGAGCCAGGCAGATCGTCCCAGAATGCATGCAGGGTCGTCGAGTTCTTGCGCGGATTGAAGGGGTTGATTACGCTAATGCCATTTCCGAGCCTGTCCCATTTGCCCTCTGCGTCAAGCCGGATGCTCGTATGCAGGGGTTGATGTGCGTCTCCGCTCAGATGAATGAGCCAGGGCAAGGCATAGCTGCGCTCGCTGACGGGCGAGCCGGGCGAGCCGAGTATCTTCGCCAGTGCCACGAGCTGCTGGTCGAGCAGTCCGGAAACAGGATCACTGTGCGCGTGATTGCGTGCATGATTCTGGTGCGTATCGTCAAGCGGACGATTCACGTAGTGCCAGTTGCGGCGCCGTTCCATGTCAGGAAAGCCGGGCAGAGTCGGTGTCGGTTCGTCGACGCCGGCGCTGTAGAAACGCTGGTCCTGGCGAATATCGTCGGGCCAGGTCGAGGCTTCGATGAAGGCCACCCGGTCAGCATCGCCGTTACCCGCCCGCTTCAGCCAGCGTGCGTAGTCCGGGTGTTCACGCAGCAGATTCGACACTTCAATGCGGGTCTGCCGATCAAGCTGTTCCCAGGCTATGCTCGCCACCAGTCGATGTCCGGCGGCGTTCCAGGCCAATGCAGGCCAGGGCAGGAACAACATGAGCGGCAAAAACGGCAGCCAGCGCCAGCACAAGGAAACCGTCCATGCCCCCGGGTTAGCGATCAAGTTCGATATCCTCCTGTGACACCGGGTCGTCCAGGGGCTCCAGATGCGTCAACACCGTGCTATGAGGAAGAGCGAAGCGAATGTCGCTCTCCAGCCGTTCAGCCAGTTCGTGACCACGCTGTATCGTCCACTCGCCGGGTACCAGCACGTGCAGTTCGACAAAGCGGCGGGCGCCCGATTCGCGGGTACGCAGGGCATGATAGTCAATTCCCTGATCGCGATAACGCTTCAGGATAGCCAGCACCAAAGCATGCTCTGCGGGCGGCAGGGCAACGTCCATCAAGCCCTCGGTCGAACGACGCAACAGTTTCCAGCCCGTCCATACGATATTGAGCGCAACCAGCAGCGCCAGCAGTGGGTCGAGCCACAACCAGCCGGTCAACGCTACGGCAGCCACACCGGCGATCACCCCGACCGAGGTCCAGACATCGGTCATCAGATGATGGGCATCGGCCTCCAGCGTCATCGAACGGTGCTTGCGTCCGGCAGCGAGGAGGATGCGCGCGACCAGCAGATTGACGATCGAGGCGGCAACAGAAACCGCGAGGCCGATACCGACTTGCTCAAGCGGCTGCGGAGACAACAGGCGCTCGATCGCCGCCATGCCAATACCGATCGCGGCAAGCAGAATCAGCAGGCCTTCAAATCCTGCGGAAAAATATTCGGCCTTGCCGTGTCCGTAGGCGTGATGGTCATCAGCCGGCTGTTCGGCGATCGTTATCATGGCCAGCGCCATCATCGCCCCGGCGAGATTGACGACAGATTCAAGCGCATCGGAGAGCAAACCCACCGAACCCGTGATCTTCCAGGCCAGTCCCTTGAGCAGGATGGTGGTCAAAGCGGCGCAAATCGACAGCCAGGCGTAACGTTTGAGGGAAGTTGAACTCATCCGCGCATTATGGACGCCGAAAGCCGAACTTGTCATCATCATGTTAAACTCGATCAACAAACGGTCATCATGAGACGCTGCCTTGTCTTCATCTCCATCATCTACCTCTACACCTCCCGTTTCATTGCGTACGGTGCGGGTGCGTAAAGCGGGTCTGGCCAGCACGCCGAGCGACGCAACGCTCGCTACCAGGCTGGCTCGACCAGGCCCCTCGCCACAGCAGGCGCTGGCCTCCGATTCACTGGGCTGGAGTCTGCTGCTGGCCGCACGTGTTCTGGCTGCGGTCGGTGGCGGGAAGAGTTTGAGTGAAGCCCTGGGGGTTCTTGCCAAAGAACCGCCTGCCGCGCGGGCGGCAGCACAGGATGTGTCCTACGGCGTTTTGCGCCGCTACGCCTGGGGTCAATTCATACTCGCGCGGCTGTTGTCCAGGCCCTTGACTCATGCGGAAACGCAATCCCTGTTGCTGGCCGCACTGTACCGTCTGGAGACCCGCCCCGAGGCCACCCCGATGGTCGTCGATCAGGCCGTCGCAGCGGCTGGCGAGCTGGCTGGCGGCGTGTTCAAGGGTCTGGTCAATGGCGTGCTGCGCAATTTTCTGCGGCAGCGCGAATCGCTGCTCGCCGCGCTGGCCGCCGATGAAGAAGCCACATACCAGCATCCGCGCTGGTGGCTGGCGCGTTTGCGGCGCGCACATCCTGAAAACTGGCTGTCGATCGTCGCCGTCGGCAACAGCCCGCCGCCGATGACTCTGCGCGTCAATCAGCGCCGTGGGACGGTGGCTGACTATATGATCAGGCTCGAAGCGGCAGGCTTTTCGGCTCGCGCCCTGGGTGCGGGTGGCGTGCTGCTGCAGAAGCCGGTATCGGTTGAGGCCTTGCCCGGCTTTTTCGATGGATTCGTTTCGGTACAGGATGCCGGCGCACAACGCGCGGCCGAACTGCTGGCTCCGGCGCCGGGCTCGCGAGTGCTCGACGCCTGCGCCGCTCCCGGCGGCAAAACCGCCCATTTGCTTGAGTCGGCGACGCTCGATCTGCTGGCACTCGATATCGACGCGAGCCGCACAAAACGCATCGAAGAGAACCTGCAACGACTGGGCCTGCGGGCGACGATCCAGGTCGCCGATTGCCGGGAGGTAGCGCACTGGTGGGACGGCCAGCCCTTCGACGCCATTCTGGCCGATGTGCCCTGCTCGGCTTCCGGCGTCGTGCGCCGCCATCCTGACATCAAGCACCTGCGGCGAGAAAGCGACATCCGCCGCTTTGTCCACACGCAGGCGGACATACTTGATGCACTCTGGCCTTTGCTCAAGGCCGGCGGCAAGCTGCTGTATGCTACCTGCTCGGTTTTCCCGGAAGAAAATGCGGCGCAGATCGACGCCTTTCTCGTTCGCCAGTCCGGCGTCGAGCGCTTGCATGAAGAGCAACTGTTGCCGCAGGATGAAAACGACGGATTCTATTATGCGTTGTTACGAAAAGCTGCTTAGATCGTTTTTTTTCAGCGTTCTTTTGCTGCTCGCCGCGCATGGCGCACAGGCGACGGACATCAGCGTCCGCAACCCGCAACTGCTCGCCAACGACGAGGGCTACAGCCTTGCCGCCGACATTAACATCAACTTCAATACGCGACTTGAGGAGGCGGTCAACAAGGGTGTTGTGCTCTACTTTGCTGCCGAGTTCGAGCTGACCCAGGCACGCTGGTACTGGTTTGACGAACAGATCATCCGGCGCAGCAAAACCTTCCAGCTTTCCTATCACGCCTTGACTCGCCAGTATCGATTATCCACTGGCGCCTTGCACCAGAGCTTCGACACCCTCGATGAAGCATTGCGCGTGATGTCGCGCCTGCGCAACTGGCAGGTACTTGAGAAAGGGGAGGTCAAAGCCGGGCAGACCTACCTTGCCGGGTTGCGCATGCGTCTCGATCTGACCCAGATGGCCAAGACCTTTCAGGTCAGTGCGCTGGCCAACAAGGACTGGAATCTTTCATCCGACTGGCATCGCTGGAGTTTTACGCCGACGGAGGGTGCGCCTGCGACACCTGCCTTGCCTGTGACACCCGCAGCGCCGGCCCTCTCCCCGACGACTCCTCCTGGGCTTCCGGTAGCAACGGAGTCTGCTGCAGGTGATGCCAAATGAAGAAGCTGATCATTGTGGCCGCCTCGTTTGGCGGCATCCTGCTTTTTCTGCTCGCCTCGGCCAGCGCCAACACGGCGCTGTTTGCCCGCCATTACCCCTGGCTGCTCGGGCTCAATGCGATTGTCGCCCTGTCGCTTTTTGCGCTGGTTGTCTGGCAGGTGCGTGTCCTCTGGCAGGAGCATCGGGCCAAGGTCTTCGGCTCGCGGCTCAAGCTGCGGCTGATGCTGATGTTCGGTCTCATGGCGGTATTGCCCGGGGTACTGATCTACGCCGTGTCGGTACAGTTCGTCACCAAGAGCATTGAAACCTGGTTCGACGTGCGCGTTGAGAAGGCGCTTGAATCGGGACTCGATCTCGGACGTAGCGCGCTCGATTCGCTGCTCGACGATCTGGCCGAAAAAGGACGTGCCATGGCCCTCGATCTGGGCGAGTTGCCCGAAGCGCAGCGCCGCCTGGCCCTCAGTCGTCTGCGCGAGCAGGCAGGCGTCCAGTTTGCCGCCCTATTTACCACCGGCGGCCAGTTGCAGGCGACCGCCACCAGCGATCTGGGTACCGTGATGCCGCCGCCGCCTTCGCTCGAACAGTTGCGACAGGCGCGTGCCGGGCGCGGATACCGGGTCATTGAAAGCGTCGGTGGCAAGGATCTGCTGCTGCGTGTTCTGGTCCCGGTATCGGCGGTGGGTCTGGGTATGGAAACGCGTATCCTGCAACTGACCCAGCCGGTACCTTCCAGTCTGGCGCTCAACGCCGAACGCGTGCAGGAGGTCTACCGTGACTATCAGGAACTCTCGCTCGGGCGCGAGGGCTTGACGCGCATCTATGCCATGACGCTGACGCTGACCGTGCTGCTCGCCCTGTTTACGGCCATTGCCACGGCTTTTGTCCTGGCGCGTCGTCTATCGGCACCGCTGTCTATACTTGCCGAGGGAACGCAAGCGGTGGCGGCCGGTGACTTTACTCCGCGCCAGGCGATCTACAGCCGCGACGAACTCGGCGTGCTGACCCAGTCCTTCAGCCAGATGACGCGCCAGCTTGCCGACGCGCGGCGGGATACCGAGCGCCACCGTGCCGAAGTCGAATCGGCTCGCGCCTACCTTGAATCGATACTCGCCAATCTGTCGGCGGGTGTGCTCGTCTTCGACCGTCGCTTCCTGCTGCGCACGGTCAATGCGGGCGCGCAGACCATTCTCGATGATGATTTCACCGGCCTGCTGGCCGTGACGGTCGACGCCTGGCCGCGCGAGCAGGTCTTCGGACGGGCGATTCGCGACGCCTTCGCCGAGCACGGCAACAAGGAATGGCAGACGCAGATTGAACTTGATCGCCCCGGTGCTCTGCCGCAGATTCTGTTGCTGCGCGGAACGCAACTGCCGCCGGGAAGCAGTGGCGGCTATGTCGTGGTGTTTGACGATGTCACGCGTCTGGTGGCCGCCCAGCGCAGTGCCGCCTGGGGCGAGGTGGCGCGGCGTCTGGCGCACGAAATCAAGAATCCGCTGACGCCGATCCAGCTCTCGGCGGAACGCATGCAAGTCAAGCTGGCCGACAAACTGGGCAATGGCGATTCCGAAATGCTGACGCGCTCGACGCAGATGATCATCAACCAGGTACAGGCGATGAAGCGCATGGTCAACGAATTTTCCGACTATGCCCGCATGCCGGCGCCTGAGCTGGCGCCGCTTGATCTGAATGCGCTGATTGGCGAGGTGCTCGGATTGTATGAGACTTCCCGGGCACGCATCAATCTGGCGCTTGACCCGGAATTGCCCGTCGTGTGGGGCGATGCCAGCCAGTTGCGGCAGATTATCCACAATCTACTGCGCAACGCCGAAGACGCGCAGGATGGCTTCGACGATGCACAGGTCCTTGTTTCAACGCGCGCCATCGACGGCATGGCGGAACTGTCGGTCAGCGATGGCGGTCCGGGCTTTCCGCCCGAAATGATGGCCCGCGTATTCGAACCCTACGTCACCACCAAGGCCGGAGGAACAGGCCTTGGACTGGCTATCGTCAAGAAAATTGTCGATGAACATCAGGGCCGCATCAGAATCAACAACCTGCAGCCGACAGGCGCCGAAGTCAGCATCCGGCTGCCCGTGGCGCAACGGCTGTCGCCAAACCCGAATAGTATCGAGATAACTGGCAGCGATGGAGCAATGACATGAACCTGGAATCCACAGTCAAGCACAAGCAATTGGCCTCAACATCGGGCCTGGTGGGGGTTGCCCCGACCTTTCTCGCCTTGGGCGACGGGAAATCCAGGAGTCGCTTGTGCGACGTGTACCGTAAAGAGAACTGATCATGGCGCAAATACTGGTTGTCGACGATGAAATGGGAATCCGCGAGTTGCTCTCCGAGATTCTTGCTGACGAAGGGCACTCCGTCTCGCTGGCCGAAAACGCCGCCGCCGCACGCAGGAGTCGTAGCGAGAAACGTCCGGATCTTGTCCTGCTCGACATCTGGATGCCGGATACGGACGGCATTTCGCTGCTCAAGGAATGGTCTGCGGCCGGTTTGCTGACGATGCCGGTGGTCATGATGTCCGGTCATGGAACGATCGATTCCGCAGTCGAAGCCACGCGTGTCGGCGCCATCGACTTTCTTGAAAAGCCGATTGCCCTGCAGAAGCTGCTGACCACCGTCAAGAAAGCACTCAAGCACGATGTCCTGCCGCAAAAGCCACCGCTCACGCTTGACGCCTTTGCCCGTTCGCCGCTGCTCAAGGATCTGAAGAAAAGGATCGAACAGGCCGCCGCCAAAACGCCTGTGCTTCTGCTCAAGAGCGCCTCAGGCAACATCGCCGAAATGTGCGCGCGTACTCTGCAAACGCCAAAGACACCGTGGCTCGATCTCTCTGCTTCGAGCGCGCCCCTGACGCAGGAGATGCTCGAAAACGCCGGCGGCGGCATCCTGTTCGTCGCCGACCTGATGCTGCTCGGCAAACTCCAGCAGAAGAACCTCGCTTATGCGCTGGAGCGCATCGAGAAGTGCAACCTGCAAATGGTTGTGGCCTCCTCCCGCCCTCTTTCGGCGCTCGCCGAAGCTGGCTGGGATCCCGTGCTGATGGCGCGTCTGGGCGAGGTCTGGGTGGCTTTGCCCCAACTTTCCGGCCATTCCGACGACGTGCCCGAAATCGCCTCGCTGGTACTGACCCATCTGGTTGAGCGCAATGAAGTGCCGACGCGTCACTTTTCGATTGGCGCCCTGAACGCGCTGCGCCTGCACCATTGGCAGGGTGAATGGGCCGAGTTGCTGGCGACGGTCAAGAATCTTGCCTTGTCCGCGCTCGACGAAGAGATTTCGGTTGATGATGTCGAAAGCATTTTGCTGCGCGATGCCGGCGACGCACCCAGACTGCCGCTGGCCCTGCCCATGTTCAATCAGCCTTTGCGCGATGCACGTGAAGCTTTCGAGCGGCTCTACTTTGAACATCATCTGAAAAGCGAACGTGGCAACATGACGCGAGTTGCCGATAAAACCGGTCTGGAGCGGACTCACCTGTATCGCAAACTCAAGCAACTGGGTTTGAACCTGGGACGGCGCAGCGAAGATCAGGAGTGATGCCGGCCGGCATCGAATCTAGGGGAGAGGAAACGTGAGAATTGTCATCCTCGGCGCGGGACAGGTCGGCACCAGCGTTGCACAGAGTCTCGTTTCAGAGAGCAACGACATCACGGTCGTCGATAACAACCGTGAAAGGCTCGAAAACCTGCAGGTACGACTCGATTTGCGAACCGTTGTCGGCAACGCCATCCTGCCATCGACCCTGCGCGACGCCGGGCTGGACGATGCCGATATGCTGATTGCCGTGACGCAAAGCGACCAGACCAATCTCGTGGCCTGCAAACTGGCGCACTCGCTGTTCAACGTCCCCAAGCGGATCGCCCGCCTTCGATCCGCCGAGTATCTGGACAACCCGACGCTGCTCGCCGAGGCGAATTTTGCCGTCAGCTATGCGCTTTGCCCGGAGCAGGTGATCACCGACTATCTGGTCAAACTGGTCGAGTTTCCCGAAGCCTTGCAGGTGCTGTATTTTGCCGAAGGTCGCGTTGCCCTGGTCGGCGTCAAGGCCTACGCCGGAGGCTTGATGGTCGGCAAGCCGATCAGGGAAATGCGCGAGCATCTGGGCGACAATGTCGATGCACGAATATCGGCCATCTTCCGACTCGATCATCCCGTCCCACCCACCGGTGATACGGTCATCGAGGAGGGTGACGAGGTCTTTGTGCTGGCGGCCGAGGAGCACATCCGGCGCGTCATGATCGAAATGCGCCGGATGACGGCACCGGTGAAGCGCGTCATCATCGCCGGCGGCGGCAACATCGGCTTGCGCGTCGCGCAAAGGCTCGAAGGCCGCTGCATGGTGAAGCTGGTCGAGAGCAATCCGGCGCGTACGCAGACAATCGCCAACCTGATCGGAAGCAGCCTGGTCCTGCTCGGTGACGCTACTGACGAAGATCTGCTGCAACAGGAGTCGATCAGCGAGATGGATCTTTTTCTCGCCCTGACCAACGACGACGAAGACAATATCATGTCGGCCTCGCTGGCCAAGAACATGGGCTGCAAGCGGGTGCTGGCGCTGATCAACCGGCGCTCCTATGCCGATCTGGTACAGGGTGGCCCGATCGACATCGCCATCTCCCCGGCTCAAATTTCAATCGGCGACCTGCTCACCCATGTTCGCAGCGGTTTTGTGGCCAAGGTGCACAGCCTCCGGCGCGGCGCCGCCGAAGCCATCGAAATTGTCGTACACGGCGATGAGAAAAACTCGCGTGTGGTGGGCAAGCGGGTTGAGCAACTGCCGGTGATTCCAGGCGCGACACTGGTGGCTATCGTGCGTGACCTCGACCGGATTGAGGATATTGCCTATGACGGCATGGCCAAGATAAAAAAGAAGGGGCATGTAGTCATCGCCCACAGGGGCGAAGTCATCAAGAGTGCCGATCACGTCATCGTTTTTTGCCTGAACAAGCAAGTCGTCAGGAAGGTTGAGCGACTCTTCCAGGTCAGCGTGGGCTTCCTGTGAGGTACCGTCTTTTTCCGGTTCTGCACGTGATGGGGATGATGCTCCTCTTCTTCGGCGTGACGTATTTGATGCCGATTGTAACCAGCATCATCTACAACGACGGTGAACTGATCGATTTTATCGACGCCATGGTATTTTGCTTTTTGGTTGGTTTCGGCCTGTGGTGGTTGACTCGTCACTTCAAACGTGAATTGCAGGCGCGCGACGGCTTTTTGCTGGTGACGCTGGCCTGGGTGATGATGGCCGCCATTGCTACCGTACCTTTGATGATGGCGATTCCGGGCCTGTCCTTTACCGATGCCTTTTTCGAGACGATGTCCGGGCTGACGACGACCGGGGCGACGGTGCTGAGCGGTCTTGAAAATCTGTCGCCTTCGATCAATATCTGGCGGCACGAACTGAACTGGCTGGGCGGAATGGGAATCATCGTCCTCGCCGTCGCCATTCTGCCGCTTCTCGGCGTCGGTGGAATGCAACTGTACAAGGCGGAAACGCCGGGGCCGATGAAGGATTCCAAGCTGACGCCACGCATTGCCAGCACGGCGAAAGCGCTCTGGCTGGTTTATTTCGGTATCACCGTCGCCTGCATTCTCTCGCTCAAGCTGGTCGGGATGAACTGGCTGGATGCCATCTGTCACGCCTTTGCCGCATTGTCGCTCGGCGGATTTTCAACCTACGACGCGAGCGTCGGCCACTTCGACTCGCCGGCCATCGAGGCCGTATTGATCGTATTCATGATGCTGGCGGGAATGAATTTTGCCACGCACTTCGTCGCCCTGCGTGGCCGCTCTCTACGTGCCTACTGGACCGACTCCGAAGCCAAAGCCTTTGTTGTCCTGATTGTCTCCAGCACGCTGATCTGCGCGACCTATCTTAACGAGATGGATACCTACCCCAATTGGTCGACGGCCTTGCGTCACGTTGCTTTCAATCTCGTATCGATTGCCACCGACTGTGGTTTCGCCAGCGTTGACTACGACAAGTGGCCCATCTTCGTACCGATGTGGATGTTGTTCCTGTCGTGTTTCGTAGTCAGCTCAGGTTCGACCGGTGGCGGCATAAAGATGATTCGTGCCCTGATCCTCAGCCATCAAGCCTTGCGTGAATTGCAGAAGCTGATCCACCCGGCAGTGGTTAATCCGATTCGCATTGGTGGCACCAGCATTCCGCAGACAATTGCCGGAGCCGTGCTCGGCTTCATCTTCCTCTACGCGCTCACCGTTGGTGAGCTCACCTTTCTGCTGATGGCCAGCGGTCTTGATTTCATTTCATCGTTCACCGCCATCATTGCGTGCATCAACAATGCCGGGCCAGGACTGAATGTTGTCGGACCCGCGCAGAACTTCAGTGTGCTTACCGACTTTCAGACCTGGATCTGCTCGCTGGCCATGCTCGCCGGGCGCCTGGAGATTTTTACCCTCTTCGTCCTTTTTACCCCTTACTTCTGGCGCCGTTAGCACAGGACGCTGCGTCCCTGGTGGCGCTTGCGCTGCGAACGCGGGATAATCGCCGCTTCCCGGCGAACTTTCGCCTCTCTTCGCCCCTTCGGCAGAACCCGACGTGACCCGACCCCGCAACGACACCTTCCTGCGCGCCCTGCTCAAGGAGCCGACCGAGCACACGCCGATCTGGCTGATGCGTCAGGCCGGTCGCTACCTGCCCGAATACTGCGAGACGCGCAAACGCGCCGGCAGCTTCCTGCAACTGTGCAAGAACCCGGCCATGGCGTGCGAAGTCACGTTGCAACCGCTCGCCCGCTATGACCTCGATGCGGCCATCCTCTTCTCCGACATCCTCACCGTTCCCGACGCCATGGGGCTGGGGCTTTATTTCACCGAAGGCGAAGGGCCGAGATTCGAACGCCCGCTGCGCGAGGAATGGGCGATTCGCGACCTGACGGCGCCGGACCCTTACGAACACCTGCGTTACGTGATGGACGGCGTCAGCGAAATCCGTCGTGCGCTGGGCAACTCGGTACCGCTGATCGGCTTCTCCGGCAGCCCCTACACGCTCGCCTGCTACATGGTCGAGGGCGCATCGAGCAGCGATTATCGCCGCATCAAGACCATGATCTACGAGCGACCCGATCTGATGCATCGGATCCTGTCGGTCACTACAGACGCAGTGATCGCTTACCTCAACGCCCAGATCGAATCCGGCGTGCAGGCCGTGATGATTTTCGACTCGTGGGGCGGCGGTCTCTCGGCAGCGGCGTATCCGGAGTTTTCGCTACAGTACATGCAGCGCATCGTCGCCGGCCTGATCAAGGAAAAAGACGGCGAACGCATCCCCTCGATCGTCTTCACCAAGGGGGGCGGACTGTGGCTGGAATCGATCGCCGCGATCGGCTGCGACGCCGTCGGCCTCGACTGGACCATCGACATCGGCGAAGCGCGCCGGCGTGTCGGCGGGCAAGTCACCCTGCAGGGCAATCTCGACCCCTGTGTGCTCTTCGCTGCGCCCGAGCGGATCGCCGCTGAAGCGAAAAAAGTCCTCGACAGCTATCATCGCCAGGGCGGCAGCACTAGCGGCCACGTTTTCAATCTCGGACACGGAATCTCGCAATTCACCCCGCCTGAGCACGTGACAGCCCTCGTTGAAACGGTGCACGACTACAGCAGAATCCTGCATAAAAGTATATAAACTATTTCCAACATTCGAGTTGACTTATGCACAGAAATGCTTGCTGCGTCATCTGTTCGTCACAAGTCCACTTAAAAATCAGGGACTTATCGCAAGTCATTGTTTATTAACAATAAAAAAACAGCCTTTTTTTGCGGCACAGTACCTCGCGCCTTGCCGGCAGAGCGTTTCGGGCTTGATTGGATGAATAGCCCACAGAGTTATCCACAGAAAATGTGAACAACTAAGAATGGCTTTTAAATTTAATGTGTTACACAACATACACAGAATTAACACGAACTTCATTGGCTAACTGAAGCCTCCTCAAATCAAGGTTGGGTAAAGATTGATCCTGAAAAACGCAGTTGAGCGTAATACCAATATCGCAGGCCCTCATCCCCGGCCCTTCTCCCGCAGGGCGAAGGGTGCAAACCCCCTCTCCCTGCGGGGATGGGGTGAGGGCCAAACACTCGTCAAATTTGGTGTTGCGGCGTTCGCTCTCAACTGCGGTTTCTAGTTGATCGAAGCGCATAGACAGCTCAGCATGCAGATCGCCCGCGTCGCACTCGATGTCCCGCTGCACCGGTTTTTTGACTATCTCGTTCCCGATGGCGAGCCCTTATCGGCGAGCGATATCGGGCGGCGGGTTCGCGTTCCCTTCGGAACTCGATCGCGCATCGGCATCCTGGTCGACCTGTCGACAGCCAGCGACTTTCCCGTCGCCCAGCTCAAAGCGATCGAAGCCGTGTTGCGCGACCTCCCGGCGCTGCCGCCCGAGTGGTTCCGCCTGAGCGAATTCTGCGCGGCCTACTATCAGGCGCCGCTCGGCGAAGTCATGTTGTCGACGCTGCCAGCCGGCCTGCGTCGTATCGACCCGCCTGCAGCGCGCAGCCAGCGCCGGGTGACGAAACTGCTGCCGCCGCAAGACCCGCCCGAACTGACGGCGGAACAACAGACGGCGCTGGCGACGATGGCCGACGCCGGCACCGGTTTCAAGGCCTACCTGCTGCACGGCGTCACCGGCAGCGGCAAGACCGAGGTCTATCTGCGCCTGGTCGAGCGCGCACTGGCCGCCGGCCGGCAGGTGTTGCTGCTGGTCCCCGAAATCAACCTGACGCCGCAACTCGAAGCGCGCGTCGCCGCCCGCTTCCCGAACGCCGGACTGGTCAGCCTGCACAGCGAGCTTTCCGAGGCGGCGCGCACGCGCAACTGGCGCGCGGCGCTGGCCGGCAGCGCCCGCATCGTGCTCGGCACGCGCCTGGCCGTGTTCACCCCGATGCCCGATCTCGGCCTGATCGTCGTCGATGAAGAACACGACGCCTCGTTCAAGCAGCAGGACGGGATGCGCTACTCGGCGCGCGATGTCGCCGTCTTCCGCGCCCGCGAACGCGGCGTCGCCATCGTGCTCGGCTCGGCCACGCCCTCGCTGGAGAGCTGGGCGAATGCCGCCGACCCGCGCACCCCGGCCCGTTACACCCTGCTCACGCTGCATGAGCGCGCCGTCGCCAACGCCCGCCTGCCGCTGGTGCAGCGCATCGACACGCGGCTGGAGAAGTTACAGGACGGGCTGTCCGGCGCGCTGTTGCTGGCCATTGAAAAACGCCTGGCGCGTGGCGAGCAGAGCCTGGTCTTTCTCAACCGGCGCGGCTACGCACCGGTACTCGCCTGCCCGTGCTGCGGGTGGATCTCGCACTGCACGCGCTGCGCCGCCAATCTCGTCCTGCATCTGGCCGATGCGCGCTTGCGCTGCCACCACTGCGGCTTTGAAAGCCGCGTCCCGAAAGCCTGCCCGACCTGCGGCAATCAGGACATCCAGCCCTTCGGGCGCGGCACCCAGCGCCTGGAAGAAGTGCTCACCGTGCGCTTCCCGCAGGCGCGCATCCTGCGCGTTGACCGCGATTCGGCAAAAAGTCGCAAGCAGTGGGAACTGCTGGTTGAACAGATTCACGGCGGTGCGGCCGACATCTTGGTCGGCACGCAGATGCTGGCCAAGGGGCACGACTTCCCGAAGCTGACGCTGGTCGGTGCGCTCGGTGCCGATGCCGCGCTGTTCGCGGCCGACTGGCGCGCCCCCGAACGGCTGTTCGCCCAGTTGATGCAGGTTGCCGGCCGCGCCGGGCGCGCCGAGTTGCCGGGCGAAGTGCTGATCCAGACGGAATATCCCGAGCACCCGCTGTACGCCGCGCTGGTTCGTCACGACTACCCGGCCTTCGCCAACGAACAGCTCAGGGAACGCGAGCAGGCCGGCTTCCCGCCCTACACCTTCCAGGCAATGCTGCGCGCCGAGTCGCCAAAGATGGCCGATGCGCTGGCTTTTCTGGCCACCGCGCGCGCCTGGCCGCAAGCTGGAGGGCATGCCGACGTGATGCTTTACGACCCGGTACCGATGCGCCTGGCACGGCGCGCCAATTTCGAGCGCGCCCAGTTGCTCGTCGAGTCGCCGTCACGGCGTGCCTTGCAGGCCTTCCTCGGCGAGTGGGGAAGCGCGCTCGCCGCTATCAAGGCGCCCTCACGGCTACGCTGGCATCTGGAGGTTGATCCACTTGAGTTTTAAGAGGCGGCCAGACCCGGCCTGTGGTTGCTGAGTACTCACTGAAATAGCAGCCTGTCGGCCTTGACCCGGTCGTTTGCAAAAATACCCATGTTCTTGATTATGAGGATTATCACTAATGACTATGTACAAGCCCCCGCACCCCGGTGAATTCATGCAAGAAGTTTACCTGACACCCAACGCACTAAGTTGCCGTGAACTTTCCTCCAAGCTAAACGTGGCCCCGTCCACTTTAAATCGCATTCTCAAGGGTTCCAGTGGCGTCAGCCCCGAAATGGCTATTCGTCTTTCCAAGGCGCTCGGTCGGTCTCCCGAGAGTTGGTTGGCAATGCAGGACAATCATGATTTATGGCAGGTCAAACAGAAACTCGATCTACAGGATGTCACGAGAGTGCAATTCAAAGCGGCCTGATGAGAAAGGTCAGCCTTCACTTAAACTGCGTTTTCGCTTCGAATCATCAAGTGCGACAAGCTGCAAGTCGAAGAGAAATTCAGTTGGTCACCCCAAGCGGATAAACGTATATACTTCGCGTATACCATTCTCAGGAGCACGTAATGACCTTTGCTCGCATCTTTCAGTCCGGGAATAGCCAGGCCGTACGCTTACCCAAGGATTTCCGCTTTGACGTGGATCAGGTCGAAATTTTTCGCCGGGGCGATGAAGTGGTTTTGCGACCCGTGCCGACCCGAGCAACGGCAGTCTTCGATGCACTCGCCCTCTTGCCCGATGATCTCATGCCGGACGGACGCCACGATACGCCGCCCCAGGAGAGGGATGAGTTCTGATGAGCGTGCGTTACCTGCTGGACACCAATATCTGCATCTATATTGCCAGGCACAACCCGCCTGAGGTACGCGAACGCTTTGCACGCCACATGGCCAGCGAGTTGGCCATGTCGGTAATCACGCTGGGCGAACTGCGTTTTGGTGCAGAAAAGAGCCAGATGCGCGAACGTGCGCTGAGCAGTATTCAGACACTGGCCCAGCTCATCACGCTTGCACCCTTGCCCGAGGCCGCCGCCGAGCACTACGGAGAGATCAGAGCCGAACTGCAAAAGAACGGCCAGATCATCGGCAACAACGATCTCTGGATAGCCGCGCATGCCCGCGCTCAAGGCTGGATTATTGTTACCAACAACGAACGGGAATTCATGCGTGTGGCCGGATTGCAGGTAGAAAACTGGGTCCAATGAGTTTTACCGGTTTGAACGCGGCGCTATTAACGTGCCCAGCACCGATTTGCAGGTGCCCGTATTCATTGGCTCGCAGCACGATTCACGCGATGGACAGGCGATCCAGCGGGCTGGCCACGCCGCGCCCGCCGCGATTGAGCACATGCGTGTAGATCATCGTCGTTGAAACATCGGAGTGCCCCAATAGCTCCTGCACGGTGCGGATGTCGTAACCCGAGTCCAGCAAATGTGTTGCAAAACTGTGTCTCAAGGTATGCGGGGTGGCCGGCTTGTTGATCCCGGCGTCACGCACCGCCTGCCGGATAGCGCGCTGTACGGACTGATCCTGCACATGATGGCGGCGCACTACTCCCGTGCGCGGATCGATCGACAGGCTTGCCGAAGGAAAAACGTATTGCCACATCCATTCACGACCCGCCGAAGGATATTTACGATCCAGCGCGTAGGGCAGATGCACTTCGCCATGGCCGGCGGCCAGATCCTGACGGTGCAACTCCCGCGCCCGCTCGACGTGTTCGCGCAGGGCCGGAATCACGCTTGCAGGCAGCATGGTCACCCGATCCTTCGCTCCTTTGCCGTCCCGAACCAGAATCTCACCACGCTCGAAATCCACGTCTTTGATGCGCAAGCGAAGGCATTCCATGATGCGTAAGCCGGTGCCGTAAAGCAGCCTGGCGATTAACCCATGACGGCCCTCCAGGCGGAGCAGCACGGCCATGACTTCATCCCGCGTCAGAACCACCGGCAAGCGTTTTGGCGTTCTGGCCGCCTCGACCTTATCCAGCCAGGGCAATTCGAGCGCCAGCACCTCTTTGTAAAGAAAAAGCAATGCGCTCTTTGCCTGGTTCTGGGTCGAGGCCGCCACGTTACCGGCTACGGCCAGATGGGTGAGGAAGGACTGAACCTCGTCGGCACCCATATCCTTGGGATGCCGCTTGCCAAAATGCCGTATAAATCGTTTAATCCAATCCACGTAAGTGTGCTCAGTGCGGATGCTATAGTGCTTGAAGCGAATCCGTGCCCTGACCTGCTCAAGAAGCCGGGGTGCCGAAATCGACTCGGCAAGTGACGTAAATGATGACATTTTTAGGCTCCACTAAATTCGAACAACATGATGATTGAACTCAGTTTAGCACAAGTCACTGTTGTTATATATGGGGTATCCACTTAGCTCCAGTTATCGCGAGTACTGGATAAATAAGCAGTATTGAATGATATGCCAGTGAGGCAAACAGTCAAGCCTTTTTCACCACA